>NZ_AZFV01000095.1 GCF_001435815.1 Companilactobacillus nantensis DSM 16982 | reverse complement strand
ATTACTGCCGACAATGGTCTTGAATTCAGTACCCTGACAGAAGTAATGAATAAGACAGCACCTGTCTACTTCACTCATCCGTATACATCCAGTGAACGAGGAACCAATGAAGTTCACAACCGTATGGTACGAAGAGATTTTCCGAAGGGAATCTCTCTTGATTTGGCAACCCCTTCGGAGGTTGCACAAACAGAAGATAAACTA
>NZ_AZFV01000094.1 GCF_001435815.1 Companilactobacillus nantensis DSM 16982 | reverse complement strand
AGGCTTCTACCTCGATTTCTCTTCGTTATTTTCTTGAGTGATTGTTTAACTCTCATTTTGGCTTGTTGGCAAGGACGCACGTAAGTGCCCTTGCTCGATACACCAAGTGAGAATCCCAAAAATTTCAGTCTCAAAGGAGACCCAACTTTAGTCTTCTTCTTATTGACCGTTAGTTTCAGGTCATTCTCAAGAAATTTAGAGATACT
>NZ_AZFV01000093.1 GCF_001435815.1 Companilactobacillus nantensis DSM 16982 | reverse complement strand
AAGAACTTTTTAAAATAATTTTTCTAACAAATTATCAAGTAAATGATAAATTGTTAGGTGTCATCTCAACAGACAACTTAATTATCATATCGAAGTTACAAGACCAAGTCAAGAACTTTTTTAAAATAATTAAAGGCGTTTGGAAAAGCTGTAAAGCTTGTATCCGTTGACGCCGTTGCATCTGTCGCAACAACAAGATATATATTACC
>NZ_AZFV01000092.1 GCF_001435815.1 Companilactobacillus nantensis DSM 16982 | reverse complement strand
AGGCAAGAAAAGCAGGTGTGCTTTTCTTTGCATGCGCAAAAGTGTCTTGGTCTAGTGAGTGAGTCTGTCAACTCCTTAAAGCCTCCTAGAACGGCTAAAAGCCGTTCTACGTCGATTTACCGTTGACAGACAGCTAAATTATGCATTTAACAGCTAAAATGGCTTAGAGAGCAAACTAGAGCCATTTAAAGCCAACATTCAAAGCAGTTAAAGTCC
>NZ_AZFV01000091.1 GCF_001435815.1 Companilactobacillus nantensis DSM 16982 | reverse complement strand
AGTATCTCTAAATTTCTTGAGAACGACCTACAATTAACGGTTAACAAGAATAAGACAAAGGTTGGATCTCCTCTGGGACTGAAATTCTTGGGATTCTCACTCGGTGTATCAAGCAAGGGTACCTACGTGCGTCCTTCCAAACAAGCCAAAAAGAGAGTTAAACAATCGCTCAAGGAAACAACGAAGCGAAATCGAGGCAGAAGCCTCGATGAACTCTTCAAGGAGATTGATCAGAAAATGGTTGGTTGGCTGAACTACTATGGAATTGG
>NZ_AZFV01000090.1 GCF_001435815.1 Companilactobacillus nantensis DSM 16982 | reverse complement strand
TCCGTCACGCCTTTGTTGTATTTATATTGTTTCCCTTGAGGTTGAGAAAGACGGTAATAGTCTCCATCACGAAGATATTTTCTCCAAGTATAAATAAGTCCATCACTCTTCAGACCAAGCTGTTTAACAATTTGTCTGCCGGAGACACCGGCATTCAAAAGCCTAATGGCTTCTAATTTAGTTTCATATGAATATTTATTATTAGTCAAAGCAAAAGCACCTCCAAGATTTATTTTCTCAGAAGTGCTCTTATTTATCTGTATCAAATTATATACTCAGTACCTT
>NZ_AZFV01000009.1 GCF_001435815.1 Companilactobacillus nantensis DSM 16982 | reverse complement strand
GCGCCCATGCCGGGCGCACATAATCAATAACGTTGGTAAAATACCAGCGTTATTTTTTTTACCTTTTTTAATATATATATGCCGTCTCCAGAACCGAGAAATAGTTACTGGCTATGTGGACCGGTCTGAGCCAAGGTCTCAGACCTCGGTTTGAAGCCTCACAAGCGAGTCTCCAAACACGCCCGGTGCTGTAAGCACGGGAAAACCACCCGCACTAACACCACTTTCACAGCCAGTAACTATTTCTCGGTTCTTCCGACTGAAGTCTTTTTATAAATCTAAATTTAAATAATCCTTTTAATTGGATATTTGCTTCCCTCACCTTTATATAATTTTAGGTATTAAAATTAGAAAAAACTGGTAAAAAAATTACCGCCAATTTCATTTTTGTTTATGATTTATTTTTTCCATGGCTTTATATGTATCTAAAACAATGAATAAACTAGCCGGAAGGAACAAGAAATTAGGTCGCTGTGAAGGTGGCGTTAGGATTTTAGTCCTTACACCACGGGACGAGTTTTGAAACTCGCGGTTTTTGCGAGGTTCAAAATCGAGCTTCGAGACCGCTCTTTGGCTCGAAGCGGTCCCCATAGCGACCTAATTTCTTGTTCCTGGAGGCGACACAGCATATTTAACTAGCCCAAACCTGACATCTTGCAGCTGATATTCACTGCCTCCAGCAATATCAGCAAATCAACATCAAAAAAGTTAAGTTTTAATAATAAATTTGTTTCAAATATTCCAATTAATTTCTTAATAACCGATACAACTAGCATGATAATAATTATAATTAGATTGAGGTTCGAACTAAAATCTTTATATCTTTGTTAATCAAAGTTAACTTCTTTTACTGAGGGTCTTTTTTCTAAATTTGAAGTAATCAAATTATTTTCTTAGGAACTACGAAATGTAGTTGCTGACTCTTGTGCTGTCGTTAGACACCTGTATGATAAAGATGAAACATAGTACATTAATGATTTATTCAGGAGGTAATATTTTATGGATAAGACTGAAATTCAAGACCCTTTAGTTTACAGACGAATTTTATTAACGGTTGATGAAGATGATCACGAATCAACTACTCGGGCATTTCGCTTTGCAATTACTCTTGCTCACGATTATGATGCTACTTTAGGAATCGTTTCTGTTATGGAAAGTGAAGATATCAATATTTTCGATTCTTTGACACCATCAAAAATCAGAGAAAAACGTGATGATCTCAAACAAGCAGTCGAACAATACGTTCAGGCTGCGGAAGATAATGGTTTGAATAAGGTTGAACCTCTTGCCTATGAGGGTGGCGACGTTGACGACGTCATCTTAGAACGTGTGATTCCCGATTTTCAACCAGACTTAATTGTAACTGGAGCTGACACACAGTTCCCTCACTCTAAAATTTCTGGAGCGATTGGACCAAGACTTGCCAAACGTGCCCCTGTTTCAGTAATTGTCGTTCGTTAAAATAAGGAACCTCGCTAGTAGGATTAACAAACTACGAAAAGAGGTCGAGTCATTTTGAAGGGTAAAAATGATGAAGAAAAAGAGAGCAAATTCATTCGAGAAACTGGCCGACAACGAAAAAGCCTCGATGAAATCAATGGGTCAATCGACGTGCCAGACAACGCTGGTTACTTCAAGACTCTCTTAGCATATACAGGGCCTGGTGCCTTGATTGCTGTGGGTTATATGGACCCCGGTAACTGGATTACTTCAATTGGTGGTGGTGCTCAATTCAAGTACACCCTATTGACTGTCGTACTGCTATCCAGTCTGATTGCGATGTTGCTCCAAGCAATGTCAGCACGCTTAGGTATTGTTACAGGTCGTGATTTGGCTCAACTGACAAGGGATCGAACTTCTAAAGTTGGTGGCTTTGTCCTTTGGGTTATCACTGAACTAGCGATAATGGCAACTGATGTGGCTGAAATTATTGGTTCCGGTATCGCATTAGAGTTATTATTTGGTTTTCCATTGATTGTCGGTATTACAATTACCGCGTTCGATGTTTTAATTTTGCTATTTCTAATGAAATTGGGCTTTCATAAAATCGAAGCTATCGTGGCAACTTTAGTTGCTGTTATCTTATTTGTCTTCGCTTATGAAGTCTTCTTATCAAAGCCTGATGCTTTGGGTGTTCTAGGTGGTTACGTTCCTAGAGCAAAAATTTTAACTAACCAACCTATGCTTTATATGGCTCTTGGTATCGTTGGTGCAACTGTTATGCCCCACGACTTGTATCTTGGTTCATCCATTTCACAAACACGTAAATATGATATTCATGATCACGATTCAGTGAAAAAAACAATTCGTTTCACAATTGCGGATTCGAATATCCAATTAACACTTGCCTTTATCGTCAATAGTTTATTGTTGATTTTAGGTGCAGCTTTATTCTACGGAACTCATAGCGATTTAGGTCGTTTCGTTGACCTATTCAATGCTTTAAGCAATTCCAAGATTGTTGGAGCTATTGCTAGTCCAATGTTGAGTATGCTTTTCGCTATTGCCCTCTTGGCTTCTGGTCAAAGTTCAACTATCACCGGAACGCTAGCTGGTCAATTAATTATGGAGGGATTCATTAATTTAAAAATGCCTCTTTGGGCACAAAGATTATTGACACGACTCTTCTCAATCTTACCTGTATTGGCTTTTGCGGTTTACTACAAAGGTAGTGAATCTAAAATTGAAAGTCTGTTGACATTCTCACAAGTCTTTCTATCTATCGCCTTACCATTCGCAATGATTCCTTTAATTCTTTTCACAAGTGATAAAAAACTTATGGGACCATTCGTCAATCGTCCTTGGGTCAAGTATTTGTCTTGGGTAATTGCTGTTATCTTAATCATTTTGAACTTGCAATTAATTTGGACTACTTTATTCTAAATAATAAAAAAAATCAGATAATCTCAGTATGTTACTTTTGAGATTATCTGATTTTTTTAGTTAACTGTCTAAAGGTTGAAAGATTCAAAACATAGTTTAAGTCTTGGTACTCTAGTCATCATTAACGCGAAAATAGCCAAACTAAATAGTAATACCGGAACTTATTTACTCTTAATCCAAAACAAAGAATAAACTAGCCGGAAGAAGCAAGAATTTAGGTCGCTGTGAAGGTGGCGTTATAGCTTTAGCTATTACACCACGGGACGAGTTTTGAAATTCGCGTACTTTGCGAAGTTCAAAATCGAGATTGGAGACCGCTCTTTGGCTCCAATCGGTCCCCACAGCGGCCTAAATTTCTTGCTTCTGGAGGCGGCCTATTACTATCTTCACAACATATTTAACTTTCAACTTTTAGTTAACTGTGTTTATAAAATGCTCGATTATCAAGACCAAAGATTCGTTCTGAAAACTTGCCGTTTTCTGTTTTATCAATTGCCTTAGTAATCATATTGATTGAAGCATCCATCATATCAATATTATGCAAAACTTCTGCTTCCAATATCTTCGGACGTTCTGGTGAACCATATTCTAGCAATCCATGATGTGACAAAATCATATGACGAAGTAAAATCATATCTTCGCTCTCAAGGCTTATATTAAGCTCCTCAGCCGCTTTAACAATTTCTTCATCAACTATCGTAATATGGCCTAACATGTTTCCTTCGAAAGTATATTCGATATCAAGACTACCTGTTAATTCAATAATTTTACCAAAATCATGTAAGCAAGCTCCGGCAATCAACAATGCTCGGTTAATCTGTGGATATTGATCTGAAATACTCTCAGCCATACGAACCATACTCAAAGTATGAAAGGCTAGTCCACCTTGGAAATCATGGTGATTTGTTTTAGCAGCCGCACTAGTAAAGAAACGGTCATGATACTTTTTAAATAAATATCTGACAATGCGATTCCATGCACCGTTGGTAATTTGTAAGAAAACATCATCAAATTCATTTTCCATATCAACTTTTTTCATAGGTGCTGTTTGCACGAATTGTGACATATCAACTGTTTCAGGATCCAAGAGACCTAAACGAGTAATGTTCACTTGGGGTTTCCCTTGGTACAAGTCACGACGGCCTTCTAGCTGAACAATCGTTCCAACTCGGTATTTTTGGGCATCCTCTTCATTAGCATCCCAATATTTACCAGGTATTTGTCCAGATTTATCTTCAAATACTAGTGATAAGAAGTTCTTACCATTCTTAGCTAAACGAAAGTCAGAACGTTTAATAATAACTTCCAAACTCATGTCTTCGCCCTTATTAAAATCAATTATCTGTTTAGGCACTATCTCTCTCCCCCATTTTCAATATATGATCATCTGGAATATTTTCTGGTTGATTAGCAGTTACATAGATAACTTGGTTAGCCTTGGCAATCTCCTTAATCAAATCAAAAACATTTTCCTTCCGCGAAATATCAAAATCAACAAAAGCATCATCAATCAAAATTGGTAATTTGATCAAATCAGATATTTCCGTCACAAAAGCTAATCTTAAAGCTAAATACAATTGAATCGTTGTTGCTTTGGACAATTCATGTACGTCAAAAGTATTCTTATTAGCACTTGTTACGACAATATCTTTCTTCCTAAAATCAATCTTAATATAGTGCTTGTTAGTTAACAAACTAAAATATTGCGTTGCTTTTTGAATCATCTTTGGATAACGATTTTCTGTCGCAATATTTAACATATTTCGAATCCAACTGCTAGCCAACTTATTTGAGATCCATTCATCGTAATATTCAATGATATCTTGTTTGCTCTGAGCCATCTCTGTCACGATATGTTGATATTGTTTATTATCAAAGATTTGTTGCATTTGTTCTTTCAACGAACCCATTTGTCGACTTAATTCATTGTTTTTATCAGACAATGCGGTTTTCTTGGCTGTCGCTTGATTCAATTCCTCGCTCAAGACATTGTGATCGGTATACTTTTTTAATTCAGCCAAATCTGTTCCTAGAAAATCCTTATCCTGCTTAATTTGCGTCAACGTCTTTTGGTTTTCAATTTGGCGTGTATGCATTTGCGTAAACATATTCATATTGATTGCTTGATACTTTTGTAAAATGGCAAAAATTTCTTTATTCAACTGATTCAAACGAATTTCGCGTTCATTAACAATCTTTTGTGTCTGAGCTTGACTTTGTTCAGCCACATCAGCTTTTGCTCTAATTTGGTCCAAACGAGCAAAATATTTCTCAATTTGTTCATTATAATTGTCATTCTTATAGGAAGAATCAAGAACATTCAATTCTAACAAAATCTTCCGCCACTTATTCAAATCGACTTCAATCGATTTAATTCCATCAATCAAACCATTTTGCGTTGTATGGAAGTTATCCAAAGCAATAACCGTTCCTTGAATTCCTAAAATTGCCTCACGCGATAACCCTTCGTAACCTTTAGTTTGCAAAAATGGATAATTATTCAAATCAGAATTAGTTCGATTAGTCCGCTCTTGATACCAATACCAAGCTCCACTACCAATTGCTGCTAAAATGAATAGCCACCGCAAAGGGTTAATAATAAATGCCAAAATCACGGCTACACCACAAACAATTAGTGGTACATTATTTTTTTTGCCTGTTTGAGGTGTCAACTGATCAATTTCTTCGCCTGTTAAAGGCAACATTTTTTCTGACAATTCAGGATGATTTTTAAATAATTGATCAACTTGCGTATCAACTTTCAATAATTTGGAATTCATATCATCCCGATGGAACTGCAAATTTTGCAATTCAAACTTTTGATTCCGAACATAATCTAATCGTGTTTGATTGATACGATAATTTTTAAGAATATCTTTCTCAACGTTATCTAAATCAGCGATTCGATTCGGTGTAGCAGTTTCCTTAAGAGTACTCAATTCTTGATTAGCCTTTAAAACTCGTTCCCAATCCTCACTTTGAATCAATTGTGATGTCGTATGATTCGAATCATGGCTTCGTTGTAATTGATTATAGCGAGACCACTTCTTATCCAAATTACGCAAGTTGTTCTCGGCTTCGTTAGCTTGTTTTAATAAGACCGCATTATCATTAAATTCAGTTTCAGTTTCATCCAATTTAGCCTTAACACGTTGATATGCCACCTGTTGGTTTTCAATCTCAGCTTTTTCTTCCACCAGTTCATCATATTTTTTCAGACTAACAACTAGTGGTTGCTTTTGGCCTCGAGCTTTATAAATATCGTCAGCCGCATGCTCTAAACTATCAGCTGTAGCCAACCACTCTTTACTACCCACAGCACCAATTGACATAACTTCTGTTTCCAATTTATTTTCGTCTAAGCCATAAATCGACAAAATGCTCTTATCGTCAAAAACGTGCGTATCAGCAAAATCATCCTTAGTAAAACTGCCGATAATTTCTGACATTAATGCCACTGGAACTTGTTCGTCATCATGAAAGAGGGTTAAATCTCCATCGCCCTTGCCATCAACCCGACGAACAGTCCACAAGGTATTATCCTCAGCCTTAAAGATCAGTTCACCACCGTATTTACCACTGTTGCGTGGCTTATATTGCAAAAACTTATTTTCGCCACGTGCTGAAGCAAAACCAAAGAGAATACTCTGGATAAAATTCAACAACGTTGTTTTTCCGGCTTCGTTAGCACCAAAAATAACTTGATAATCTTGAGCAAAGTCAAATTCTTGGTCAATCCATTTACCGAAACCGTATATATTTGCTTTAACTAATTTCACGATTATTCTCCAGTATATTTTTGATTAATCGTATTACGAGTCATCTCCGTTATGACTTTCAAGAAATCCGGATCATTAATGTGATCCCGAATAATACTTGATGAATACAATTTACTATCGAGGTCTTTAATATCATCCAAATTGATAGTTTGGTTTTCTGCCTCATCCCAATATTTTTGGTCAATTTGTGACAATTGGGGATTGTCATTAAATTTTAAATATATTTTATATAAAACACTTGGAGTTTGTACGTTACTAAAATGTTGCAAAATCTCATTACGATTCAACATTTTTAACACATCAGCGCTCAATTTTTGAGCATTGTTGATAGTCAACGTTAATAATACTTCCGGATTACTCAAAACATCAGTAATCTTATTAATCAAAGAGTCAGCTGTATCTTCAACTCGAGCTTCAATCGACGCCTTATCCCATGTGTAGACGCTACTCTTCACAAATTTCATCTGCGTAACATGATTTTCAACTGAGACAATATAAAAACCTTTTGGCGTTATATCATTTTGATTTCGACCTTGAATATCACCTGAATAGACAATCATAGGTGACTCATGTAAAATCTGACGTTTGTGAATGTGACCCAAAGCCCAGTAATCATAACCTTTTTGCAATAAATCGCTCACTTGAAATGGAGCGTAATTATCATCACCGACACCAGCATGTAAAATTCCAATTTGGTAATCAAAGTCGCCTCGTTGTGGATAGTCTTTGCCAACAGCATCATTAATATGTTGTTTATAATAACTAAAGCCAGTCAGACCAACACGTTGACCATCCTTGGTTGTCTGTTCAACCGTAGTGACATCTTGCCCAAAGACAGTAACATTATCAGGAAATTTAACTACAGCAAAATTATTACGATAATAATCATGATTACCGTAAATTAAATAGACCTTAATCTTGGCTTGTTTCAATTTTTCAAATTCATCACGTAAAAACATCTGTGCTTTCAACGAACTATCAGTATCGTCAAAAACATCACCAGCTAAAATCACGAAATCAACTTGTTCGGCAACAGCGGTATCAAAAAGTTTTTTAGCTGCCTGGTAAGTTGATTCTTGCAATTGTTTTTGCAGTTCTTTTGAAAAATTGCTAATGCCAATAAAAGGTGTATCTAAATGTAAATCTGCTGCATGCAAAAACTTCATTCTAAAACTCCCTTGATATAAAAATATGCCGCTTCCAAAAGCAAGAAATTTAGGTCGCTATGGGGACCGGTTCGAGCCAAAAAGCGGTCTCGAACCTCGATTTTGAACCTCGCATAAACCGCGAGTTTCAAAACTCGTCCCGTGGCGTAGGCGCTAAAGCGCCAACGCCACCTGCACAGCGACCTAAATTTTTGCTCTTTCCAGCTAGTTCTTTCTTAATGAATAACAATTATCACAGTTTTGCCATAACTGCCTTAAAAAATAGGCTATATTAGTATATTAAATTTGCTAAATCAAACAATAAACTACCAGCACTATATTACTGATAGTTGTAAAATACGACTCTTTTCTTAAAATAAACCAATATTTTACATATCAAAACCTAAATGAATACTTAAATACTTCATTATTAATCATAACAAAATATAGAACGAATACACCAGCCTTCGGGCGTGAGAAATTTAAACAGCAGTGAAGGTGGCGTTAGGACTTTAGTCCTTACACCACGGGACGAGTTTTGAAATTTGAGTGTTTTTCTCAAAGTTCAAAATCGAGGTTCGAGACCGCATTTTGGCTCGAACCGGTCCCCACAGCAGTCTAAATTTCTCACGCCCGAAGGCGGCACTGTAAAAGAAAAGGACTTGAGCAAATTACTTAAGCCCTAAGTCCTTGTTATTTATCTTGATAAATTTCTGCGATAGGCTTTGAAATGATTTTGTTCAATTCATCCATCATTGAATTCATCTTTTGCTCTTTTTCCATTAAGTTTTGGATTTCAGTGTAATTTGAAAGTTGATCTGTCAATTCACGCATTGCTTTAATATCGTCGTCTGTGATTTCTTGACCTTGCATTTGTTTTTGTTGTAGTTCAAATTGTTTGTTTTGAACCTTATCAAAAAGTTTGTAAGCCAAATCGTTAGCTTTAACAGCTTCAAAAGCAAGCTTTAATTCAGCAACTTCAGTTGTCTTTCTTAAGTCTTGTTCAAGTTGATTGGCGCTATCGTAAATGTTCATATAGTCCTCCTATTGACCAAAAAAGTTCTTAATATCATTATACCATTCCGTGGCCTTATTTTTAACGTTGTTTACCCCATCTTGAATAGATTTAGCAATATCATTATCGCCACTCTTTGAGGTATTATCTTGAGCTAAACTCGAAGCATCTTTAACGCCAAAATCGGTTTCCTTAGTATCTGGTAAAATGTTTGTCATTTCATTCTTAAATAAGGTCGACATACCATTTTCATTCGAGCCTGTTAAGAAATGATTTTTATCTGTATTATCAAAGCCCATCCAACTAGCAACGACAACATCTGGTGTATAACCGATCATCCATTGATCTTTTGTACCAGCGTAGCCATATGATTCTGGAACTTCGGTACTACCTGTCTTACCAGCAATTTGATAACCGGCCGGCTTAGCTAATTTACCAGTACCTTCGTTATAAACACCAAGCATCATACTAGTCATTTCTTTAGCAGTATTTTTACTAATAATTTGTTTAGTTGAGCTACTACTATTATTAACAATGAATGTCCCTGTTGAATCGACGATTTTAGTAATAAAGTGTGTATCAGCCAATTTACCCTCGTTGGCGAAAGCAGTATAGGCTCGAGCCATTTGTAACGGCGATACACCTGTTTCCAAACCACCTAGTGCCAAAGCCAAGTTTTGATCGTTCTTATGAACTTTGATACCAAAGTTCTCAACCGAACTAACACCTTTTTTGACACCAATTTTATCTAATAAAGCAACGGCTGGAATATTTTCACTTTGATACAATGCCTTATACATTGGGATCGAATCTTGATAAATTCCGTCCGCATTAGTTGGAGCATATTTATTCTTACCAAAAGTCGTTATTTGGTCAGGCAATTCTGAATCATAACTGTAACCATTTTCAATAGCTGGTGTATAAACCGCCAATGGTTTAATTGTTGATCCTGGTTGACGACGCATTTGAGTAGCCCGATTAAAGCCACGGAAAGTATGATCACCACGACCACCAACAACGGCTAAAATCCCACCATTTTGAGGATCGACTGCTACTGAAGCACCTTGAACCTTCGTACCATCAGCTGCATTACCTGGGAACAAATAAATATTATTAAATGATGATTGCATCGAAGCCTGAATCTTTTGATCGAGGGTCGTATAAATCTTATAACCCTTATTCAAAATATCGTCTTCTTTCAAGCCATATTTATTAACAGCCTCATCAATTACGGCATCAAAGAAATATGGATACTTGTAAGAACTACTTACTTCGTAATTGTCATTCAAATCAATTGCGGTATTCTTATAATATGAAGCTTCTGAAGCAGTTAATTTCTTATTTTGAACCATCAAGTCCAAAACCAGATTGCGACGAGAAGTTGAATTACTCATACTGTCAATGGGATTATACGCATTTGGGGCTTTCAAAATCCCTGCTAAAACAGCGCCCTCAGCCGGATTAAGCTCTGAAGCATTTTTACCGAAATACTTTTCAGATGCATCTTGAACACCCCAAACACCATTACCAAAATAGGCATTGTTCAGATACATCGTAATAATTTCTTTCTTAGAGTAAACACGGTTAATTTCGATTGATAAGAAAAGTTCCTCACCTTTTCTAGACAACGTCTGTTTCTGTGTTAATAGTGAGTTCTTAGCTAATTGTTGCGTCAAAGTACTACCACCACCAGAAATACCATGATGGATCAAATACCCTAACGCAGCTCTAGCATAACCCTTAATACTGAATCCTGGGTTAGTCCAAAAAGTTCTATCCTCAGTTGAAGTAACTGCATTTTGAATATTTTTGGAAATTTTATCATAACTAACGTACGTACCTTTATTAGCATATAATTGACCGGCATCATCGCCGTCTTTATCTAAAATGGTCGTCTTCGTTTGCAATGATGATTGCAGATCGTCTACGTTGCTTGTTTTAGCCTTGTAAGTCCAGTAACTACTCAAGACTAAAATAAGTGTCAAAACAAGCAAGATCAACCAACGTGTCAGTTGATATCTCTTCCAATATTTTTTTATAAAAGTCCAAGCAACTAGTAATTTGGGTTTAAGCCAATCCCAAAAACCATTGTTATTATTCATTGTTTAAATACCTCTGTATAAGAACAAATTTTATCACATTATCGGTCTATTTAAAAAATTACTCTAAATTAGAGTAATTGCCGCCTCCAGGAACAAAAAATTTAGGTCGCTATGGGGACCGGTTCGAGCCAAAAAGCGGTCTCGAACCTCGATTTTGAACCTCGCAAAGTACGCGAGTTTCAAAACTCGTCCCGTGGTGTAAGCACTAAAGTGCTAACGCCACCTGCACAGCGACCTAAATTTTTGTTCCTTCCGGCTAGTTGATTATTTGACTATAAAACAATTTGGATGTTTCATTATGTTTTTTATGATGATTAAATTAAAATATCATAGTTAAAGCCTATTTTGATAATATTTCCAATAGTTTATTTAACAAATATATTATTTCAAACAATTCTTAAGGAGATAAACACATGTATCAAAAAAAAATTACCTATCATCAAGAAAATAATGAAGAACTGTCCATCCGGGAACTTCTCAAAAAATGGCTCATTCCTAAAAAATGGCAACATTTCTTTCGTATTCAACAAGATGTCCTCATTAATGGCCAGTACCACTCGTTCAACACGATTGTTCAAGATAATGATGTCATTACCTTAAATTTCAATTTTCCACCTCGCACCGAACAACATTACTTGCCTGGAAATGACCCTGTTGATGTCGTTTATGAAGATGACGACATTATCGTTGTTAATAAAGTTGCTGGTAAAAAAACTCATCCCAATAAAACCGACGAGTCCGATTCTTTGATGAATGATGTTGAAACTTACTTGAAGAATGGTCATCCCTACATGGTTCACCGAATTGATATGGAAACTTCGGGTCTCGTTTTAATTAGTAAAACGCCCTATTTAGTTCCTATTTTCAATCGCCAACTTAGTAGTAAGACGCTACATCGGGAATATCTAGCACTAGTTAACCTTGATGCATCCATTAATGAATCTGGTACAATTAAGCAACCGATTGGTCAAGATCCAACTGACGTTCGGAAACGGATGGTCACTAGTGACGGTCTATCTGCAACGACTGAATACCAAGTTGTCGAAAAAAATGCCGATTTTGCTCTCCTACGATTGAATTTATTAACCGGTCGAACTCATCAACTACGTGTCCATTTGTCATATAATCACTGGCCAATCGTGAATGATCCACTGTATAATCCTCATGCCAAAACGGGAAATTTACTTTTATTTGCTCATAAATTGACGTTTAGCCAACCTTTTAGCGGAAAAACTAAAATTATTCAAGCAAACTTATCGAAAAATATGTATAATTTAATATGTGCTGATTTAACAGCAACCAAAAAGCTCACCTAATCCCGACAATTAGGTGAGCTCTTCTTTTATATTCAGAAAGAAGTTTTAGGAGTGATTTTTTTATCATTTGACTCTTTCTGAGGAACTGTAATTAAATTGCTGACATAACTAGTTTAATAATCGCCCCGACAGCGATCAATAAAATATATGTTACGGAGAATTTTCCTACAGCTTTGATTACTAAAGGATAGGTCTTTGTTTTAACTTGTTCCTTCAGATAAGGACGAAAATCGTCCCAAATATTTGGATAAAGTAGCACAATTAGCAGTGTAATGTAAGGTACTACTTTTAAAATAGCTAGAATTGGAACTAGCAGGAAGGCTAAGGACCAACTAGCTTTAAACAAACTCAAGGCATTGGCTTTCCCTACTTTACTCACCAATGTATGACGACCATTTTTAATGTCTGCTTCTAAATCGCACGTGCCATTACCCAACTCCGCACAGAAAAAG
Organism: Companilactobacillus nantensis DSM 16982; assembly: GCF_001435815.1. Taxonomy (GTDB): domain Bacteria; phylum Bacillota; class Bacilli; order Lactobacillales; family Lactobacillaceae; genus Companilactobacillus; species Companilactobacillus nantensis. Next base: position 87,621 of record NZ_AZFV01000009.1, on the reverse strand, counting down.
GCGAAGGTGTTCGGTAAACTGACTAGGATCACCGAAATGGCCGTACTAGAATCAAACTTAGCTGTTCCCGCTAGCCCTAGATAGGAGTAGGCTATTGGAATCAGCTGGCTAATGGCAATAGCCACCACTGCTTCCCCAAACATTGTTGAGTTCAGTGGCTTGGGACCTGACGAATATGACAAACCAATCAAGACACCCGCAACCCCGATTGCTAAAGTGACCCAGCCAGTTTTATAAACGAGAAAGGCTCCGATAATTAATGGAAAAATGGCCAAACCGTACATCCATTTTTTGACTATTGCCAGTGATTCACGATTAATACCAATGGTACTAATTTTTTCACGATATTCTTGGCTCGTGGCATTTTTATAATCCATGTAATTATTATGGAAGTTAATAAATAAATGAATGAAGAAAACTGCCACGAAACCTAAGAGTCCATACAAGAAATTGAAGGTTCCATAATTTAGATAAGTAAAACCAATTGCCAGTAACAACCATGCTAAATCTAGTGTGGTTGTTTTTATTTCTGATAGTTCGCTAAAAAGTTTTCTATCCAAAACCGATTCACCCTACATTTCTTCTGGAGCTTTAACACCTAAGAGTCCTAATGACATTTGAAGAACGATTGAAACTGACTTAACTAATGCAAGTCTTGCTTTCAAACCTTCGTCGTCAGCCAAAATTTTGCTGTGTGCGTAGTATTGGTTGAAACTCTTAGCAAGCTTCAAAACATACTTAGCAACAACTGATGGTTCATATTCTCTAGCAGCACGATCAACAACATTGCCAAAATCTTGAAGTAACTTGATTGTATCCCAAGCTTCTGGAGTTGTAACTGCCATGTCTTTAGCATCGCTGTAATCAACATCGCCGGCTTTTCTCAAGATACTCAAGGCACGAGCATTTGTATATTGAACATAAGGACCAGTTTCACCTTCAAAACGAACAACTTCTTCAAGGTTAAAGTCGAAACTATCACGACGATCATTCTTCAAATCATGGAAGACAACCGCACCGACACCAACTGCTTCAGCAACGGCATCTTTGTTCTTAAGATCTGGGTTCTTTTCTTCAATTTGTTTCTTAGCAAGTGCAACAGCGTCATTTAGCACGTCATCAAGCAAGATAACATTACCTTTACGTGTTGAAAGTTTCTTACCACCTGTTGTAATCAAACCAAATGGGATGTAATCAATATCATCTGACCAGTCATAACCCATCTTCTTCAAAACAATCTTAAGTTTTGTAAAGTGTTCTGCTTGTTCACTACCAACAACGTAAAGTGATTTAACAAAGTCGAAAGTATCTTTACGGTACTTAGCAGCTGCCAAGTCACGTGTGATATAAAGTGTGGCACCATCAGTCTTCTTAATCAAAGCTGGTGAAAGATCGTATTCTGACAAGTCAACGATTTCAGCACCACGACTTTCTTTTAGAAGATGTTTGTCTTCAAGAGTCTTAACAATGGCATCCATCTTATCATTGTAGAATGATTCACCAGTGAAATGATCGAATTGAACATCTAGACGATCGTAGATTGTTTGGAATTCCTTCAATGAAAGTTCCTTGAACCATGACCAAAGTGCTAAGGCTTCTTTGTCGCCATCTTCCATCTTCTTGAACCAAGCACGAGCTTCGTCGTCAAGTTCTGGCTTATCTTCTGCTTCCTTGTGGAAACGAACATAATACTTCAAAAGGTTGTTGATTGGATCAGCTTCAACTTCTTCAACTGAACCCCAAAGTTTGTAACCAACAATCAACTTACCGAATTGAGTTCCCCAGTCACCCAAGTGATTGATCTTAACTGGTTGATAGTTTAATTTTGAAATAATTTTGGCAATTGAGTTACCAATAACAGTTGAACGTAAGTGTCCCATTGACATTGGCTTAGCAATATTAGGTGATGACATATCGATAGGAACGTTACGGCCCTTACCTTCGTCAGCATTACCATAATTGTCTTTTTCTGTTAATACTTCATGTAAAACATTATTTGAGAAAGCTGCTTTATCTAAGAAGAAGTTAATGTAAGCACCAGTATTTACAACCTTTTCAAATCCAGTTGTATCGATTTTGCCAACCAAATCTTCAGCAATCATGTTAGGAGCTTTGTGCAATGTCTTTGCCAAAATAAATGTTGGGAAAGCATAGTCACCAAGATCTGAAGTCTTAGGCTTCTCGATCAATTTTGTAACTTGTTCCTTTGTAATTTCCTCAGGTAAAACCTTAGCTAGTGCATCTACTACTTGTTGTTTAAAATCCATATTTTCCTCCTTTAGATAAAAAAAACGCCTCTTCCAATAAACACTTGTTCATTGAAAGAGACGAGATTTCCCGCGGTACCACTCTAATTGATTAATATCCACTCATTAATTGAATTATTTAATTTTATGAAGAAGGGTGCGACTTGATTTTCGAAATAGCTAACTCTCACCAATGCTTAGCCTCGCTTTAAATCTGCCAATCAATTAATCCTTCTTTTGCACAAGTATGATAGCATATAAAACTACCAATAACAATATTTATTTGTGAATAACTGTTCCTTTATTACCAGCAATAATTTCTTTAACATCATCCAAAGCACCGATAACAGCAGGTTTGCCAGTTGCTTTAACAAAGGCAACAGCAGCTTGAACCTTAGGCATCATACTACCTTTAGCAAATTCGTCGTTATCAATATGCTTTTGAATTTCATCGGCAGCAACGTCAAAAATTTCTTCTTGATTTGGCTTACCAAAGTTATAGAATACTCCCCCAACAGATGTCAAAATAATCAACTTATCAGCATCAACTAATTGAGCAATCTTTGAAGCACCAAAATCTTTATCAATAACAGCTTCTTTACCAATTAGACGATCACCGTCTTTCACTACTGGAATACCGCCACCACCGGCAACGATAGGAATAACACCAGCTTTTGAAATAGCTTCGATAGCTGGATATTCATTAATTTCAACTGGTTTTGGTGATGGAACAACACGTCTGTAACCACGACCAGAATCTTCAACAATTGTCCAATCTGGATGAGCTGATTTTAGACCTGGAACTTCATCTTCTGTATAAAATGGTCCAATTGGCTTTGTAGGATCTCCAAAAGCAGGATCATCCTTATCAACAATTGTTTGTGTGATCAAAGTTACAACTTGTTTGTTAATACCATTCTTAAGCATAACTTCTTTCATAGCATTTTGGAACCAATAACCGATACTACCCTCAGTCATAGCACCACACGTATCAAGTGGTAAAGCAGGGTTCTTTTCACTGTCAGCAGCAGCTTGTTGTAATAACAAGTTACCAACTTGAGGACCATTACCATGAGTAATAATTAAATCTTTGTCATTCTTAACGAATTCAACAAGTGATTCAGATGTCTTCTTAACAGCTTCTTGTTGTGCTTTTGCACTAGCGTCTGTACTTAAAATAGCGTTACCACCTAAGGCAACAACGATACGTTCTTTTGTCATAATCATTTCTCCTCAGAATAAGCGAATTTGCTTTAATTGTCTTGTAAATATTCTCCTAAAACTTCTAAACCTTTGGTAAGTGTTTCATGCGGTGCACAATAACCTAACCTTGCATAGCCGGGCACATCAAATGCTTCACCAGGGACTAGTAGGACCCCAGTATCTTGCAATAGGTCGCGGCAAAATTCTAAGCTTGATTTCTTCGTATCTAATTTAACAAATGACGTCGACACACCATTTGGAAAGACACAGCTAACTTTCGGAGTTTTTTCAACCCAAGCTTTGAAATAAGCCAGATTATCTAACACAATCTTCTTATTACGTGCCAAAACTTTATCCTTATTTTCCAAGACCAGACAAGCCATTTGGTCACTGAAAACACCGGAACAGATCATCGTATAGTCACGATATTTGCGGAAAATATCAGCTAGTTCAGCATTAGTAGCTGTCCAACCCACACGAATTCCGGGCATAGAATAAGTCTTAGACAAAGAATTTGTCGAAATACCTTTTTCATATAAATCAACTATCGGTGCGAAATCAACCGACTCATCAAATGGCAAGTAGACCTCATCAACTAAAATGTAGGCACCAACAGAACGGGCAACTTCAACGACTTGCTCTAAAAACTTCCTATCCAAAATCGTTCCAGTTGGGTTATTGGCGTTGTTGATACAAATCATCTTGGTATTTGGACGAATCAATTTCTTCAATTCATCAATATCTGGATACCAATTTTTATCTTCACGTAATTTCCAAAAGCTAACGTCAGCTCCTAATGATCTCGGGATATCATAAAGCTGTTGATAACTTGGATAAACACTGATGACATGGTCACCAGGTTCAATTAGTGAATAAATTGCTAAGAGATTGGCGCCAGTCGCACCATTTGTTTGCAGAATGTTATCGGGGTCAACATTCTGATACATCTTACTAATTTCTTTTTTAAACGTTGGTGAACCTTCGATCCACCCATAATTCATTTTTTGTTCATCAAGCTGACCGTAGATATCAGCTTGAGTTAAATCTTTAATTTCATTCATTGAAAATGAAGTGATCGTACTTTGAGCTAAGTCATATTTAGCTTCACGTTCGTGAACGTTCAACCACTCTTCAACACCAAATCCGGCTATTTTCATTTCAAACACTTCCTAGATTTTAATTGCTCCTGTCGCTACCATTACAATACTGATAATCGCAAAGGCAACAATCAAGATTGACCAGAAAATTTCTGATTTTGTTAGTTTTCCACCGTCAATGTTATAGTCCTTCTTAGCCTTGTAGTAGAAGTAAATTCCCGGTAAGTAACCGATACAGACTAGCATTAAGAAATGTAGTCCAGCTAAGATAATGGCGATAATTTGGAACCCAGCAGCGAAGATACCAATCCAAAGTTGTTTCATGTCTTTATTTTGGAGTGAAAATTTGATTTGATATAAACCAACGAAGATATAGCAGACAACGATTGCTGCGGTACATAGTGACAATGCAAAATTATAAGCTTCTTGTGAGAACAAGAGCACTAATAGAAATGCTTGAATTAATCCAGCGGTTAACACTAATGAAAAGGTTGGTGCACCGTTTTTATTCTTTTTACCAAATGAAGCTGGTAAGAGTTTGTCTTCAGCCATCAACATTGTTGTATCTGCTGGTAGCATTGTCCATGACAACCAAGATCCAAGAATTGCAATTACCAAGCCGACACCGATAAAGGCACCGCCCCATTTTCCGACCATATCTTGGAAAATATAGAGCATAGCTGGTTGATCAATCTTAGCTAATTCATTCTGAGACAAATAACCATATGGCAAAACTGATGCTAAAACATAAATTACTAATAAACTGATAATTCCGATAATCGTAGCTTTACCGGCATCATTTTTATCTTGGGCACGAGATGAAAGCATACTAGCACCTTCAACCCCAACGAAAACCCACATCATAATCATCAGACAAGATCTAAATTGTCCTGTAACACTGGCGCCCCCTGCTACACCTGAAGCCACATTGGACCAGAAGTGAGCTGTGAAGATACCACCTTTGAAAACAAAGATTCCAACAACGATAAAGGCAAATAGTGGAATCAACTTGCAAATTGTAATGATCGTATTCATTGCGGCGGCTGATTCAACCCCGCGATTAACGATATATGTTAATGTCCAAGAAACAATACTTGCAAAGATTACTGACGGAATGTTTTGTCCACCTTTAAAGACCGGGAAGAAATAACCTAACGAACTCATCAAAACAGTCGCAAAGGCCACGTTTCCAAGCCAAGCACTCAGCCAATATCCCCATCCGCTGACAAAGCCAGCAAAATTTCCAAAGCCAGCCTGGGCATAAGCTTGGATTCCTTCTGATTCTGGTTTTTTCAGTAACAAATTATTGAGCGCTAAGGCCAACATCATGATACCGAAACCAACAACCAACCATGCTAGTAGAACTGGACCAGGAGCGGCTCCTCCTGCTAGTGAGCTTGTTAAGGTAAATACACCTGAGCCAATGGAACTCGTAACAACAGCTGCTGTTAGAGCTCCCAGTGATAGACCCTTCTTTTCTTCCATATGAATCATTCCTTTTTTAAAAATTCAGAATGAAAAAAGGGCCAACCATTACGATTAGCCCCTTCTTCAATAACTAATTAAACCTTAGGGATGAACAAGTTACCTAGAGTTGCTGCCATAATGGCTTTAATGGAGTGCATTCTGTTTTCAGCTTCTTCAAATTGACGTGCATATTTGCTTCTGAAGACTTCATCTGTTACTTCCATTTCATTTAGGCCATATTTAGCCTTAATGTCTTGTCCATATTTAGTATTTGTATCATGGAAAGCAGGTAGACAGTGCATAAAGATGATTTGGTCATCTGGTTGACCTGTCTTCTTGATCATATCCATGTTTACTTGATATGGTTTGAGCAATTTGATTCTTTCGTCCCATTGACTTTCTTCACCCATTGATACCCATACGTCAGTATAGATAACGTTAGTGCCTTTAACACCTTCGTCAATGTTATCTGTGATCATGAACTTGCTACCTGACTTGTCAGCGTAACCTTGTGCAGTATCGATAACACTTTGATCTGGGAATAGTTCCTTAGGTGCAACGATGTGAATGTTTACACCCAACATTGAACCTGTAACTAAGAAACTGTTAGCCATGTTGTTACGACCATCACCAACGAATGTCAAAGTCTTACCTTTGATATCACCAAATGTTTCTTTCATTGTCATGAAATCAGCAAGCATTTGTGTTGGGTGCCATTCGTCTGTCAAACCATTCCATACAGGAACGCCTGAGAACTTAGCTAGGCCTTCAACAGTTTTTTGTGAGAATCCACGGAATTCGATACCATCGAACATACTACCAAGTACGCGACCTGTATCTTCAACACTTTCCTTGCTTCCAAGTTGAATGTCGTTTGATCCTAGGAATTCTGGATGTGCACCTAAATCAATAGCTGCAGTTGTGAAAGCTGAACGTGTACGTGTTGAATTCTTTTCGAATAACAATGCAATGTTCTTGCCTTCTAGATAATGATGAGGAATACCCTTCTTCTTGAGGGCCTTTAAATGTAGTCCGAAATCAATTAAATATTCTAATTCAGCGGGTGTGTAGTCTTTTTCTGCTAAAAGACTTCTACCTTGAAATACTGATGTTTCTTTACCTTTATAATCCAAAATCATTCCTCCAAATCGAGAATAAGCGTTAGTTTTTAAAATAGTTTGTTAGTCAATGAAACTATTTTTTCAAGTCTTCACGAACTAATGGCATACTCATACAACGAGGGCCCCCACGACCACGTGATAATTCGCTTGAAACAGTCTCCAAAACTTTCAAGCCGTGTTGTCTAAGGATTTCGTTAGATACGTAGTTACGATCATAAGTAACAACGACACCAGGTGCGATTGCCAAAGTATTTGAACCATCATTCCATTGTTCTCTAGGTGCAATGATTGGATCACCGTTACCTGTTGGAATCAAGTCAAGGTCATCTAAGCCAAGTTCTTTCTTAAGAACAGCTTTTAGATCTTGGTTGTGTTCCATTGATAGGTCACCATCTTTAGTTGGATGGATTGTCCATGTATCAATCTTGCCACCTTCGCCAAGAATTCCTGGGTGAACTGTAAATTGATCATAGTTGATCATTGTAAATACAGTATCCAAGTGCATCATAGCGTGGTTATGAGGAATTCTGATAGCAATAACTGTATCGTAATTACTATCTTTGAATAAGTTTCTAGCAATATCTTGAATAGCAGTTGCTGATGTTCTTTGAGAAACACCAATTGCTAAGACATGATCACTAAGAACTAATTCGTCCCCACCTTCGATACGGTGTGTGTGATTTCTATCACGCCATACATGAAGTCCTTTGTCAGCAAAACGTGGGTGGTGAGCAATGATTGCTTCCATAAACATTGATTCACGTTGTCTTGCAGCGAAAGTCATGTGGTTGATACTTAATCCTTCACCGATTGATGCTGCCGGGTCTCTAGTGAAATAGAGGTTTGGCATAGGATCCATGAAGAATGGATAATCTGAGTCTTCAGCGGCACTGACAAGATCTGTCGGGTTAAAGTCAATGTCATTCTTACGAACACCGATCATCAATTGATTTACTAGAGCTGGAGTATCAAGGCTCATCAAGAATTCCTTCAATGCGTCATGATCTGCACCAGTAGCAAAATCAGATTCGCGAAGCATCTTTTCAACGAAAGCATCTTTGATGTTTCCGGCGTCAATAGCTTCAGCAGCTAAATCATCAAGATAGAGAACTTCAGTTCCGTTATCTCTCAAGATTTGTGCAAAATTGTCATGTTCCTTTTGGGCAATTGGTAAATATGGGATGTCATCGAACAATAGTCGGGGCATTGTGTCGGGTGTAATGTTTTCAACTTCCTGTCCGGGACGTTTCAACATTACTACATCTAATTTTCCAATTTCTGAAGTAACATGGATTGGTTTTGTCATAAAAAATCACTCCTTAATTTTGAATTCCGTTACCGACATCTACTATATCCAAGGTGTCTACTTTTTGCAAGTGGTTTCAGAGTTGACAATTGTAACATTACATGATTTTTAATTTTACAATTAATCACGATTGGCGCCATGACTGGCAAGGGATACAACTAATTAAAATTTTTTTAACCAAAAATAAATTTAAAAAAATTTTTCTATCATAGCCAGAATTTGGTAAACGCTTTCTGAAATTACAAAACTTACAAAATTTTGCTCATAAAAAAAGCTAAAAAGTAATCAAAAAAAGACCATTCAGATAAATTTCTGAATGATCTTTTAGAATAAATAATTTTTAACTTGGTGATTCACTTGGGTTTGGGATAACTTTTTACCTAAAAGAATAAGATTATCGTTTTATAAGTCTATTCTTATTGAAAACTTGAGTATAAAAAAAGAGAAGTGATTGTTCACTTCCCTTTACATTATTTACCGTTTTTTTGAACAGCCTTAACTGCTTGTTTATGTGTTCCGTTATATAGTTTCCATTTCTTGCCATCAGGAGTTTTAATAGTTGTTTTGCCAACCTTAACGAATACCCAATCGTTGAAGTCAGGTTCTTTAAGAACTCTAAAGCCGTCAATCTTGAACTTCTTAGGGTTCTTCTTATCCATAACTAACTTAGCCTTCTTGAAGTCAGAGATAGCTTTCTCTGAACCATTCTTGCTAACACGAACAAATTGGACTGTCTTGTGATCCTTACCTGTAAAGAATGTAAGGTATTCATCCTTGTTATCAGCACTTACACCAACATAATCGTGATTCTTAACTTCAGCTTTTGTAATCTTGCTAGCAGAATGTTGTTCTACTTGTTTTGTACTGCTTGCATTTGAACAACCAGTAGCAACGGTAGCAAAACCACCCATTAATGAAACAGCGGCCAAAAAAGTAACCAATGTTTTTTTCATTATAATCTTCTCCTTGATGCAATTTATTGATAGAAATCTATCACCACTCTTGATTTTATGGTAATGAAAACTAAAAATCAATTTATATTGTAAATTCCGAGAATAATTTTAAATATTCTTTATCTTTTTGAAATAAAATATTGTATAATAAAAGAGTTGTGAAATGCGAACTTAGTTTAATGGTAAAATACCAGCTTCCCAAGCTAGTGTCGCGAGTTCGATTCTCGTAGTTCGCTTTATAGAGTTTCAAATAGTTTCATATTGCTTCAAAACGTTAATATAACAGCATTTTGAAGTATATACAATTTCAATGAATTTGAACGTTTTTCAACAAAACAACGTCACGGCAACGTCACGAAAAAATTTAAAATCTGTGTGGAATGGTTAAGATAAATTTCATAACAAAATAAAAAGAGCAATCAATCTATTAATAAAAATAGGTTGATTGCTCTTAATTTTTTCTAACCATTATATCCTGATCCCTGTTGATATCTAACAGGAATAAATTCATTAGTTGCCACTTTATAGCACCAGCCGACATTTGGAATATCGATTAATGAATCTTCGGTTTTCCATTCAGTTCCACCTTTGAATATTTGATTAGAGTCTTTAATAGATTGTCCTTTCGAATTGAATGCTAATACTCCGTAATCTGATCTGTAATTAATCACTGCCTTATTTTTAAATGTTGTCGTTGATTGTGGTAATAGAATATTTCTACCAATCACAAAATAAGGTTTCATATTGATTACTGCAATCGAATTAGATACCCAATCCGTTGCTGAAACAATATTAGTGCCTTCGTTTGCTATGCCATTAGAATCATATGTTGCATAAGCCTTATAATTATTACCCTTAACTGAAACTATATTACTAATGATTTGATTTGGGTCAACTTCAGTGACTTGATCAGCAGTATAGAAATTATCATAATTTTGAGAAACATCGAAATTACCATAGCTGCCATCAAAATTATAAGTACTTCCCCATTGCCAAGCATGATTTCCTGAATACCAAGACTTGTCAGACGCATTGTAAGGATATGAAGCAATCCAGCCACCACTGTTAACGTCCATCTTACTGCCTAGCCATGAACTCATAGTATAAACATCAGACCGATAACCATACTTAGCAACTTGATCCATGAACGCTTTGTTATTTGCGTTATTAGTTGCCCTTGATAATCCATTTTGCTGTTCAGCTTCTACATCAGTTACTAGAACTGAACCAACTGGTAGGCCATCCGACTTAGCTAAAGCAGCAGCATAATCAGCTTCAGCGATTGCCCCCTCCACAGTCGTGTATCTAGCAAAATGATATCCATTAATGTAAAGCCCGGCTTGTTGAGCCGTGTAGATGTTATTTGCTGCAGTGTAATCATGGTAGTAAGTACCTTCAGAAATCTTAGTAACTACAGCTTTGACCCCATAATTATTAAGCATATCCTGAAAATTACTGATTGTCATATACCCATTATGATTAGATACATCAACCATATCAGTACGAGCAGCATTAACATTAGTTACACAAAAAAATAAGCCTGCAATCAGCAGACTTACAATATAAACTAGTTTTTTCTTCATTCTGATGTACCTCCATCGTTTAAGAAACCTTGAATACCATCAAACATACCTGATGTCCAGCCACCGACCAACAAGCCTGCAATAATAGCTTTGCCAATTTCCTTATCATGAAATACCAGAGCTGTAACTATTGCTAACACCAATCCCAAAGCCATTGATACAAATGGCATCCATTTAGTATCAACGACCTTTGTATTTTTGATCGAGTTGGTTAGGACGTAGCACAAGATAGCAATAACTGTAAGTTGTGCTACATCAATTAAATTTAATCCTTCAATAATCTGCATTACTTTCCTCCATTAAATCGAATTTCGTATTTAATTCCCCAACTTGCTCATTAAGTGAATCAATAATTCCATTCTGTTTTTTTATTAATTCATTCTGTTGAGAAATTTGTCCCTGTAACTTAATAACTTGTTCTTTTAAATCATCACGTTCTTGAGTTATCTGATCTAACCGTTCAAACAATTCTTTTGTATGATCGGCATAAATACTTTCGTTAGTTCCTTTATTCTTAATCCTTTGTAACCACACGCCGAAAACACCTGTTACCACACCACCTACTACAGCTGAAATTGCTACCCTTATCGTATCAATCATTTGGATCACTCCAGAATGCTTCGAACAAAATTCGAACGACAATAAATAATATAAAAATTGTTGTGAACTTTGGCATGAATATCGGTGATGTAAAATCATGAATTGAGAAGATCACAAGATAGAACGTCCAAACAAATAAGAGAATAAATGTAAGTAACTCTTTTCTTGCATGATGTAAAATATCAAAACATGAAAACATCGCATAGAGTCCAACCAATATTAATGCAATTGCAAATGGTGGATCATCAACGTTAGCTATGAAGGGTGGCGCCGATGGTGGTCGATCAATAAAGTTACCATTAGATATAAATAAAAGTCCTAGAGCGAATGTTTCCATTCCTGTTAAAAGCCAAAAATGATTCTGTTTTAAATATTTCAATTCACATCACTCCAAAATAAAAAGGCTAGCATCTACTAACCCTCTTTCTTAAATTCTTCACCTGTAATATCCTTGAAATCGACCTCTGAGATTTGACCAGGTACGTATGTTTCTAAGTCCGAAGCTTTTAACATTCCCCATCCAAATACAATTTTCAATGTTGCTGTATCCATAATTTAATTCCTCCTATTAATTAGTTGTAGCTTCTGATTTAATATCAGAAACACTCTTTTGTAATTCCAAAATTTGCATTGCTTGGCTAGTGGCAACTTTTTGCAAGTTTTCCTTATCTTGCGCATTTTGAAGACTTTGAAGGGTTTGAGATGAGGAAAATTTTTTCAACTCTGTAATTTCATTGGCTTGCTGTAAGTTCTGAAGTGTCAAATTAGATATGACAGTGTCTCTTTCTTCTTCAGGCGTTTGGTTAGTATTAATATGAACTAACTTGTTATCGCTCTCCCGAACCGTCCATTGATATTCATTTTCAGTAGAAAAGGTCGAATCACTATCAACTAGTAGCCAACCTTGATTACTATATTTTTGAACCTGCAACTTAGCTCCATCTTCAGGACTTAAATAAGTATCAATGATATTTCTATCAGAATTTAATTGAACTGCTATTTTCATTTTCTGCCTCCTTAATTTTTATATGGCGAAACCTTCACGGCATTCCAACTCCAAGTACTTCCTTGCCAGAGAGAACCAACACTGTATTTCAAATTTGGTACGACATTTATTGAAATAGAAGCCTTATTTATTATCAGCTTCGAAATATCGAATCCTAAAAAATAATAACTGGTGCTCCCATTAACTTGCCAATTCACACCACTTGCTCCTAATTTATTGTTATCTGTACTTATAGGTGGTTGTAATTTCCCTGTTTCCGATGCTATTACTTTTAATTTAAAAGACATGTTATTATTTATACCTTGTATTAGTTTATCCTTAGGAATCCTAATAATTGGACTTTCAACGATATTAGTTGCTAAAGTTCTTTCCTGTAATGTTCCTGATGGTGATGACCTAATATACATATAATCTTCCATTGTAATTTCAATTCCATCCATGGAATTTTCAAAAAAGTCACTTACTCCTGACAAAGCAATGTCCCCACTTGCACTGCCTGTAAAAAAGTTAATGGAAGCAGGTAACTGTTGAACGGCGGTCTGAATACTATAATCAGCAATCACTTCAACTACAACATCATATGTGTAACCCGTAATACCATCAGCAGCACCATCATTATCAAAACCTTGAATTGGTCTAATATCCATTGTCTTATCAGCTTTAAAAGTAAAACCAACGCCAGGAGATTGGTGATTCTTAATAGTGGTTAAATTCTCACCAATCCCGTTATATGTAACAACTTGTTCCTTATCAACTTCAAAACTTTTAGCCCTAATATATGAAGGAACTGGTGCAGTGGTCGTATAATATCCTTCCTTAGCAAGGTTATTAGGATCGTAGTTAAATGGAAGTTTAACTGCATCACCTTTGAGGCCTTTATTAATTGCTGTTCTTTGAATATATAAAAGAAAAGTTAAACCTTCTCCTACTCTATCCATTTTTGCACCAACATCTTGACTAAAACTGACATTAGTAATTTGAGTTGGGTCTGAATTTCCTTGCCATAAACAATGTCGTTCAGTAATTTCTCCATTTGCTAATGAGCCAGGATAAATATCAACACCTGCAGCAGGATGATCTGGATCAGTGCTCCCACCAGTATTGTTATTCCATTCCCCAGGTAATGTTACTAACGAGTCAGAGTCGGGAAGAATACTCGTAACATTTCCATCTTTATCAATAGTCTTAAACCCGTAAACAGCAGAGCCTAAAGCTTCAGCAACCTGAGTCATTACATTCTTATCTTGACTTTTGTTGTCTGTATATACTAATTTGTTTTGCAATTTCTTAGCAATATCTTCATCTTGAATCTTGTCATTAACATCAATTTCAGCAATTTTAGTATTAACATAGTCTTTTGATGCCATACCACTAGGATCAATAGTCACTGTTACATTTTCCGTACGACCAACAATTACATACATGGTAATTCTAAATTGTAATAACACTTGATCTGCAAAATCTGGCATAAATTCAGGTTCAACAGCGGTGTTCAAAGCATAAAGAATTTCTTCATCCTTGCCATCTTCCTTAGCATACAGACCAACAGCATTAACCAAATATCCTTTATCAATACCTTGATTAGTAAATAAAATCTCAGTTCCGACTACACTCTTTGAAGTAGGAACATTTTCAGTTTGATTAGTAATTGAACCCGTTTGAACTTCGTTAGGCAATACTATTAAATTTTGTAAATCTGTTTCGCTCATTGTTGTTAAATCATCAGCTGTGGCAGTTGCTTTTGTGATGGTAAATTTTGTCTTGCCGTTAGCCGCTCTAGTAGCTAAATCTAAGCCGCCTGCAGTCAAAATTGTCTCATTATATTTAGACAAATGTACTCAACTCCTTTGGATATGTTTTTAGTTCAATAGTTATTTGTGGTGACACAGAACCAATAAATTGTTTACTATTAACCTCAGTATTTTCTTTAATTAGCGCTCTTGATTTTGCCATAACTAAAACTTGTGATGGGATTGAGCCAGCATAAACTTCAGTCTTAGAATCAGCATACGTAATTAATCTTGGATTAGATACAGTATCAATTTCAGAATTGGTTGCCACACCTACAAACATCTTCAACTCCGTTTCAGTTTCAGAAGTCGTAATAATTTGAAAAGTGAGATTAGCAGGCAGATAAACGTTTAGTAGATATTTCAAACGTTTGATCTGGTCTTTGCTAATCTCACTTCTTTTTGCATTAGTAACAACATTTCTAATTGCATAGTCAACATCAACTGAAGCAGGTATATCTAATGTATGAAGCAATTCTTTGAAATACTTCAAAGTTATTGGCTTTGGTGGCAACATTCTCATCAATACATCGTATCGACGTGTCTCAAGTGAATCATTTGGATTAGGATTGATACCTAACTGGTCTTCATAAATTGAAATACCTTGCAAATCGGCCTGAATTACAAATTGGTTTAGTAATGTTCTCAAAATCAAATCATCAAAGTCGCTAAAGTCAACTTGTTCGGCTGCTACCAATTTCTGCATTTCATAAACATCGTCGTAATATTCTGGTAAGTAATCTTGAAGTTTAACCATTCAAATTCACCTCACCTAATACCGGCAACTGTGATAAATCATTATTAAAAGTCAAAGCAATGTCATCATCAATACCATTCAGCGTGGGAATTGATGCATTCACGACACCATCTACTTTCATAATTGCTGAAAGAATTTGAGAACGATAAATAGTGAGTGTATAGCCTCTTCCAGTGGCCTTATTAATTTGACTCCAAGCAATTCTTCTAAGTTTGAAATAATCTTCAATAGCACTCAATATCTTGGGTTTTAAGGTTTCAATGTCAGCCTGAGTATCAACATCAACCTTTGTTGAAATATCAATTGTAATGGGTTCTGGTGCAACCACCTTGACATTATGATCTATTGGAGCAAGTCCGTAGCCTTCACTTTCGGCATCGACTGGATCAATAGTTTCTTTGACCTGCTTCAACAGTGTTTCACTAGCTGGCATTAAATCATTATCTAAAATAACCAGTTTGACCGTTCCTCCACCATTCCAAACTGGATAAACTTGTGCAGAACCAACTGAATCAATCTTTGAAAGCATATCTAAATAGTCGGCAATATTTCCACCGTATGCAATCCATGAATCGGTTGAAAGTAACCTGTTTCTCAAATGCTCATCAGTTTCATTATCTTTGGAAGGAATAGATACTTCTACAATTTCAGCCCATGACAAAATATCATTTGGTGTTACTGGAAGAATCTGGCCAAAATATCCGTTAGGTCGGGTACCAACTTCTTCCGCCTCCAACATTCCAGTTAAATCAGCGTTAATTTTGATAACTTTATAAAAAATTGGAGTATCTCCTAAGCTGGCAAACCTATCACCAACATCGATGTTGTCAATTGTATTACCTTTTGAATCTAAAAACTTGGCTTTGACTTGAGTTGCAGTTGCTAATTGTCGTGAAGTTCCGTGTTCAATCGCTCGATAATCAAGGAATTCATTGTCTGCGGTTTTGATATAACTTTCTTTAACAACATTGGACAAACTCAATGATTGTTGAGCCATAACCATAGCAGCTGGTGCCAAAGCATCATAGATAATTGCACCTTGTCGTTTATCAATATCATCAGGAACATTTTTCATCATTTGAGATAGGTAAAAGTCAAAATTTTGTTTCTCAATCTTGTTAGATAAATCTTCAGGCGTCATTTACACTCACCTCACTTTCAATTGGAATATCACCATAGATTGTTGTGCATAATCCATGAACTTTTAAAATGGTTCTATCAATGACTTGAACATCATCAACAGTAACTGTCAAAACTCGATCATCAGCCAATAGTGCTTCTTTAACCATTCTCTCAACTTCAACAGTTGCATAATCAAAACTCTTTCCAAAAAGCTCAAAGAAATCATTACCATATTGATTGCCATAGATTGGATAAACAAATCGTTCAGTTTTCAAAATTTTATCGACCGCTTGAATCATCGCTTCATGACCATCTATTTTGTTCAAAATACGACCATTCTTAACTTGATAAGTCAAAGTAGGATTATCCATCATTATCACCGGTCCTGTCATTTGTTCTTTCAAGTACAAAGAATTGCTGACCACCGTTAAAACGGATCATCACTACTGAATCACCATCTTTTAATGTTCCGTCAATTTCAATCGTTTCAAAAACATCGGGCCGATTACCGGATGTATCTCCAATAGAATCATGATGAGATAGCACTCTGATACGCTCCTGATGTTTGGTAACCTGTCTTCCAAGTACTAAAAAAGACTCAGACAAAATCATTTGGTTAGATGTCTGAATCTTTAATGGATCACTTGAAATTACTTTTCCATAAACAATATCGGCATAATCTGATTCACTGCCGCCCTTACTGTTCATCATGTTGAGGAGTTGTTCTCCAGCCATGGTTCATTCACCTTCATTTCTAAATCACATGTATAATCATTGCCAAAATTATGGGTAGCTTTCATAATTGCTGTATTGTTTATCCAAAATCCGGCCTTTGATAAATCATCAATTTGAATATTCACAGAATTGCCAGCTACCAAAGATGTGTCGCCTAAACAGGTCAAACTTAACGTATAAGTTTCCCTGTCTTTTTCTTTCAACAATTCATCTGCTCGTTGTTTCATTTGGGCATCATTGGCTTTATCTTTAGCACTTTCGACTGTTTGAAGTTTACCCCAATCTCGAATATTGATATTGCTTGAATCAGCATAAGAGAAACTAGTTTTAGCGGGATCATCACCGCTAGATTCTTCACTATCAGATGAAGTTGAACTAGTTTGTTGCGATTCAGCTTGATTCTTTTTAATAATACGAACCGAATTAGCGGCCTCATCAATACTTTTCTCAAAAGAAAAGCCAGTCAACAATGACTGGTCACCAACAATAATATTCAATTCGTTATGTGGAGCTTTCCTCAATTCAACAACATCATAGTTAGCAAAGACATAATACATTTGATTAGTGGCTTTCTGCGTCTTATCAATACTTGCCTTCAACATGTCGAAATAAGTCTTTGCATCAGCAACTTCAGCAGGAAGCTTATAGTTAGAGCTATTCACAACTGTATGACTGATTTCAGCCATCTTACAAACAGTATCGAATCGGTCAGAAATAGTTGAGATTGGCCAGACTAATGAATCTTCATTCTTCAGATACCTAGTCTTGTCATAAGATGTAATACTAAACTTTTTATCTTCTTTGAAATTCACCTTAAAGATATAACCATAAAATATTTTTTGCTCATCCCATTGAAATTCAACTAGATCACCATTTTGAGGATAAAACGAACTATCGAATAACAAATCAAATGTTAATGTACCTGCAGCAAAGTTTAAATCAGTAACCCATTTGATATCACTAACTAAATTAATAACATCCCAAGTATCACCACTATGTCGGCGACCAATAGTAAACTTAGTAATCATGCTGATCTCACATCACTTTCTTTGACCCAACCACGAGCACCACCATCTAAAGTAGCGACATGATATGGATATAAAGCACCAGGAGCAACTAGAGAAATCTTTCTAGTTGCATTTTGTTCTGTTTGCCCCGGTCCATTGCCTTGGCTATCTCTATGTAGTTGACCGTTAACAATCACCGTTGAACCCATACCCACCTTGTTTGGTGGACTAGGACGTTCTTCAACAGTCTGTACTGGCTGTTGTTTAACGCCTATTTTTTTAGCTTCAAATGGTCTATATTCCTTCAACGATAAAGTGTAAGTATACTCGCCATCGTATCCGTTCTTCATACCATACTCAAAACTTGCAACTGTTGATTTCAAAGAAATCTTAGTAGTTGAAATGACTAATCTAATCGGTTTTTTTAATTTTCTAGCTGACTCAATCCAATCAATATAATCTTGGGCTGAGTCCAATAATTCTAACGCTGAAACATAATGCTCTTCTTTGGGATTAATTGGTAATGAACTTTCAATGCTTATATCTTGTAACTTATCCTCACCAAGTAGGTTTACCTCACCCAGTTTAATAACGGTCTCAGATTTATCATCACTTTCACGCTTAACTGTCACTTCTGCTGGATTAACCGGCAATTCAATCGTTTCATTTGAATCATTTGTTAAATAAAATCCTAAATGATTATTCATATAAACCACCTCTTAGCTTAATGAAGCATTTTGTTTCTCAATTAAATATTGTTCAAATCTTCCAACTAAGTGTTCTAAATCTTCATCACTGTTTCCAGTGCTTGTAATCTGAATTGCTCCAGGCGAAATGTTAACAGTACTTTGACTGTTTGACGTTGTACTGCTATCAGCACCATTTGAAACAATACCACCAGCGCCTATAACTGGATCATCATTTTTTAAATCATTTTGAATCGTTCCATTAACACCTAGATTGGACCCGTTTAAACCTTGAAAGGTTGCCATCAAAGTGTTTAAAACACCTAATGCACGTTGAAAACTATTTGCTAACATATCACCAGGATTATTGGTCAATCCACTCATAGTCATTGGCCCGAGTTGTGGATTCATATTAGAAGCGGCGTTAACTACTCCTTGAGCCATGCTTGCTGAAGCATTAGCTGCATTTTCTGAATCTCTGTTCAATCCATTGATTAAACCTTGATCAACCCAACGTCCATATTGGTTAAACAATTTTGATGGTGAACCAATATGGAGCACAGACTTAGCAGCATCCACCACTTTACCAGCAACACTCTTAACTGCACTGACAGCCGAACCAATCATTGATTTAATACCATTAACTAAACCTTGAATTAAATCTTTACCTACACTAACCAATGAATTAATAAATCCCTTAGCAGCATTTACAGCATTCTGAATACCACTTGAAACTGCTGTTACAACTCTAGACATAGCACTAACAATGGCAGATACCATCATTGTTCCAGCCATAATAAATGCTGTCGCCAAGGTAATAACTGCTGAAGCTACCATAGTTAAGCCACTAGCAACAATCATAAGTGCAGCACCAACGATAATTAATCCTGCTCCCAAAATGATAGCTGCAACTCCAAGCAACAATGCTCCAACAGCTGCAATCATCATAAGTGGTGCAGCCATCATTAATGCAACAGCAAATACCATCATTCCAACTCCAGCAACAATTGCAACAGCTGCAATCATAATCAAGGCTACTGCCATCAATAGCAAACCAACAGCACCTGTAAGTGCAAATACAGATACTAAGGCCAAGGCTACACCTAACATCAATACACCAACGGCAGCTACTAGCGCACCAGCACCGACTACTATTAAAGAAACGCCAAATAGCAATGCTCCGACAGCACCAATAATAAAACCTACGCCAAGAACTGCAATGGCAATTCCTAGCGCTAACACACCAACAGCACCAACAATAGCCGCTAATCCAAATACCGCAATAGCACCAGCCAAAGCCAATAATCCAACAGCTGCACTAACACCATATTGAGAAATTAAAGGCAATTGAGTAGCTAATAATGCTATACCGGCAGAAGCAATGAAAATAGCCACACCAATCAATAACAAGGCTGCTGAAAATACTAAAAATCCAGCAGCGGCCACGATAAATTCAGGCCCTAGTAGTTTGACCACAACGGCAAGTATGGCAATTGCTGCAAACATACCAAAGAATACAGCTATTGCTGCACCACCAGATGATGCAATTCTTTGAGTTGCCATAGCCATAAGCAACATTCCACCACCAGCTAGAGCAACACCTGCACCAACCATCATCAAAGCTGCTCCTAATTTCATGTAAGCACCAGCTGATTGAACAATTCCACCAGTCTTAGGAGTTTGAGGTAACTCAGGTGTTTCAGGAACTTTAGGTGTCTTAGGAGTCTTCATTTTTTTAAACATCTTTGAAAAATTTGATATTCCACTACCAATTTTCATAGCTGCCTTCAAAATTATAAATGCAACTGCAAGATTTTTAATTGTTCCCGCAATTTTAGTTATAGTACTTGGCTTCAATTTACTAATTCCATTGATAATGGCTGTAAACACAAGACCTTTTAAACCGCCTTTTAGGATTACAAAAGCACTGCCTAATGCTGTGATAGTACTAGGACTCAGTCTACTAATAACTTTTGCAATGGCAGAAATAGATTTAACAACTCCTGATAAAGAGCTGCCGGCAAATGCCCCTAATTGTGAAAACATATTATTTTTTCCACCAGACATCTTTCCAAATATCTTACTTCCCGCATTACCCAAATCATCAAACATAGTTTTAATATTATCCAAAGCCCCAGTAGATTTAAAACCACCAAACATATCGCCAATACCTTGTTTAATCTTTCCAATAACTATCATTGCTTTGTCGGCGAACGCATCAAAGTTAATATTCCCGATTGAATCAGTTAAATTGCTTACCATCTTAATTCCGACTTTACCAACCCGATCAAATGCACCTTGCATCTTATTAGCAACAGTTTCTTTTAAACCGTCCATAGCTTGACCAACTGTCTTATATTGTGTAGCCATTTTTGAAAAGTACTTATTAGTACCCGTAGAAGAAATAGCATTAAAGAAGTCTTGAGTTGCAATTTTACCATCTTGAACACTTGAAACTAAATCTTTGGTCGACATTCCCATCGTCTTAGCGACTTGAGATACACCAGCAGGTGTTTGCTCCAACATCAACTTAAAGTCTTGCCATTGTACCATTGGTTTTGCAGCCATTTGAGTAGCTTGTTGACTAAGTGTCTTCATAGCTTGTTGCGGGTTATCAGACGCAGCGGCCAATCCACCAAAACCTTTAACCAGCTTTCCAGTACCCTTGATACCGACGGCCGCTAATTGACTATAAGTAGAGGCCATATCGGAAGCAGAGTAAATAGTCTGTTGAGCAAATTTTTGCATGGAACCCTTAGCAACAGCTATTTGCTTAGGTGACTTACCCATCATCTGCATATTACCATCAAATGTCTGCCACGCCTTACTTGACTCGTTCAACTCACCTACCATAGAAGTAATTCCAGCAGTGGCCAGTCCAATACCTTTAGTGATTCCAGCACCGACAACAGTTCCGCCAAGAACAGATTTGAACAATCCACCAGCTTGTCCAGCTGATTTAGTTAGTCCGCTAAACGCACCACCACCGTTTAAAACTGATTTAAAACGTTGAAAACCTGATTCCCCTTTACTTAGGCCAGAGCCTAATTTACTTAATGTCGAAGAAAAACCATCGTAAATTTTAATTGTTGAACTTATAGTAGCCATATTAACCTCCTTTCTAGCAAAAAAGGCTAAATCCTAGCGATGTGCTTTGGACTTAGCCTTTCTTTCTGCCTCTTTTTGTTGCTTCTTTTCCTCAGTGATTCTTATTTCAATTCCAGCGATAATTAATGCTCTTTCTCTATTTGAGAACGAAAGCCACGTTTGAGGTGTCCAGTGATATTCGTTCATTGCATAGAAATAGTAATTTAAATCGCCTGTATCACTAGAATTAGCTAGTTTTTTACTTCTTCGCGAAGATTATCCACATCCTCTAAATCAAAACCACATAAATCTTGAATTTGGTTGAGTAATTCGGCATATTCTCCAACTTTTAACATTTTTTTCAAGAGTCCCACTGGATCAGCGATTGAGTTCCAACTCTTCTGTAAATCAGCATTATCAAGTTCGGGAGACACAACACATGCAGCTGCTAACAGATCAACATATTTAGACTGATCCACACTTGACGTGATTTGACGTGTTTGTCTATCCTTAGTCTTTGTCGTTGCTTGTTTTTGAAGAACTGAGTTTTCATCTTCTGTAATTGATTTAATTACAAATGGTGCTTTAAATCGAGGGAACTTAACCTCCCTTGTTTCCGGTTTTGCATCTACATTTTCCATTAAAAAATCTTTAACATCTGCCATTAATAAAACTCCTCCTATAAATCAAATCCTGTAAATGGTGTTACCAAATCTACTTCTTCAAACGTAAAGTCTGATTCCCATTCCATTACACCATCATCGGCTTCAAAATCTCCAATAGGAATATCATCTAAGTTAACTTCGCCTAAATGAACTGTTTGTTTTCCAGCTCTTGAAGTAGCATCTTCAATTGACATCGTGATTTCAAAGTATAAATCTTTGCCACCTTGAATATAAGGTAAAGCATATTTCAACCATGTTGAACTCATTACATATCCACCTAAAGTACCGGTACCTTCAACACTTGTTGTTTTCTTGTATTTCCATCTACTACCAAGAACTTGAACGTCTTCCTTATTTTTCTCTAACTTTGCTGTAAATTTAGTAGCTTCAATCAAAGGAATAACTTTCCCATCAATTGTGATATATAGTTTGGCGTCCTTTGTTGAAATGGTATCTCTACCGCTTAAAAAACTACCAATAGTACTTGTTGATTCAGCCATATTTCATTCCCCTTCCTATTCAACCACGATTGTCATGTAAAGTTTTTCCATGCTATCAACTGGCGTTACTGCAACATTGACTAAAATTGAATCCTTATCATTACCAGGTTCAACAGTTAAATCTGATGAATCAAAGTCTGCAATAATGCCTGTTTTCATCAAATTCGACATATAAGAAACTCGATTGGCCTTAAATAAGTCACGACCAGTTGAATCATTATTGACCTTGCCAATGAACATATCTTCAAAGGCTTCTTCCGAGTCAGTAGCAATCTGATCTAGAGTTCTGATGATTCGATTCTTGCTAAAATCTTTAGGCTTCTTGTCGCTAAATGTAGTCAATGAATTAATATCTTGTTCAATTACAACACGTCCACCACGCTTGGCTGTAAATACGATGCAACCATCATTTAATGCCTTAATTGTTGATTCGTTATTCAGTGATGGATTAGTTGAAACTGCACCAGGATATTCTGAATAAGTTAATGATTTACTTGCATCAGTAGCAGATGAGATACCAGCAAAATAACCAGCCGCAGTTGTAGTATCAATTTGAGTACCATCTTCCAATACAACGCCATTAGCGACTACTGAAATGCCTTCATAATTGTAGTCATACCCACCTTCATACACAGGAACAACTGCACGAACCTTATAACCTTCTTCATCTCTCAAACGTTGAACTGCTGTGGCAATTAATTGATGAATATTGTTCTTAGGTTCAAACCCTGCTGCGGTCACAACATTAAATTGTGCCGTTTCAAGAACATCATTCAATAATTCGGTAATCTCCACTGGTTTAGTAGTTCCGCCTGCTAGATCATAAGTTGTTGAATTTGCTAAAACCTCCAATTTATTAGTTGCCGGTTTGTCATCAACACCAGGTACTTCATTAGTTGTGAAGTTCACATCAATATATTCATTTGACTTAAGACCATTTGCTGTTGTTGTTCTAATAACCTGTTGATCAACAACTTCTGTTTCATAGATGGTTGATACTGTAATTCTTGTATTATCATTAGGATCTTTAACTACAGACACATGTAAATCATTACCTTTAGTACCAGGGTACTTTGCTGTAAAAGTCCAAGGTAGAGCAACATTAGCGATTGTTGCTTTATCACCATCATTATTATTTAAAAATAATACGGTTAATGCACCTTTTAGCGTTTCTCTCAATGCTCCAAGTTCAGGAGTATTCAATGGTTCACCAAGCAATGCCTTAAAATCAGAATTAGAGTTCAATTCAATTATTCCTTTTGATCCCCAATTAAGAGTTACATCGCTAACTAAAAGCGTTCTACCTAAGCTAGTATCTGCTTTAGGTTGTGAAGCACCAACCGTATTAATATAAGCGCCAGGGCGACGTTTATTCTGTGTTGTCCATGTTCCAGCCATATTTATTTAATTCCTCCTTTAAACTTAATAATTTCTTGATTGGCAGCAGGTAACGAATATTGTTTTGAATTATCAAGTACAATCTTCAAAATATCTCGGTCCATTGGACTAAATCCTGTGCTATTAACTAAAGATTCTTTGCTATAGCTTTCAATTGCCATTAGCAATTCCTCCTTTAAATTTCATATTCTCCTGTTTAGGGGTGTTATCGACTTCATGAGCACGAATCCATACTTCAAAAGTCATTTGTAAGGTATTGTCATCAGATTGTTTAAAATCTCGATTGCGAATCGTTGCATAGCTTTTTAAAGATGTGAAATTATCTAAAAGAATCTCTTCAACTGACTCCATGTCTTCATTTGGCCTATCAACCTTAGGAAAATAAACAACCTGATAGGTATACTTACGATTTTGAATATTAAATAATTCAGGTTTCACACCTGTATCCACTTTTTGTACAAAAAAAGATGGCTCTTCAAAGCCACCTTTACGGTTTTCTCTATTAATTTGAACGTTTGGAAACAACCCAACAAGTTCATTCCCGATAAGTTCAACAATGCTTTCTTTCAATCAAAAAGCCCTCCTAAATCTCTCAAGACAGGTGATAGTAATTGTGGCATTTGAGCATCAACTTCAAACATAGTCTTCATAAGCATATGAGTACCAGGTACCCAACTGGCTTTCAGACGTTTACCAATTGCTGGAACGTATCTTCCAGGTGTTTGCCTGTGTCCATCCTCAACGTACGAAGCATATTCAGTGTTATTTTGAAGCTCAATTACAAAAGCATTTCCTGTATATGTTGGTCCAACTACTGACCATTGTTTCCTTAAATTACCATCTTTGACAGGTGTTAATGACTTAACATTCTTCAATGCTTGAGTTCCAACTTTAAGAGAGGTCTTTTCAATCTCTTGCTTTAATATCCCTGAATCAAGTTTACTTTTAACTTTGCCGGCAAATTCTTGAAATTGGGCATCGTCAATCGTTCCCCATGCCATCACTAATCACATCCTTAGCTTTTTCATCACGAATCATTGCTACCTCCTGATGACTAACATAACCACGATATCCCTTACTAGAGCGTTTGTATTTAGTAACATGACCATTTACATCAGTTACTGAAATATCAGCTCCAGCGGGAATAGAAACATCGTTATCAATCAAAAGTTTGACATCGTACTGATCAGTTCCAAACTCAGTTTGATTACTGGTTTTTAAACTCCTCAGAATCACTTTACCTGGTCGATTCTCACAAATTATTACTGGTACATCTTCTGTAAATCCCTTACGTAGACCATTCTTAACGCCAGTAATAGTTACACGATCATTCCAGACACGTTCAATAATTCCATTCATCTTTTTAAATGCTGATTTCATCGTTGTATTCTCCTAAAACTATTGAGTTGAGCAATGAAATTATCAGTAATCGAATTAACCGACTGAAGTGTGGAATAGACATCAGCAGGCGTTTTGAACGACACTGAAATATCACCTTCAGATAATGAGGTAACACCATCATTTCTATCATCAACAGGAGTTAACAATTCATGTGTATCAATCATTTGTATACACATAGAAATAATCGTCATATCAAGTTCTTCAGGTATTGAATCAATAGGAATATGAACGTAATTACTAACATCACCAACCACTTTATCAACCACAAAACCAACAACACTTGAATAATTTTCATTATCATTTTTAGGAACTAATACAGCTAGTTTAGTTGTAATCTCATCCTTTCTTGGAAATTCAATCATCATTTAATCACCCCTAATCAACTGGAACTAAGGCCAACAAATCATCTTTAGCAGTCTTACCAGTATGATCAATGTTATTAGCATCTAACCAAGCTGTTATTTCAGCTATCGTATTTGAACTAGTTGGCTTATTCAGTTTAGGGGTTACGCTTTTGGGGCTTTATCAGCAATAACGAACTCAATTCCCTTAGTTTTAGTCTTCAAAAGTAGTACATCATCATAAGAATCTTCATAGTACAAATAGTTACCACTGTTTTGAGCAGATGGTGCATCAAAGCCAGCAAAGGCATACTTTTCAGGTGCAACTTGAACACCATTGTAAATTAAAAACATCTCAATTTGTTTAGCATCGTCCTCTAGCTTTGAACCAACTGTAAAATCAAATGCTGTTTGCATTAAATCTGATGGAATAACATTGATAGTTACATCATCAAGACTATATACAGAACGCTTGATATTAGCTTGATCACTTAAAATAATTGAACGATTAATAGCATCTGCACTCTTTAAAATCTTATTAATTTGAGGTGTGACATACAAAATACGTCCAGATTGTGGAATGCGTTGTTCATCAAAGTTAGCCATCATGTTATCAAAAGCCCCTAAGATGTTCTTTTCATCTAACGTATCAGTTGAAATACCACCATCATTTGCATCTACTTTTTCTTTATACAATTTACTGAACATGTATCGGTCTTTTTCTGGTAGCTTCTCATCAAGGTTAAATTGCTTAGTGATATTAGCTAGTGAAATGACCATATTAGATTCATCAATATCAGATGGATCAACTAATGTTGACCAATAACGTTCATTCTTCAATTCATATGAATCCCAATCATTGGAATAGTTAGAAACAATTTCTGTGATTGTTCTACGACTTCTATCCTTACGGCCTGAGTCGATTGTCAAACGTGGTAATTTAATATGTTTTGCTCCATCAAATTTGATTAGTGAATTAGATGGTGAATTCCACAATGCAGCAGAAAATAGATGACCATCATAGAAACCTTCTTGAATAGCTTGTTGATATGCATCAGCATAGTTAATTGTTGCCATTATTTATTACTCTCCTTTAAATATATTAGTTAATGTTTGAACGTCATTCTTATCATTGGAACCATTACCGCCAGCAGGGCTGTAGTCTTGATGTTGTCCTTCATCAAATAGATAACCATCTGACTTTTTGAGTGAATCAATTTGATCATTAACACCAACTAATTCGCCCTTATCATTTAATTTGATGTCATCCATATTCAATAAGCCTTTAATAGCTTTAGGATTGCGAACCTTAGCGGCAGTCAGAGTTTCATTCAAAGCACTGTTTAGTTTGGTTTGATTAAGTTGTTCATTGAGATTAGTAGTGTCGGTTTTATATTTACCTTGTAAATCCTTGAGTTGACTAGATAAATCATCGTTATCTTTGACTTTCTTAGATAATGACTTAATATCTTTATCGCGCTCTGCTAATTGAGATTTGTAAGATTCATTCTCTTGCTTAATGGAATCAACATCCCCAAATGATTTCTTAGTATTTTCAATATCAACACCATTTTGTGACATAATTTGATCAATGACAGATTCTTCTAAATTCAAACCTTTTAAAAATTCTCGTTTCATAGTTAAAAATCCTCTCTCGCAATATTTTACGTGGGGCGACCACAATCAAGGTATAAAAAATAAGCACTTTTACGACTTACTCAGGTCAAAAAAATCATAAGAATGATGTTCAACTTCTTTGTTGAATATTTTAATCAATATAATTTCCCTTAATATCTCGTTCTCTTGTTACCTCATTCTGATATTCTTCAAATTCTTTTTTCGCCCAATCAGGGGCTTTATCAGAGATAGAAAATTTGTTATTTTTTTGAATCCAATATTTATAACTTTCCGGCATAACTAGCATTATTTAATACCTCTAATGCGTCCTTTTCATAATATTCTTTAAAAATCTGTGCTTGTTTTCCTGGTGTTGGTCCATAAGCTTCTGCCATTATTTCAGCAAAGGGCTCTACAGTTGAACCTGATTGTTTTTCGAAGCTATCACTGGCATAATCGCTAATTTTGCTTATCTTAAAATCAGGATTATCCTTCGATATATCTCTAAAAACCTTATAACTGAATGATTTTCCATTATTTAACTTAGATAATTGAATATCAATGTGATGAGACAACTCATGCAACATAACATGATTGCCATCACTATTTTTAGAGAACCATCCACCATTAACACCATTTTTAACAGTTTCATCAAGCATTTGTCTATCCTTGAAATATTTAGTGTTAACTGAGAATCCTTGAGGACTTCTAGTTCTTATAGATGACGAATACCACGCCGCTGCTTTACCTGATTTAGTCGGAGAAACAGCATTAAGAGTTGGAATCTTTTCAGGAAGTAAATTATATATATTTCCAAATTGCTGAAATGTTTTAATTGTCTCTTGCATAGCAATATCAGAAAGTCTGTTCTGATGTGTTTCATGAATTTTCATCCCATATTTATCCGTAATGATATTAACCAACTCATCATGTCTTAACTTGTTTATTGACCCATCAGCCTTTGCTACTTCGAAAATATCTTTTTTATATTTACCAGGGACTTTTATAATTTCTTTAGCTGGTTTAAATTCTTTTGTTTTTTTAATCCAGTCAGCAATACTTTGATATTGTTTTTTATCTCCAAATCGACCATTACCCATTTGATACTCAATAGTTTCAAGTAAATCTTCATTATCTGAATAGTGATGTAACACTTCCAGCCATTCGCTACTTAAAGACCTGCCCTCATCACTTTCAAATTGAACCTTATTACCATCAGGAGTTTCAACCACTCTGACACCGCTTGGCCACTTTGATTTATCCAAAGGATTGATACCAATAACCATATTTTTAACTAGCTTCTTAATATTCTTTTCTGGCTTGCCGTATTTTTGCTTCCATTCATCAAAACCCATATTGTTAATAATCTTGCCTTTGCCTGTTTCGGGATCACGCATCCAACGTCCCTTTACATCAGGTAAATCATCAATATGTGGAATTGTGGTGCATCTACAATAAGGATGAATATTTGGATAGTTAATACCATCTTTTCGATCCGATAGCTTGAATATATGTCCATCCAAGTGAGCACAATCATCACACGTATGTGATTCTAAAGTAGCCATAAACTCGTATTCTTTAATGCCAGATTCCTCATACGATCTAGCAGTGGCTTCTTCAGTGATATGGCTCATTTCAGATAGCACCAGCCTGTGGATATTAGACCTTTTAATATCCTTAAAACTTTCATGTAGCATTGAGGTTATTTTATTTGGCGAATATCCTAACAACGTACCTCTTAATGCAGCATCCATCAATTTGTTTGGAATATCTTCACGATAATTTTTCCAAATGCGTTCGGAAAAGTTTTTACCAGACCAGGGCTTACTTGCAATTATCCTCATCTGATCTTCATTGAAATGAGCAAAATTACTAGTAAACTTTTGCTTTGCTAATTGTGTTGTGTATGTAGTTCTCATATACGAATCATCAAACTGCTTTACTAATTCATTGCTTAAACTAGTTTCCTGTTCATCTCCAAATCTAGAAGTACGTTGCTTGAATTGCGTTTCTAAGTTTTGCAATCTTGCAATACGGCTTTTAAAATATTCTGAATCTAGTTCTTTTTCGTGACCGCCCTCAATAGCCTTAGACTTGAACTTATCTAATGTCATGTTCCAATTAGAATTACCAATATTCTTTAATATTTTTTCGTTTTCTTCCTGTGGTATTTCATTAGTTTGACTGTATCGACGGTAGTATTTATTTAATTCTCCATCTAATTCATGCTGTAAACCATTCAAGTGTGGCTGTAATGCTAATTCATAGTCCTTAGTATTGGTTAACTGATTGGCTTTGGTTTGAAGAAACCTTTTCTCCCAATAAGTGAGATCACTCATCTTCTTTATCCTTACCATCTTCATCAGTTTTAACTATATCTTTTGGATTTCTACCATCGTCGTAAGGGTCTCTAACCATGTCATCTTTACGATTCTTCATTTCTTCTTGCCAGTCATCAACGATTGGATTTGCCTTAGCAATTGCTTCATCAGATGAATAGTTTGCAACTTGAGAAATAACTTGTGCATCCTCCAAACTATTATGAATGGCTGTACGAGTCCATTTCTGGTTGATTTTAAGACCTTCATAATCAGATACATTCATCCACCGCATAATTGCTCTAACCAATTCATTTAGGCTATCTCTAAAATATGATTCAGTCATTGAGGCTTTGAGTTCCAAATGGCTATATAACATTTTGATGGCTGTACCAGTTGCATTGTTTGTAGCAAAATCAGTTGGATCAATACCTTGCGCTTCAACGAATAAATCAGACTTGGTTATATCAAGTAATGAGTTCCTAGCTTCAGTTGGAATATCTATCGTTAACTTGTCCAGTCCTGATTTATCACCGGTTCCCACATTATCCAACTTAATGGCTTTGTATTCCTTAATGGTATCCACCAGTTCGCTAATTTCTTCACCACCATAATTGGTTAGAACAAGAATTACTTGTTGCACATCATCAACATCATTAACAAAACCATTGTAAACATTATCATAAACATCTATCAGGCCTTTATATTTGAACAAGTCAGGACGTTCATATTTATTTTTAGGAAACGATATAAAAGGAATTCTACCAAAATGATGTTCAAGAACGTTGCTACTCCCTAATTCATTCCCTGTACTGGCATCAAAAATAGGAAAACGATCATTCATTTGCAATAAATTATCATAATTAGAGGTTTCCGATTTAAATACTGTTACTGTTTTATCATTCCAATACTCATGCACACTATAATTCTTGCCAGTATCTGGATTTAATTCTTGATATGTTCTACGAACTGCCAATAACTTCTTATCCAAATCATTTGAATAAATTGGTGTGACTTGACCAGGAGGAACAATGCCATATCTAAATTGATTTTGTTCATCGATCCAATAGTGAACCCATGCAACTCCCGCATTAGCAGCATCAACAACTAGTTGATTCAACCGCAAATTAAAGTTATCACCCAATGTAGTTTTAATACTCTCGTTTAATTTATCATTTTCAACATCAATTGCAGGAGGAATAGTTGCTAAGTAACCAGCCTCCTGATCAACGAGTAATTGATGAAAGTTGGAACTAACACGATTATCGGCTTTTCTTAACGGTTCATCCTTACCATCAGGATTGGTCTTTGATTCACCATTATTGCGGTTCGTGATGTCATTCTTATTAAAGTAATAGTTCAATGACTTTTGAAATCTATTAATAAATTCGGTTCTTCGTGGATCAGTTAATTGAAGCAGTTTCTTCATTTCTTTGATTTCCAAGGCTTGAATCCTCCTTTCCTAATAGTTGATTCAAGTGAATATCTTGTGGCATCCATAGCATGGTCATTACCATCAGGATAGCCAGCCTTAAAGTTTCCATTTGAATCTCTTTCTAATTCATAAGTGCTGAATTCTCTTGCTGCATTCGGGCATTTCTTAGAATCAATGACTATCTCACGTAAATCCTGTAACCATTTATAACCTTGGTCTCTGCTACCCGGTCCTTTAATAGCACCATATACGTTTAATCCCATATCTCTGTATTCAGCAATCGTACCAGGGGACGCTGAATCACCAATAACCTGCTTATTTTCTGGATCAAGTTTCTTAATCAAATCAACAGCGTTTCTATTCTTCAAACCAACCTGATAAATTTCATTGAAAATATATAATCTGTGATTTGCGACATCAAAAAAGGTCTCGACGTATGCTAATGGATCATGAGCAAAACCAAAATCGAGGCCTCTTTTGATGTTATCGAATAGTTGATATTCTTCTTTAGTAATTTTGCGTAACGTGATGTTGTCGAATACTTCTGCACCTGTCCCAGTTATTTCTCCTAAGTATTCATGATTGAAAGCCTTCGGATTATCTTTCTTTAATTGTTCCGCATCAGCCAGGAATTCTTTTCCTAGCCATTCTTTAGGAACTGATAAGTAATCAGATGAATGAATCAAAGTATCATCACGAGTACCCTCTTTAGCCGTAGTTTGATTAACCCAACTGTTTAGACTCGCAGGAGGATTGTACGAATAAAAGGTAATGATATTGCTACCACCACGGTTCAGCGATTGGTTCATTGAACGTATCTCAGCCCAATTGTTAAACTCATCAGTTTCTTCATAGTGCTTGAATTTGGTAAATCCATGACGAAATTTCTGAGATTTAATTTTTCTAGGCTTATCTGCACCTTTGAAACGTATTTGCTGACCAGTAGGCTTGTAAGTCAATGTCATAGGACTAACTGACTCTTTCCAATATTCTTCAACTCCTAATGCATCAATTGCCCAAAGATACTGATCATATACAGAATCACGTAAGGTATTTGCAACCTTTCTGAGTACTACCGCATTAGATTCAGAATCTCTCATAATTCCAAGTACCACTTCAATTGATACAAAACTAGATTTAGTAGAACCACGTCCGCCTTTAAGCCAGTAATTTGAATGTCTATGATGTTTGATATCTACATGAAGCTGTCTGAAAGATGGTGCAACTTTACTCTTGAGTTTTACTTGCTGTGCCATCTTCATCATCCCCTTCAATATCATCTAAAATTTGAACCGCATTATTATCATCTTTGTCTTTAAAGGTATCCGCTAACTTGGTCAAGCTATCCAAAGCTTTCTGCTTATCATAAAGTTTAACTACTAATCCATCTTTACCTCGATGAATTTCTTGAACCAATGACCAATCTATTTGATCACTAGGCTTTAAATAAATATCAGCAACGTGTTTCTCAACTGGATTGTCCTCAGTATCAAGAAAAACATTACCATCGTTATCCATTACTATCTCTTTATGAACTTTGTAATCCAATACATCCCCAAGACTCGCAAATGCTTGTTTGGCATATTCTTTAACAACATCATCAACACTTATGTATATATCTGAATGTAGTTGATTCTTCAATCTCGTTATTTGCTCTTTTACGTTAGGGTTTGCGAGGTTACGACTACCTTCTACTCTCGATGTTTCATAACTTGCACCATATGCTCTTTGATAAGCCTGAGTTGCATTAAACTGTTGCAAATAAAAAAGGCAGAACGATTTTTGCTTTTCTGTCAGCTTATCGTTTGCCTCTAATTCATCTATTATTTTGGGTGCAACCTTTTTAGGTTTTGTATGCACACTCTTCTTAATGGGTGCACCCCTTTGCCAACCATGTCTACTCTTCCATGATTTGACTGTATTGATTGATACTTCATACTTACTAGCGATATCTTTATATTTCATTCCAAGTAAGTAATCCTTCTCTGCCTCTTTCCATTTATCCATTACATATCACCTAACCTCCTAAAATAAAAAAAGAAGCTATTCGGCATCTAATTATCATTAATATGATCGTATGCATATTCATACTGTTCTTCATAATCATCGAATGTATCTATTCTCTTTATAGCTGCCATTTCAGAATTGCGATTAAATTGAAGACAATAATTTTCGCCGCCAATACCCACATATTCTTTATTACTTACTCCACTTGCGTCTTCAATACTCTTTTGAATACGCATTATTTTTTTCAACTGCTCTTCAGTATTTTCAATGGATAATATCGGTCTAATAGCAGATACTATTTCTGAATTATTAGGTTTAATGATTTCTTTAGGTCCAATTTCCCCACCAGCAATTAGTTCTGACCTAAAATTATTACCACTCTTCATTTTATATGCTTTTACTTGACCATTCACATCAAACCCAAAGACGTAAACTGTTAAAGTTCCAGCATTATTTTCTAAACTAACATCTCCATTATTGATTCCATTTGATAAATATGAGCTTATCAA
This sequence comes from Companilactobacillus nantensis DSM 16982, assembly GCF_001435815.1. GTDB lineage: Bacteria > Bacillota > Bacilli > Lactobacillales > Lactobacillaceae > Companilactobacillus > Companilactobacillus nantensis. Next base: position 53,664 of record NZ_AZFV01000009.1, on the reverse strand, counting down.
ATCAACTAATATATCCACCTCACCTGCTAATACTTCGTGAATCATATTAAATACTTTTTTCAATATGGTTAAGTTTCCCGTTCCACACACTACAGATTTAGCAAATGGTACATACTCAAATTTTTGAGTGAAATAAGAAGGCACTACTTTTCCATCTCTATTTATAGATACCAATGTATCCATAGATAATGTAATTGAATCGTTTAAAATCATAGCGTTCATTGCTGTCATTGTTAGTCCTCCGTTGTTTTCTTAAATTGTATCCATTTAGATTTAAATTCTTTTCCTTTCAAGTTTTTTACTGCCATTCGATAAAATTTATATTCATCAGCGTAGTTATCATTCATTGTTTCTAACGATTTGATTTTCATTTCTTTTGCATCACCAGGTGCGACTATCTGAATAGCCCCAATATTATAATCTGAAAGTTTCTTGTCTTCTACCCTTTTACTACATCCCCAGATTCTATGCTTCCTGCAAAACATTCCACTATAAAAGAACTTACCGCTTTTGTTATTAACATTTACCACAAAAACCTGTAGTTTATTGTCCTCTATTTTTGAACAATAAACCTTACCTACAATTTTATTTGCTTTCCGAAATGTCAGAACCACAAACATAAAAGTACTTGCCGAAATAATTACTGACCAATCCCATGAAGATAATGTTTTTAACAAGCACTGCAGCCAACTCGGAACCCATGTTATTGTAATTAAAAAATAATACATTTTTAGTACCCTTTTAAAATAATACTAGTATGTTCCTGTCATTTCCATTTTTATGAACGCTGATGGATTCGAACCACCGAACCAAAATGGAACAGGGTTACAACCTGTTGCGTTTAACCACTTCGCTAAGCGTCCATTAATAGCTCACCGTTCATGATCAGATGACGGGCTATTAATTGTTTCTATAACTTCTAAACTCGAAACAATGGTTGATGTCTATTGGCTAGCCGTACAACCGTTTTATTTAGTTTTATGCTGAAGGACAACGTGGATACTAGGAGTCGAACCTAGTGACTGCTACCGGAAACTTATTATTCGTAGAAAAGGGGATTATCTAAAAGTTAGTATTAACTCACTAAGTAATTAGCAATCATTGAGCCTATCTCAATCCACAAAAAAAGTGACCCTTCCAAAGGTCACTCCAAAAATCATAGCTGAGGTGCTATACAGAACTATCTGACTAATTCCACAATATCATTATATATCTTTAATATACGAGGTTCTGAACACCTTTCGGACATCATTTGGACATATCGTTAATTCCATCTAATCCAAATGTCATTACACTCAATTCACTAATAGCTTTTTTCATATCTCTATCGATTGTTTTTGGATCACAGTGATATTTTTTTGCCAATTTGTTCTTATTAAGAAAATCTCTAGATAAATAATACCCATCGACCACTCCGTATCTACGTTTTTGTTCTTCATCGCCGTGATCACAAATTCCTTTGTACCGTTTTAATATTTCCTTAAATAGAATCATCATCTCTTTTGATCTGGCTCTATAGCCTAGCATAGATTGAATTGATAATTCATCAGCTGGCAAATGCTCTTTATAAGAGTTGGGAATTTCACTCTTGAAGTCTGGTAATGGTAATTCAGTATGATTCTCAAGATATCTATACTGTTCTAACAATAATTTTATATTTCTCAGTTCCTTTTGAGATTTAAGTAAAGTTATTTTTTTACGTTTTCCAATCAAAGTATTTGCTAGTTTATCAATTGTTTCATCACTTAAATCTATTACTTCCAAACTAATCACCCCTTAGTTATATTCTGATAAGATACTATCGATATCATCCGCTGCAATTTCAGCATCTTCTCTTCTTTCATCAGAATCCTCAATCAATGAATAATTCTCAAAATACTCAATTACTGCTTCCTTTTGATTACTATTCATTATGCAACCACCACAACATGACCAGATTCAATTTCATCACTGAATTTATCTTCAAGATATTCTTTAATCGAATTCATAGCATCAATCTTCCACGCACCACCATCTGCATCAAAAATTGCACCCTGCATACCTTCCCTCATTCTAAAGATAAACTTACTTACCGGTTGATCAACCTCTAAAAATGTCCTATATGGTGCTAATTCAACAGGATTAGGAACCTTGACTTCTGATACATTAGCAACACCAGATTGAACGGTTACTGATTGACTAACTCCATCATCACTAGCCTTACGAACGTTCTCCTCTTTCAAATTACCAATGACTTTTAAAATAATATTTCTATCATTTGTTTGTACAAATTGTGATTGAAGCATTATATTCATCTGCTCTGCGTCAATGAAATATCCAAAAACTGTATCAGGTGTAGAGGCGTCTGATTTTGCCAGCCATTCTCTACGACCATAACTGTCTAAAGCTGTAAATACATTAACCTGTGTAGGACTTTCAACTCTAATAAATAACCTTTGTGCTTTTCGTTCATCCATATTTTTTTACTAAAGCAATTAAACCTGTTAATGTTCTTAACCCAATAGATTCATCTGATAAATCCTTGGGAACAATCAAACATAAATCTCCATCGCCGTCTATATAATAATTTTGACCATCAACGATTTGAATCTTTTCTCCTGCAGCTTCTAATGATAATTCTTGAATCTTTTCAATAGTTTCAGTTGTCATATCCATTTGTGTTTACCTATGCCTTATTTTTTTGTAAATCAATAATGTTTTGCTTTTTATCTGAATTTTCAATGTTTTCTTCAGCAACTTTTTCTTTTGATTCCACTTCATCAACCGACTCACCAATATCCGTCTTAGCCTTACCATCATCGACATCAATATAAGTTTGACCTGGTACATTGGACTTCAATTCATTAGCGGCAATAAATCCAGTATTCATATCTCTACCAAGCAACATGGTTGTCGACGTTCCAACTTGTGGTGCCAAAGTAGATTTAGCTTCAACTCCAACGTCTACTGAATTTCTTTGATCATTAGGTACATACGTCAAAGTGAGAGTGATTTTACGTTTCTTGCTTGCATCTGTATTCAAATCAAGAATGTTTTCGCACACTCTTTGCACCTCTTTGGCAAATTTGGCTTGTACGGCGCCTTCTGCAATTTCTGATAGATTGAAATTTATTAATTGTTTATCTTTACTCATAAGCTACTCCTTTATTAAAATGGCAAATCATCATCACTAATATGTACTCCACTGGAATTACCATGGAATGGATCACTGGAATTGTTATTAGAATTATTTGATTGATTGTTACCATATTGATTTTGGTTATTTGAATTATTTGAATTGTTATAATTATTTGAATTCTGATTGTAATTTGAAGATGAGCTTTGATTGTTATATCCATTATCAGAATTGTGACGTTCGTTTTCCGCCTTAGTTTCAAGCAATGAAAAGTTTTCTACCATGATATCAGTTCTGTATACCCGTTGGCCTTGTTGATTGTCATAAGAACTTGTTTGAATACGTCCGTCAATTCCGACTAAGGAACCTTTATGAGTGAAATTTGCAAAATTTTCTGCTGCTTTACGCCAAACTACACATCTAATGAAATCAGCGTCTCTATCACCATTGGAATTGGTAAACTGTCTATTCACAGCTACGGTAAAACTTGCGACCGCTGCGCCATTAGATGTATATCTCAGTTCTGGGTCTCTAGTTAAACGTCCGACCAAAATCACTCGATTAATCATCCTTATCACCTCTAAATTCGTCTAAACTAATTTTCAGTGCATCGGAAATTTTAATCATCAGTCCAATGGTTGGATTTTTTATCTTACCATTTATAATAGCCACAATATTAGTTCGAGGAATATCTGCAATCCGCGACAGCTCACTTTGACTAATATTTTTAGATTTAAGTATTTTTTTTAAGTTATTTTTGTACATTTCACACTCCATCTTGTATAAGAACTTTTGTTCTGTACAGTATATTGACATGCTGTAATTCTTTTACTAGAATATTTGTATTGAATACACGTTTTTGTTTATCCTCCCCATGATTACTTCTTAATCGCGTTATTCAAAATAAATTATAAGGAGCCAGAATAATGGCAAGAATTAAAGTAACTTCAGAATCAGATTCAGGTAGAAATAATAGCTTTCACGATAACTACAAGGGAACGGATATGTCGAGACAACAATTTGTAAACGAAATCAATAAAGGCAACTATCCAAACTACTCTGTTAAAAAGATTCATAATATCCCCACACCAGTTTCTAAACCCGATTCATCAATAAACAATAATCTAGGTTAAATCCTGAACTCCTACATTAATTTTAAAGTCATAACCATCCTTCAATATGACTTGATCACTATCGATTACCGCAATGGGTTCTAAACTCTTATTCACAATCACTATATTTTTCCAGTCCTTTATCGGACTGGTTATTTTTTTATCAATATTTTTCATTCTTCATAACTCCTAGTATCTAAAATCCCCAATGACTTTTTATCATCCAGTAAAAAATCATGAGCATCACTTGACGTTAAAGTAATCATAGCTATCTGATCAAGAACATCTGCATTTCCTGTATATACTTGATTATTTTCTTTAAGCACTCTCATTAATTCGTATGCTTTTTTGGATTCTGCGTGAATATGATCAATCAAGTTACTAATAGTGGTCACATCCCTTCTAGCAATATCAAAACCATCTGGTTCAAATCCAAATTCACTTTTATCTAAAGTCATAACCTCATCTATTCTTTTCATATATTTCTCATGTCCTTACTATCGAATCTAATCGCATTATTTGATTTCTTCGCAATTAATCGACTGTATATTTTAGGGTTATAAATCGATTGCAATTCTTTACTAGAATTATTTGTTGTTACAATATTTACCTTGCTCTTACGATAATCAGCCAATCTAAATAGTAGTGACTGAGTATGATTACTGGCTTCATCAGTTTCAGATTTCATAGCACTCTCAGAGCCAAGATCATCAAGTACCAAAACATCACATGCCTTAATACAGTCTTCAACATCCCAAGCTTTTTGTTTCATACTAAAATCCTTGATTCCAACTAATGTCATGTTCAATAACATTGAGAAACTAGCGAAGTAACAAGATAGATTAGTTTGAGAATTCATAATTTGATTCAGGATACTAACAGCCAGCATTGTCTTACCAGAGCCTGCCTTACCAGCAAAGGTGTAATTACCGACTTCTCCGGACATAATCCGATTAGCTATATCAGTTGCCTTATTGAACTCAATTGATTGAGCATCATCACTTATTTCAAAGTCGCTAAAGAATTGATGTAAATCTTCAGCGTCACTGATTAATGAACTGTTGAATAACCTAGTTCTTTTAATTCGATTATTCATATTCGTAAACTTAACAGCCTCTAATTCTTCTCGTTGATCACGTTGTTTTAATACCTGGTCAATATCGATTTTGTTAATGTCAATTCCATGCTTAGCAGCAATCCGTCTCATTGGTCCATCGAGGTTTAAAGGTTCCATAATCGGTACCTCCTAAAATATTTCTGGATAAGTTGTCCCACCTGCAGAACTAAAACTATTACGAGTTTTACGCTTATTGAATTGTACAAACATTTGATCATATTTCATTCTCAACTTATCAGGTGATAGGATTACCCCAGACCAAAAATCATGTTGTTGACACCAATCAATCATCATTTTGATTTGTTGATACGACCTGTTATCCCGTTCGTGCATTAATCGAATTGTATTAGCCCATTTTTGAAGATTAGGTTCCTTAAAATTAGGATTGTTATCCTTGATTCTCATTGCTAAGTAACTAGCAGCTTTAAAATTTAAATCATCAGGTCCATAAGTCTTTTTAGACTTTGGACTATTACTTTTATTATTAGTATTTTGTTTATTAGTTATTGGTTCATTAGTACTTTGTAGTGTAGGATTATCCGCTGTTGGATTTCCCGATATCTGGTTAACCGTTGTCGGGTTTTCAGTCGTCGGTTCATCCCATACACTCCACTCTTTTTGACCAAACTTGCCACTGTCTTCTCTCTTTTGATGCCTTATTAGATAACCGGATTTTTCTAATTCCTTTAATGCTGATCTAATAGCATCACGACCATCTTTGCTATGGTCCATCAATTCAGTTTCATAGAATACCCAATCATCAGGCAAGCTAAGCATATAAGCTAGTAGTCCTTTAGCTTTAAGTGATAAACGCTTATCTTTTAAACCAGTATTGCCAATAATTGTGAAATTAGTTTTTCGTTTCCCTCTTACAATTGCCATGATTAACCTCCAATCCTCAATCTCTTACGATCTTCATCATCCAATTTAACGGGTTTAATATGGTACTTTTGAAGGAATGACATGATTCCAATCTTGTGTTGTTCAATGTGATGCACTCGACACAAAGCCATGAAATAATATTTACTGTGATTGATATGTTTCCTGTTTCTACCCATACCAACCGTTTCAACATGGGCAATGTCAGCATGTCGACCACAGATACAGCACTTATGATGTTCCAAACATCTTAACTGCATCGCATAATCGTTCGGAAGCATATCCCAGGTCTTAGTGGTAAATGGAACGTCATTATCAAAGCAGAAATCTAGTAACCAACTAAGATATGAATTAGCCTGAGTCATAGTACAGTTAGATAAACTGAAGTAATCCCTACCGGTTTCAGTAAGATACTGCCATTTCATAACTCCAGGAGCTTCCTTTTCAACCATGTACCCTGACCATTCACTTATTTCACCAATCAACGCATAAATTTTGCTACGCTGATCAATTGAAATATATCGATTGTCTGATAGTTCAAGTTCAATCACTGGTTGCTTACCATTAGCTAATTTTTGAACCTTCAAAGTATTAAATTCATCATTCATTTCCAAAGTAATATTTTTACCTTGAATATTTTTTACTTTTGCAAAGAATTTCATAATTCTGCCTAGAAGGCACCCATCTGTTTGAGTGCTTTTTCTGTAGATTCAATTTGTTGATTCATAAAAGTAATCATATTGTCAGCGCTTGAATCCGGTAGCTGATCAAAATTAACTTTTGGAAAATGACTACGTAACATTTGAGTTGAAGTATTTCTATCAGTCTGATTAAGCTTCGATAATCTATCTAGTAATTGATTCAGCAAGCCTTTTTTAGCTTCATTCGCCATTCTTGAGGGCTTAGGTGCTGAATAATTGTTGTTTCCATACATTGGAGGTTGATTGTTGTATTGCTCGTTAGTTGGATAATATCCATTGAATGGAGCTTGGTTGTAATCATTAGATTGATATTGCTGTTGAGGATTCCAATTGTTATTGCTGTCATTCTCTGGATCATCACCAGTAGACATTAAGAACAACTGCATTAGAAAATTTTTTTGAGCTCCTGTCTCAGCCTTGTAGATAGCTTTATCACCGGAATCCATTCCAATACCTGGCATGCTTCCAATAAATTCTTCAGAGCCATTAGTTAGCTTGAAAGTACCCATGACTGATACATAGTTCATAGTATTTCCCTTATTAGTTTGGCTATTCCAAGTATTCAAAATTTCATAATGAGGGATAATCATAATTCCATGATCAGCTAACTTATTCTGCAACTTAGACTTAACTTGTGATTCACTGACGTAATCAAAACCTTGACGGTTGTTCTTACCATCTTTTTCAATCTTGTCTAACTCTTTTTGAATCTTTGTCAGTTCTTGAACCAATGTAGTTGTTGCTGTTTTAGTCTCAACCATTGCTAACCCTCCCATGAACTTAGTGGATTGATAATATTATTTGTCACATTATCAAAACCATTGATTTTTTGAACAGCTTGAATAATGTCAAACTTACTACCGACAAGTTGAACAGTTACCGTGTATTCTGTTGGTGACTTATCAATCACTTCGCCCGTTTCAGTATCAACGGTAGTATTACCAACATTTTGTTGTGTTGCTTCTTTGATTGCTTGTTCAGATTCAATACGATTTTGTTCTTTGATTTCTTTTTGTTTCTTATCTTCAATAAATTGATCAATTGCCTTAATTACTTCGGTTGCGTTGTAATCATCAGACAATTGGCCGACCCATCCTTCTGATTCAATCCCAACATATTTGCAATGTTCGATAACCAATTGCTTATTAGTTTCGAACAGATCCTTTTGACGTTTTAAAGTATTGAATCCATCAGCAAGTATCTTGGTTAGTTTGATATCGGTCATTGTCTTATTAGTCCAAGACTTTTCAATTTGGATTGCTTCAGGATCAACACCATATTCTGGAGCCATATTATTGATTAGTTCCTCAACATGATTTAACCGTTCCTCACGTTGTGACTCTTCTAAAATCTTGATTCCTTTATCAATGGGAATTAATGACTGATTGATAATATCCCTAAAACCTTTTACCTTATCCTCAAATTCAGTCAGAGGCTCGTTGTAACTAGACTTGATTTCTTTTCGCTTGTCATCTAATCCTTTATTCAAAGAGTTCAACTTAGCTCTAGTGGATTTGACGCTTTTGAGATTGTCCTCAGTAACAATCAAATTTTTATATTTATTAGAAATTACCTCTAGTTCTTTCTTCAATCCTTCTTCGTTGTTAATTGTGATTTTAGTGGGTGTAAAATTAACATTGAAATCTTGAAGTACTATTTCATTAGCCATGAGCTACCTCTTTCGTGATATACTTTTATTGTTAAATATTTTTATTTCTAGTCGTCCTCAATTGCCGTTGAGAGCGACTTTTTTTCTGTATTCATAACTCTCGCTGAATATAAAAGAGCTTTAGTATTAAGATCTTTTTTCAGTTCACACATGGTTTGCTGATAGCCATATTGAATACAAATATCTTGAAACCTTTCTATTTGGAAATGTGTTTCCTGATTCATACTTTCACCTCTATTTAGGAATAGTAATGCTCAAATCTGTTGTAAATATCCGTTTCAGCATGCTGTTTGTCATTCTCAAGTTCCACACGATGCTTCTTTAATCGATTAATAGAATGTTGTAACGGTTCGTAATCAATTCCCTGCAACTTATTCAGATATTGGTCTGCCTTATATGATTCAATCTGTTCATCAGTTCGACCAATTTCTTTACAAACTCGTGCATGATGATTAAGTGATTCATCGATTGCCACTACGTCTTTGTTAATAATCATGTGGTTCATCCCCTGTTAATTTGTCGTCTGAATATTGATCGTATGGCTCCATGTCACCAATCGGACTGTATTCATCATCTGTTTTAACGCGAATATTATTGCTCAATATAATGGCTCCTTTGATATACTTTTAATATGAGAGGTGAAATTTATTATGGGGGATAATTACAAGTACAAAAGAAAGAATAATACGTCCAATTTCGTTTTAGATATTATTCCATCAATCTCCAAACCATTTCGTATCAATGAAAATTTATTTTCTAAGCAATCCTTAGTCGCTATGGGATTAGGTTCTAAGGCAACTCTATCCGCTGCAAGTTTAGTTCCTAAATCACCATTTGATATTCAAAATACATTTTCTAAACAATCTTTGGCTGCTATGGGATTAGGTTCTAAGGCAACTCTATCCGCTGCAAGTTTAGTTCCTAAATCACCATTTGATATTCAAAATACATTTTCTAAACAATCTTTGGCTGCTATGGGATTAGGTTCTAAAGCAGCTCTATCCGCTGCAAGTTTAGTTCCTAAATCACCATTTGATATTCAAAATACATTTTCTAAACAATCTTTGGCTGCTATGGGATTAGGTTCTAAAGCAGCTTTATCCGCTGCAAGTTTAGTTCCTAAATCCGTGCTCAATGCTTCCGTTTCTATTCCAAAATCTGCTTTTAATCCTTCTTGGATGAATGCATCAATAAAAGGTACATATAAATCTTTATCAAAATTAGATTTTAGATTGTCAGTAGATCTACAGTCATCATTCAATACACTATCTGATATGCCAACTAGTTCATTTAATAAACTCAACGAGGCATATGATAGCGTTCAAAAAGAATTTTCTGATTCTTATATTGATAGTGATGATAAAGATCAATATACTGATCAAATTGAAAGTGTCATAGATCCAGTTCAATTTTCCGAGGAACTGAAAATGATTAAGGAAAGGTTGGATAGTATAGAATCCAATACCCAAAGTAAGGATTCTAATAATGAAAAAGCGAATGAAGATTCTTATACTCCTCATAAAACGAACGCCACCTTTAATAATTCTTTATTAATCAAACTAGTACTTTTAATAAATCTTCTTTCCAACATAGATGGCTATTATTCTTTAGTAAAAGATCTAATAGCACTTTTCAAAGCAATAGTAAATTCAATTCATTGATTTTGTATATCGTGGTACTCGAGTGTTAAGTCATCTAATAATGAGTTAACACTTTTTATTTGCAATCATTCCAAAATTTAATAAACAGTCCTGAAACAACCACAGCAATCAAAAGTAAAAATAATCCTTTTAGAATTTCCATCTGATCAAACCTTTTATCTTTCGAATATCTTCTTCAGTAAAGTCGGTCAAACTCAAAATAATATTTTCAATAGTCCCGTATCTCATAAACAGATAACTAGTCATAGAACTAACAATTGCAACCAAAATAGTCCAGTTCATCAATGCTTCAAATGTCATAGTTGTTCCTCCTGAGTTCGTACCTGCTTCCACACATTTTTTAACCTTTATTTGTTAAAAACGAACTCATCAATTTCTTTCTTGCTATAAACTAGTAACCCATTCACGTCATGAGTTTTTAGACCGATAAAATATTTATCAAATGTATTATTTGAAACTCCTAAATATTCACAAGTTTCTTTTTTATTAAGAAACTTCTTATCCATACCAGCGTCAAACCTGGCCTTTTGAACAGCATCAGTTACTACTGAATAAACTTGTGAACCAAGTTCTTCTTTTTGTTTGTCTGAGAACAATACTTCAAATGCCATAGCAGCTACACCTCAATGTCTAACTGTTCTATTTGAGGAACAATTCCATGTTTCTTCAGTTCTTTGTACAAACCAAGTCGTCCTTTTTGAGTCCATTTAGTTTGTAATGCTGATCCTTTACCTGTAGCATTCTTAGCGTTCCTATAAGGAACCGTTTTGGATTGTGTCCACCCTTTATCCTGATATTTGGCATACAGGAACCAAGTGCCAGTCTGCGGATATTGAATTTTCAATTTATAAAGTAATTTATTAAAAGTTTTTCCGCTATATCCGTAATCCTTAGCAATGGCCGTAATATTCATTAAGGATGGATTAGATAATACTTGATCGTAATATGTTGCCTTTGGCTTTAACTCATTCACTTGCTGCTCAGCAATTAATCTTCCGTTTCGTTCTGTCTTCAATTGGGTTGCTAACTTAATTAAGTAATCTGGATCAGTTAGTGTTTGTTCAATTGCTGAATCGGTTAGATAAGCACCATGTTTTCTGATTGTTGGAAGAACTTCTGATGTAACCCATCTTTTGAACTCCCTTGCACTCGGCAATTTACTTGAAAGAATCAAACTATAGAGACCTGATTCATTAATGACTATTTTTCGAGGATTTCCAGAGGTTCCGTCGGAAATCACGACTGTACTTTTGTCTTCTTCATCAACATGGCGTTTCAATGCATCCCTGCCATTCGAATATCCAAGCGTATTAGTTATATCAATACCCACAAAGTTCGGTTCCCCATTGTATAAAATGATTCTTACGTTGTTTTCCTTAAACTTGAATTCTTGTAATTCATTCATTATTAGCACCTTCTTTTAAAACTTTATTTGATATACTCCTAAATAGGAGGTGAGAATTATGACACAAAGATATCAAAAAATTTGTAAAAATGGTCATCAACTATCTGTAACCTATAGAGGAACATCGGATCCCACTGAATTTTGTCCAGAATGCGGTAAATCTGTAATTTCAACTTGCCAATTCTGCCATGCCCCGATAGAAGGTTGGGACGAACCGGATGGTATAGTTTACTTGGGACAACGAACGGCTGACAGACCCAATTATTGTAAAAAATGTGGTCAGCCCTACCCATGGACTTCATTAATAATATCCACCGTTATTGAATTACTTGATTTAGATGAAGAAGTATCCGATCAGGACAAGACACTAATTAAATCAGCTATACCTGATCTATTAGTTGATACACCACAAACAAAATTGGCAGAAGCTAAATTTAAAAAAGGATTCTCAAAAGTTTCTATATTAGTTAAAGATTCACTTTATAATCTATTAGTTGATGTATTGTCTGATACAGTTAAAAAATCTATTTTTCCAAATTAGGTTTTCCACACCACTGACAATAATTGTCTGATTTTTTTATTAATCCTTTACAATAATGACATCTCATATAGAGGTGTTTTTTTATTGTTATGAGATATTGTTCATAAGAATAATTCACTATTTACCTCCTATAGGTCCAATACTTTTGCAATTTTAGAACGAATCTCTCTTGCTTTTGGAGACACGTCTCCTTTGATTGCTCTATTCACCTGTTGGCGATTTTCACCAATCAGATCAGCTAATTCAACTTGCGTCATATGCTTCTTCAGTAGAGCTGTTTTAATATCACTTTCAACTCTGTAAACAAGTTCAGTTAATTGTTGTTCTGGCATCAAAATATACCTCCTTTTGTTGTGTAATTTGTTTATCAAGTTGTTGCATTTTAGTACACAATTGTGTAGACTAAAGGCATAACAAATAAGCAATGTAACCTTTTACTATCTCAATCTCTCGCCAAAGTTATTGTAAGATAGCACTGTGTTTTTGTTGCTCAATTACTTGATGAATTAATAATAACACAATTGTGTACTTTGTAAACTTATTTTGTGTAACTTTGTGTAATTATTATCGTCATTCAGAGGAGAATCACTGATATGACAACGTTTGAACGTATCAAAAAAATATCTAAAGATAAAGGCTATTCACTTAAACAAGTAGCTATTAAAGCTGGTCTAAGTGAAAATGCTATTTACAGATATAACCAGGGTGTTGAACCAAAGTACAACACTCTAAAGGTAATTGCTGATGCATTACACGTTAGTGTAGAAGAATTAACTGGTGATTCTAAAATAAAGTCATCATCTACAGATGATAATGGTGACATTGATTTAGAGAAAGAAATTGCCAAAGGCAGAACCGTTCGCTGGGAAGGTAGAGAAATACCTCCCGAAGAATGGGAAATGTTTCGTAGAATCATGGAGGGCGGCAAGTAGATATATGAAGGACCAAAATACAAATAATGGTAGCCTTATGGATCCAGTCGTAACCTATCTATTGAACTTCGCTTATGATCATAAAATAGGATATACATTAATTCACAACTATAATTCAACATGGCCTTCATTTGCCTCTCCTGATGATAATATGATTCTTATTAATATGGATTGGTACAAGAAGAATGATATTCCTTTAATCATCGCCCACGAAATTGGTCATATGCTAGATGATGACGCTTGCTATTTATACGACGAGTCAACTCCGGCACAAATGAAATCTGAGAACCGTGCAAATGTGAGAGCAATTGATTTATTACTTGGTTACTGTAGGGAAAATGATATTGAATTTGATAGCTGTATTGCTTTTCTACAGCAATTCAATATTCCACTTAAATATGAAATCGTTGTCAAAAATAAGATGATAGCCTAAACATGATGTCCAAACACTGATTGACACTAAAAGCTGAAATGTTTCAGGGGGAAACAAAATGAAAACCAAGAGTTTAGCATTAACGGGATTAACTATTCTTTTAGCTTCAACATTAGTTGGATGTTCCAATACAAATTCGTCCAGTAAAAAAGATAGTGACAATAATACAAAAACAGTTCAAATAGCAAAAAAGGATAAATATTATTTTAAAGACAACAAGTTGGTCATTCGTGATTTAAACATTCAAATAACCCAAACTAAGATTATTCAACCGGGTGACACCGGAAATGAGTACGGTGAAAAACCTGTTATTGCATTCTGGTACAAGGTTACTAACAAGACCAATAAAAAAATCGATGCCATGACTGCTTGGATTGCTGTATTTAAGGCTGTTCAGGACAACAACTCTAATACAGTAAACGAATTAGAAGTTGCCTCTTTACCTGATGATAGGTTCTTAGATACTCAATCTCAAACTATTAAAAAGAACGGTACAGTTGAAAATGCAGTTGCATACACATTAAGTGACACAACTACGCCCGTTAAATTAACTGCGACTAAAGGTGTTGGCGGTAAAAAGCTAGGATCAATGACTTACAAGCTACAATAATAATTGAAAAAATAGATGAGTCTAACCTGTAGGCTTATTTATTTTTATCAAAATTGAAAGAAGGTGATAAATTCATGGACCTCTCTTAACCCTGCTTCCACACAGTGTAGGAGAAAATCATGGCTTATATTAAACAATACAAAACAAAATCCGGAACAAAATTATGGATGTGTCAATTTTCAAGTGGCACTGACCCATTAACCGGAAAAGTAAAAAGATCAACTAAACGTGGTTTCAAAACGAGACGACAAGCAGAATTAGCGGCGTCTCGAGCAATGGTTAACGTTGATAATTACGGCTATTCAGAAAAGCAAACAACTAAATTTTCTGAAGTCTACGAATATTTCATAAAATCATATAAAAATACAGTCAAAGAAAGTACCTTGAACCGAGTATTAGGTATTTTTAAGCACCATATACTCCCTATTTTTGGCTCTAGAGAGATAAAAAAAATAACCGTTCCAATGTGTCAGGAAGCGGTTAATAAGTGGTCTAAGGAGCTGACAAGTTTTGATAAGATAAAGGACTATGCAAGTCTTGTCTTTAAAGAGGCAAAGCGACTCAAGATAACTTATGATAATCCCATGGAATTGATTATCATGCCACATCTCAACAAAGATTTAGTTGAACAAGACAATGATAACTATTGGGATAAGAAGCAAGTTCAAAAGTTTCTTAAATGCCTCGATCTTGAATATAGTGGCCGAAATGAAAAAGCAGTTGCTTTCTTCAGACTGGCTCTATTCACTGGCGCTAGAAAAGGTGAATTATTGGCTTTAACTATCTCAGACCTTGATTTAAAAAACAACACTTTGAGAATAAATAAGACCGTCAGTCGTAGTATTGATAATATTCCCATAATATCAACGCCAAAAACCAAACGGTCAATCAGAACAATAGGATTAGATAAAGAAACTTCCCTAACCATGAAAAAATGGATTATTGAGCTAAGAAAAGAAATGTTTGAACTTGGATATAACACCGATAATTCTGATCAATTGTTATTTCCCAACACCCAAAATTCACTTCTTAGCCTAACTAAAGCCAATAAGTGGTTAGATCATATCTGTTCAAAATATGATCTCAAAAGAATTACCGTACATGGTTTAAGACATACAACCTGCTCCCTATTACTTGAAGCTGGTGCAAGTATCAAAGAAGTTCAATTGCAACTGGGACATAGTGATGCTTCTCAGATTCTAAATGTTTATTGGCACATGTCTAAACTATCACGTAAAAATACTATTAACAAGATGGCTAATTTCGTCAATATGTAGACAACGTCATGAACAACGTCACGCAATTAACTTAGTCAAAAACATACTCGTAACTACTAGTGTTTAGCCCTTTTTAAAGTAAGGGGTATCTTCCTCGTAGTTCGCTTTATAGAGTTTCAATAGGTTTCAGCATACTTAAAATATTGATGTATATTACCTGAATATGTGTCACGAAAAAACAAAAAAATGTGAACTCGTTTTAAACAATCAGTTATTATCAACTGGTTGTTTTTTATTATCATAATTTTCAAATTAAACTGTTTATTTTAATTATTATAATTTATCATGTTAATAGAGCATCCATAGATAAAGTTTCTTCAGACATATCATTAATACAAACCGAAAAATTTAAAACAATCAGAGATTTTTGTGTCGGATATTGTAGTTTTTCATGATGTTGAGGGATACGTTGTAAAACGTTTCCAAAATTATTTTAATAGCACAATTGTTGATTTCAATCCTGATTCGTCTGACATACTAATTTATTACATTAGTTATCCTTACTAGGACTTAGGGTATCTAAATTGATTGTCAAAGCTGTTATCTACACTGTATGACTAGGTTTAGTAACCATGAAAAGTCATGAATTTAGCTATTTAACGAAAAATTAGGAGGAATAATTTTAATATGGGGATGTTTACCAATAATCAAAAGAATTCAGCAGAAAATATTTACGTAAAAGAAGTCAGACCACTTTTAAAAAAAGACGGATTCACTCATGTAGTTATGATTAATAGCTTTAGCAAATGGATCAATCAAATTTTTGGTGCTGAAGATAAATACACTACACAAATAGATGGAATTTTATTAAATATGCAAAAAGATGGTTTTGAAATCCTAGATGTCAAATTTGATTCACTTCAAAATCAAGGATTGATGAAAGATATGGAAGGATTTCATACATTAGTAACATACAAATAAATTATTTGTCCAAATACTGATGACTTTAAAAGCTGAACATATGTTTATAGGGGGATACATTATGAACAAATATTCAAAGGTATTACTGACAAGCATTGCTGCTATTACTCTATCCACAACTTTTTTAGAAACACCAGATTTAAACATTAATCCATTACAAGAAACTGTCGTCTCTGCTAAAGCAAAACAGGCAACTTTAATTCCTGGATCTTACAAGGTTGGCTCAACAGAATTGAAACCAGGAAGATACACTATTACTTCAACTGATGGTTCAAGCGGTAACATCTCATCCACTCCCAAAAGAAGCTTACATGGTGATTCAATTAATGAAATTCTTGGTAGTGAAACAGATTATGGTCAAGTACCTTCAGTTACCGCTACATTAGCAAAGGGTGATAAAGTTAAAATTGAGGGATTGACTTCAGCTTCTTTTACACCTGTAACAAAGAGAAACAAGAAAAATACTACCACTCTTGCAACTGGATTTTGGGTAGTTGGTAAAGATATAAAAAAGGGAAAGTATACTGTAACTCCTCCAGATGGCCAAAGTGGTAACTTTATGGTTGATCCTAAGAGCGTTTTTGGAGATTCAACTAACGAAGTTCTTGGTGGCGACACTGATATGTCTCAAGTACCAAAGGTAAATGTAAAGTTACATAATGGCGATAAAATTTCTATCGCTGGTATGACACAAGTAAATTTTGCAAAAAAATAAATAAAGTTGGAACGAATAACAAAAAGAAGCTGTGAGAAATCTCACAGCTTCTTTTTTTGCCTCTAAACATCATACTGAGTTTCGTGTATACCAGCATTCATCAGATCATAAGGTGTCTTCATCGTTTCAGCATCCCATGTTGCAATACCGACAATCATAGAAATTGCCATCGAACTCAACGAATCATCTGTTTCAATATTGTCTTCAAAACCTTTTTTAATTCGATTCGTAGCAATTTGTGCACCCTTAGTATCTGTATATAGCAGAATCGCCCATGTTGGATCCTCATTATTCAATAAATACGTAATGTCGTTTGTTCTAGTTTTGGCTTTAATCGTACTCGTTGTCAATTTAAGCAAATGTTCCAACTGTCCCTGACTCATCATTCGTTTCAAATCACTAAAGTAGCGAATTTTGATAATAGCCGTTGTCACTGGAATATCAAACCGACGATTAGTCTCCGCAAATACCGCTATATCCTCAATATAAGCCACTGTTGTCCGTAAATTGGTCTCCTCATCAAAGGCACCACGTTGAATTAACGACGTTCTAAGCTCACTATTTGCCTTTTGTAAAATGATCTGATTACGTGTCATGGAATAAAGTGCAATTGACAGTAATAGCGGAATCACCATCCAAAAGCTCAATTGCCAAGGTATTTGATTAATATTATTAGTATATTGATAAATCATAATTACTACCTGAATGCCAATAAAAACAATATTGGAAATCAAGCTTGGTACTAAACCAAAAAAGTACGTAATCATCAACAAAGTCATGGCGCAAAATAAATAAATCACATTCAATAAAATATTTCCCGTTATCGCCATTAGAATGGCAGTCATCCCAAAGAGTGAAATAAAGAATAGCAAACCAATATCTTGATAAAGTGAACTTTTCTCATCATTTTTGTCCATCTTTATTCCCCCTATTCAAACGAGATTGCTTTCTAATCGTCAAAATTACAGCGATACCAATCATAATGATAACGATTATTGCCAAACTTAAATAAAGAATCAATTGTGAATTCTTTGTAAAGGTTTGTTTCTTTGCAAGTGACTTATCAATCGCCTTATCTTTTTTAAATCGATAGCCACTATGACTATTGTTCAAATCGGTCACGATTGCATCCCCAGTATATCCTTGAATATTCTTTTGAAATCCAATCTGAGTTGACGCTAGATAAGTATCTTTCGTCGTAACACCGGTAACAACCAACATCCCTCGCTTATCATTATATGGTGAACGAAGCAGTTGAGCTGTTCCGATATTTTTACCGTAGCCCGCTTCAATACTTAATTTTTCATTCGACACGATTCGATCAAAATTACTTGAATATTTAAAATACAAATTTGGATTTAATTTCTTAATCATTGCATTATTTTTAGGAGTTCCGACAACAATCACATTATTGTTATTCAAAACTGATTGACTAGGTATCTGATTATAAAATTGGATACTTCCGGTATTATTTTTAGAATATAAACCGATTAAATTAAAAATATTCGTTAAAGTTTTGAAATCGTCATCATTTAAATTTTCCGGTGTTATTACTACCAAATGATCATACGACTCATTATTAATAAACAACGTTGGGTAATTAGTAAACAGTAAGTCATTACTTTGACCTGATTTCACAACCATTTTCGATTGTGGTTCCACTTCAGCCCATGGTGTATCACTATTATCCGATTCAGATTGATTCTTCATCTCCAGGTCAAAGGCCACTCGAACAGTGAAACTACTGCCAAGCGCAACACCCTTTGGAACTGCCATGGTTAAATCATCACCATCAGCTCTGACACTTGTGAGTTTCTTGCTTCCAACAACCGTATTGTTAACGTACAACGTCACTAACGAACGACTAAAGTCGAGATTCTTACTATATTTAAAATGCAGATTGATTTTTGAGCCGTCAACATTTGTTTTATCATTCGGTATTTGAATAAAGTAACTTGTTTCTCGATGGCCAGCCCCGTCAATTCGATCTGGAGTCTTTGTCAAAGAATGCGTGCCACTATCTTGCTGACTAGCTGTATACGTATCTGTGCTTGCAGAAATACTCTTGTTTGACTTAGTTGTTTCCCTCATCAACTCTTCATTAGCAACAAATCGTGCCGCTTTTTCCAACAATTTACCGTCTTTAGCCGTTACTAATAAATAGTGCTTGCCGTCAACATAATAGGTTTTGATAACAGCATGTCCATTAACATCAGCCACATTTATTTGTGATTTAAACTTATTTGGCAATTTATTATAATTTGCCATAATAATTGAATAATCGCCTGTTTTATCTTGTAACTGGCTCATTTTAACAACTGGTATTTGATCACTATCAGTTGAAATTGTTCGCGATTCACCAGACAAAGCAATCATACTAGCAGTCAATTCATCACTCGTTGGATGATTGCTCGTAACAATTCTAGCTTGCTGAAACGAAATTGTATCCTTACCTGAAAAATGGTCATAAAAGGAACTCACCGTGTTATCAGCTTCGTTGACTTGATATTCAAAATTGACATTCGAGCCGTTTCCAATCGTTAACCAATTAGCCGGCGTCTGTGACAATTGATAGTTCTTATTTTGATTATCTTGATCAAGAACTTGACCATTGATTTGTAGCTTATTACTTGCTTGAAGCAAATCCAACGGTATCGAAATTTTTTCCGTCTGAAAGCCTGTCTCAGCTTTAGGTCTAAATGAATAGAATTTTACACCGTTAATAGAAACTGTAATATCTGAGGATTGTCTGGATGCCAATTGTGAAATTTGATAGTTGAGATTAAAGTTAACCTTTTTAACATTCCAATAATCTACCTTTGTAAAATACATATTTGACACAACCGATTTTCCAGACAAAGTTGTCGTTGTGTTTTGAAATTGTTGCGTATAAGTTTGATTATCAGCTGCCTCAACAGTTTTTGACTGAACCATTAGACATATTATTCCCAAAATCAATATCCAACCAACACGTAATAATTTATTGATAGCGCTTCGTTTTATACCACTTTGCTTGTTTATGAAAGACTTGTTCACGAATATACCCCACCATTCCGTAAGCGGCCACTGCCAGCCACATTTGACTATAAACAACATACATTAACAAAATTAATAACAAATTATTGAAAGTCAATTCTCCAGGTTCAGTTGTGATCGTAACAAACGTACTAATTACAAACATTAGAATCGCAAATACCTACAAAGAATTACTGAAACCTTGTAAATTAGAATGCACGATTCCAGCCACAGATAAAACAAAGACTGAATCAGACAAAAGTAGCGATGTCATCAGAAGAAAATAAATCGTTAAAAAATATAGCAAGTCAAACCGAATTGGCCGACCCTTTTTCTGAAAAAGCAACTTAGCATTTTTTACAATCACATAAATATTTCCTTCAACCCAGCGGGTTCGTTGATGAAACCACACGTCCAGAGTCTGTGGTTCTTGTTCCCAAGTAACTGCTCGCGGTTGAAAACGAATCCGATAACCCATTTGATAAATCCGAAAACTAATTTCCGTATCCTCGGCTAAGGCCTTATCATCCCAGCCACCGACTTTTTCAATGACGGAACGTCTAATAACATAATTAGTTCCAGGAATCGTACACAGGTGAAATAATTGCTGTCGACCTGCTTGCGCCATCCATTGAAACGACAAGGTCTCAATATTAATAAAACGAGTTAACAATGTTGCATTTTTATTTCTGGTTCTAAATTTACCAATCACAGCTGCTAAACGATCATCCTCAAGTAGCTGTGCCACCAAAATACGTAAAGCTCCATGTTCTGGAGTATTGTCAGCATCATAAATTGAAATGATGCTACCTTTAGCTTGTTTCAAGCCAATATTCAAGGCATTTGATTTGCCCTTACCACCAGTAACCTTATCTGTATTAATAACTTTCAAACGCTCGGAACCAAATTCAGCTTGTAACGATTTCAATAGTTCTGCTGAATTATCGCTGGAGTTGTCATTAATTACAATCACTTCGTAACGATCATGTGGATAATCAAAACTCAATAACGACAAAACAGTTTTCACGATTACGATTCCTTCATTATGGGCTGGAACTAAAATTGACACGAATGGAGGATCATCAGGTAATTGCGGATCCGGTTTAGGAACGCTACGTAAATACCAAGTATATCCGGCCACTGTCAGAATTAAATTAACAACCAAGGTTACCCAAATTGACATAACTGCTATGAATAACAAAATATCTAAGATTGAGATAACTGTCCCCCCTATTTCTTCCTGCGCATGCGATTCCAATAAACTTTTTGTCCGAGATAAATGAAGACTAATAAAATAATCGTCACAATTATAAAGAACGTCATAAAGATATGCCCTTGTACCTTAAAGTATCGACTAAGAGTTGCTTTAGGTTTATTGTCGCCGAATTGTTTATTTAACGATGAATTACTGATCTGAACCTCTTCATGCTTTCCGTTAGCGTAATAATTACCATATTTATATTCCAATAAAGAACTTGGCGTTTCTATTTTGGTAGTTAACCCATCACTAACCGCATCGTACCATGCAAAGTCATTTCGCTGTAAATCTCGTTTGACCGTTGCTAAATCCTTATCAGTATTAGGCAATGGTATCGTCAACGCAGTTGGAATTGAAAATTGAATATCACCTGTATTACTCATTTTCTTTAATGATGACATTGACATCCCAAAGTAACTCTCTTGGACAGCTTTAGCATCATTATCTTGTTTAACAAAATTAGGCTGACTCTGGCTAGGCAACATCAACCAATGATTAGCGTATTGCAAAAAATTTGTCCGCAAAACTTGATCTTGATTCCAGAAACCCTCAGCACTCACACCCACTGGAAAAACTTGATGTTGCGACAATGTAACTATATAGGTCGAAAATTGCTGACTAAGTAAAGTTCCACTGTTATTAGTACTGCTAACTTCGGGGGCATTCAAAAAAATAATTCCACCCCGACTTTCGACGTTTCTCAAGGTCGCAGTAAAACGATTAAAAGCTTTTAAGTTGGTATTTTGACTAACAGAAGTTGTACTAATAGCAAAAGAAATGCCATTTTTATTACAATAGCGACTTAATTCATCAATCATTCGTAAATCACTATACGGTGTTACTTTTGTAAAAGTTAACAAAGGTTGATATGTCCCGACACGATGAAACAATTGACCGATTAATTGAATCTCTAACATCAATGACAATCCGCTGGTATCAAAAAATGGCAAATAACCAGCTTTCTCATTGATTATTCCGAATGGATAATTCTGCTGGTTGGATTGCTGAGTCACCAAAGTCCCAATCTGCTGAGCTTTTTCAGTCTTATTCACAATAGTCATCGTATTGATGAATGGTAACAATTGCTCGTTGTCATTGTTTTTCAAATTAAATTGTTGACGATATAATTTTTGGACACTACCACCGAGTTCTTTGATTTCACTCTGGCTCAAATTTTGCCCAATATGCAACTTGATTCCTGAAAACTTTGCTCGATCAGATATGAATTTCTGATTAATCAATCCCAACTCACGCCAATTAATCATCGTTATAACGCCCAAATAGCGGTCGTTCAGTTCACCTTTTTTATATTTCGATTGATCAACTGTTTTAACTTGTAAATTCATACTAGTCAAAGCTCGTTGTAAGGTATCAATTTTTTTAGCCGCACCAGTAGCCGTATTTTCAGAATCATAGACTAATAAAACGTGATTGTTAGTACTGGCCTGAACATTAGTTGGTGTGATGAACCAAGAAATTAAAAACAAACTGATTGCTACGAACATCAATCTAATCTTTTTCAATCATCATCACCAACCTTTCCATCTGTATGCCACAAGGTATGATTTAAAATATCTGTTATAAATAATAAAAAGGTTAAATTTAAACTAGTCCCAACCATAAAGAGGCGTTGCGCCAAATCTGATGCTCCCGCCGTAACGATGGTATATATAGGAATATATACAACCGCTACCATTAGTCCCAATACTAGGAAGAATCTTAATATCCCGTGATATCGGTGACCCTTTATATCCAAATAACCTCCGACTGCGTAACACATTGTGGCACTCAAAGCCATCAAGCAATCAAAAGCATATTTACCCGGATAGAAAAAGCGAACCATCGAACTGTATATCATAAAATATTTGTAACGACTTAACGCCTTATGTCCTGAACCACGAGGATAATTACCAATATTGGCCGGTTGTATGCTAGTTATATTGGATGCAGCAACATTCAGTAACTGAAAAAGTTGTTTTGGATTACCCAAATAGTATCTTGTAACCCAACCA
The DNA here is from genome assembly GCF_001435815.1 of Companilactobacillus nantensis DSM 16982. GTDB lineage: Bacteria > Bacillota > Bacilli > Lactobacillales > Lactobacillaceae > Companilactobacillus > Companilactobacillus nantensis. The sequence continues at coordinate 30,291 of NZ_AZFV01000009.1, read as the reverse complement.
ATTCCATTTTTCCTGAGTAAATTTTTGCGTACATACTTACCACTTGGTTTTATCGCAGTATAAGAACCGATGTAATAATTATCGCCACGTGACAAAGCAAATTGCCCATTGATTCCACCTTTTTCTACTTGAGTGGTCGGATCAGAATTATCCAAAAGAACACCGTGTGCGAATGACTCAAAATTATTAGCATCTCGAGTTTCCGGGCTAGCCGATAAGTAAATACCAGTTCCTGCCATGAAAATGAGCAAGGACCCAAAAATAATTGCCATCCGTCGTGCTTTAAAATCAGGCAAAAATAACAATCCTATTGAAATCAAAATTAAGGAGATTGTTAAGCTTGCACTCGCTGGTTTAGTCGTGACCAATAAAATAGCATTTAGAAAAAATACCCCAATCATCGGCCAATGACGCTGATAAATATTCCGAGCTAACGACATGATAGCCGCAAAAAGATAAACTGTGAAAATTAGCATTTGTGCTTCGGAATAAAAGGAATTAAAAAATAAAATGTATGCCGCATCGCCAAAAATTAAAACCACCAATAAAGCTATAATGTAATTTTTAATTTTACGTATTGGTGTGACAAGCGATTTAGTAAGTAAATAAATTCCGCCTAAATAAAACGAACTGTTGACCAGTCCCATGAAACGAATATCAAAAACCGTTTTGCTATAAAATAATTTATTAAGAAACACAGCTAAACGAACGAAAATCATTTGCGAACTAACAGTATAAAAATGATTTTCATTATAATATTGTAAAATTCCAAACTTCTTAATCACGAAATCATTGTATTGATTATAATGCGTCGAAAAGCGATATAACCCATTGCTTAACAGCGTATTATAAAAATCCCCACTATCTGCTAGTCCATTGATTGGCGGAATAAATAAAATAATTCCACAAATTATCCCTACTAGAATTGTTGCTAACATTGCTGGAGAAATTACTTTTGAAAAATGAACAAATCCAGTACGGAATTTATTCTTCAATATTTATCACCTCAATATTGAGCTGCTAGTAATGCCATCAAGTTGTTATAAGAGTAGGCTTCTTTTTTACGTTCAATCCCAATTGCCCCATACATTGGAGAACTCTTATCTTGAATCTGATATTTCCAAACTAACTTCATTGCTTTGTGATACATCCGTGGATTTTTATTGAGTGCAAAAATCTCGGCGGCTAAAGCATAACTACCGGCTGAATGTCCCTTGCTAACCACACTGCCATTGACAGAATACGTATTATACAAAGAATTGTTATCGACTTGACGTTTCAACCAATTCAAAGTAACCTCTTTAACTTTGCCAATTTCCGCCAGATGCAAAACAGTTTCAAGTGCCTCAGATGTATTCAAATCAGCTTGACTATAATCTTCAGCTTGCCAATTATAACTTGAAGCATAAAGTGGAAAAGCATCCCCTAGGAAACCCGATTTAACAACTGACAATTGTTTTTGATACATTTTTTTATTTTGGGTCGATGATGATTCAAAATATTTCAAAGTAGCTAAATCATAATAAGCTAAGGATCCTTCGGTACTAGCCTTGTGAGCCTTAATGTCGTAAAAGCTAGCAATCTTACCTTCTGACATCGTATTCTTCTGTAACTTGGCAAAACGTTGAACTGCTTCTTTGTGGTAACTTTGATTTTTAGTCAAGTCAGCGTACATCTGCAATGCTTTGATTATGCGGAGATCATCTAAAGTGGCATTAACATTAAACTGCTTCTTTTTAGACGGCGTATAACGATAACTAAATTGTTCACCTTGATCAAAAATTTTCTTAGTCTGCTTATAAAATTGCCGAAATTGTTTGTATTGGTGACTATAAACTAAGTACTGTAGCCATAAACCAGATGATTCAGAAAGTAATTCATGCCCTCGAGCCTCACTTTCTTCATAAGATTGTTGGCTATAATTAGTATAAATACCTTGATTTGTGATCATTTTTTTATTTAAAAAATTAATCAGTTTTTTTTGTTGATTAGTGTAATCCCCATAACTTGTTCGCTGCGTCAGGGCACTAACTGATTTAGTTGGCATCGAAGTGGTGGTATTTTTTGAACAACCGGTTAGCAAAATTAAAGCCAACAGAGCAAATATGATATATTTCCTTCTCATAAGAATCATTCAACACCTTTTGTTAAAAATTTTTTTGCTTTTTGATACTGCTTGGTGATTATTCTAGTTCAATAATCCGATTTATACATAAGTATTAAAAATATTCTTAAAATAACTTGTTTTGTTAGTTAAATATGACGCTTCCATGAACAATTTTTGCCACAATTTTTCATATTTTTACCATATTAAAAATAAAATCCAAAAAAGGGTAGATAAATTTAAATGAATTTATCTACCCTTTTCCATAGCCGATTCTATATCCAAAGTTGAATTTAATATAAAGTTTCTAAACTATATCTGTCTTTGACTGCTTATTTTTCAGTAAAACTATTAATTCCATTGCGAAAAATATCTTCGTAGAAATTATCCAACTCTTCTACACTCATATCTGGATGGTTAATCCAATATTTAACTAGACCAAATAATGCTGACGATAAGTATTGTACTAATAATTCTCTCTGCCTAATATCTAAACCATTAAACTGTGAAGAATTATTAATTACAATTAAACCTTTGGTAGTCAAAAAATCAATGAAATATTCATAAAATCTAGGATCACCGTTTTCACTCAAAAGAATACTTATAACATCTCGTTTATTATTCACCGTTTCCAAAATTTTCAAAATTTGTGACTCGTCAATAAATTCTCTCGTTGCTATCTGATAAGTATTTGGGTCAATATTATCTAATTCCGTTAAAATTTCATCTTCAATATCTTGCAAAATAGCATATTTATCCCTGTAGTGCCGATAAATGGTTGTTCGATTTATCTTACTCCGGTCAGCAATCGCCATAATCGTAATATCTTCCAAACGTTCCTCTTTCATCAAATCTAATAGTGCGGCTCGGATTTTATCATCCATATTATTCATAATTTATCCCCCGTACGATAAAAACAATTAACTTAATGTGCAAATTATTGTTTATTTTCCACTAGTTTCAATTTCAAAACAATACGGTTTTTGAGTTAAAAAGGGATTTAATTATATATATATTTTATTGATTTATTGTTGTAGCAGTTATCATTTTAACGGGATTAAAAATATTTTATGGTCCAACTGCTTTGACTCTTAATCTTGTCACAAACTTTTCCACTTATAACAAATAAAACCAGCAATCCCAAATCGGATTGCTGGTTTTATTTGCTTTAATACTTGAGAGCCAACATTATTTTAGATGCTCTCTTTGAGGTGCAATATTTAATTAAGCAGTCTTTAATTTACCGACCGCTTCTTCAATTGTTTTACCATCTGCAAAAACATGAGTGTTTTTATCTTCAACAGTAAACAATTGAGATTCTGTATTTAGTTCTACACGATATTTCATTTGTTTACCTCCCCATTAATTATTTCTTTATATCTGCTCAACGGATAATAAATGAAATTATATTCTTTATTTATTAAAATGCAAGCCCTTTCTTTTTAATAAATCTGTGATAATCTATTTTTTTCGGTGGCAAATTTTTTCAAATCTCGATATAATGAGGTACAGATAATAAGGAGAAGATGCAAAATGAAGAACATGTCCAAAAAAGAATATCCGTCGTGGTACCCTCGTAAACGGGGGCATAACACAGTAGAGTTTAATAAGCCAGATAAATGGTACGAATGGTCGGCCATTCTGGATGTTATCTTTTTTGCGATTTTTTTACTTATCATAAATCACTAAATAAAAGCATGTTGTCAGGTAATTAATCTAGCAACATGCTTTTTATATTTTGCGTTTTACTTGTTAAATGTGCCGCCTCCAGGAACAAGAAATTTAGGTCGCTATGGGGACCGATTCGAGCCAAAGAGCGGTCTCGAATCTCGATTTTGAACCTCGCAAAATACGCGAGTTTCAAAACTCGTCCCGTGGTGTAATGGCTAAAGCCATAACGCCACCTTCACAGCGACCTAAATTCTTGTTCCCTACGGCTAGTTTTTTCGTTGTTTTTTGATTCCTAATTTATTAGAGTATCGAGGCTTGAATACTATTTGGAACCCTTTAATCTTGATATATATATCAAATTATGGAAAAAATACATCATATACGCGTGGTGCTAGTTAGTTTATTACAACTAATCTCAAGCTTGTCATACTTCAACCGTTTAAAGAAATTTAGATTCATGTAAAGACTTTAGTCGGAAGAATCGAGAATAGTTACTGGCTGTGACAGTGGTGTTAGTGCGGGGTGTTTTCCCGTGCTTACAGCCACCGGGCGTGTTTGGAGACTCGCTTGTGAGGCTTCAGACCGGTCCGCATAGCCAGTAACTATTTCTCGATTCTGGAGACAGCATATTTAACTAACACCACACGTTATATTTGAAATGAGAATTATGAGGATAATTAAATATCCTCCCACTCACACATATTATTATAATTTCACATTTAAAATTTGCTATAATTAGGTTAAGGAGGCGGTAGGTATGGCTTTAAATATTAATTTGGTGAACGGTCGTAGTATTCACATCACTGAAGAAACATATATTATTGCATGGAAATATCAATCATCAATGATGGCAAGTAATGATGACCATTATTATCTAGATTGCATTTTCAAGGGTGGTTTTGAAGATGGTAAAATCACCGAAGAAGACGAAGAGAACAAATTGGAGGGTTTAATCAGCGCAGCTGACTGGATCACAATTGGTAAAGACAATAAAAACTCTTTGAAAACAACCGCTGTTTTAAGCATTACCAGAGACTAAATTAAAAAAGGACCCAGTCAATGACTGGGTCCTTTATGCTCTCTGGGGGGAAAGCAGTAATCAGAATTTTGATTACGCCAAATCTTAACATTAAAAAAACACAATTTCCAGAGAAAAGCACATATACAAAAATTTAGTTATTTAACGATTGACTGGCTTTTGAAGCAGCTTCCAAGGTATCACAAAAGTCCTCTAAGCCATCCTCGGAACCATTAGCACATGCAGCTTCGAAATACTTCACTTTATGATCTAATTTCTCCAAATATCGTTGCGACTGCTCAATTTGTTTCATCACTTCATCACGTTGACGTTTAAACATTGCAAGACGTTCTTCTAAAGTATCGTTACCTTCCATTGACATATTGACAAACTCTCTAATTTCCTTCAGCGACATCCCTGTCTCCTTCAAACATGAGATCAAATCAACAAAATCCATATCATCATCGGTAAATTCACGGCGGCCACCATTCCCACGATGTACAAATGGCATGAGCCCTTCTTTATCATAATAACGTAATGTGTAACTAGAAAGACCGGTCTTTTCTGCTACTTGTCCAATTGAATATGCCATATCGGTCCTCTTCTTTCTTATAAAAAATATTAATACCAGTATACCTTAATACCAGTATTTTTGTACTTTTTTAAAACAACCAACAAAAAGTAAATCCTTTGAAAAAAACAGACTAGTAATCAGTTTTACTTTAGATTACTAGTCTGTTTTTCGTTAATGTTTAAAAAATTTTTGTAATTTCTTATTTTTGAATCAATTGAATCAGTAAATGAATTTGCGCAAGTGTTTTCTCACGAATTTCATGACTGATTGTTTTTCTATTTTTAATTAACAGCTCTTCATAAATCGAACGTTGCAAAATCGAGACAATCATATCTGTAAAACTATTAACTTCAGCATCAGTAATCTTTGTAAGCTGTTGAATCGATTTAACATTATTAACTAAATTACTTTTTAATCTCTCAAGGATTTGTGAGATCCATTTAGACTGATCATTTGATAAAATCGCCCGTTCACGAATCGTGATCATAAAGGAACGATAGCCCTCTTCATCCGAAAAAATTTCATAAATGCCATTATAAATGTCGATAATCTGTTTTTCCAAATCGGCTAGATTATGAACTGGCTTTTGAACCTTTTCGACATATTCCTCGCGATAAATCATCCCTTTTTGAACGATTTGATCCAAAATTTGATTTTTGCCTTCTGGAAAATAATAGTATAACGAACCATCTGAAATACCAACTTCTCGATTGATTTCCCGAGTTGTCGTCGCCTCAAAGCCTTTTTTAACAAATAAATCTTGAGCAACCTCTAAAATTTTTTCTTTTTGAATGTCGCTTTTCTTCATAAACACCCCACTATAATCCTAATGTCGTTTGAATAATTAAATAAATATTCAAAATTATTAGCACAAACGTTGCAAACCAAGCACTGTATTTGACCCAATTTTTATTCTTGAATTCTCCCATAAGGTTCTTATCACTCGTGAAAATAACTAACGGAATGATAGCAAATGGCAAGGCTACACTCAAGAACACTTGTGAAAATGTCAACAGATTTTCAATCTTTGCTTCATTATCGTGATAATAAATGGCGAAAATTAAAACAGGTGTAACTGACAAAAGTCGTGTCAATAAACGTTGTGCCCAAAGTGGCATCTTTAAGCGAATGAAACCTTCCATAATAATTTGTCCGGAAAGAGTTCCAGTAATAGTTGAACTTTGACCTGATGACAACAGAGCGATAGCAAACAACATACTCAAAATGGGACTGGCAATTGCACCAACAACTTGTTTATTACTCAACGCATTGAATAAATCAACGAATCGTCCCAAATCACTGTTTGTTCCATAGAATAAAGCTGCACCCAAGATCAATAGCAAACTATTAACGATAAATGCTAAGAATAGCTGCATATTAGAATCAATCGTTGAAAACTTGATTGCTCGTGCAACATCCTTTTTATCTTTACGATTAATTTTTCTCGTTTGAGAAATGGATGAACCGAGATACAAATCATGTGGCATAACAGTCGCACCAACAATACCTAATGATAGATAAAGCATTGATTTGTTAGTAATAATACTACTTGAAGGAACATATCCTCCAATAATACCGGAAACACTTGGTTTTGCTAAAAAGACTTCATACAAGAACACTAATAAAATAACTGCAACTAATGTAGCTACAATCGCTTCAATCTTGCGAAAACCTAATTTCATTAGCAATAGTAAAATCAAAACATCGGCAGCTGTTATCAAAATACCAATTATCAAAGGGATATTGAATAGTAACTTAATCGCGATACCCGAACCAATAATTTCAGCAATATCAGTTGCCATAATCGCTAATTCAGCAATGATCCAAAGAATGAATCCTCCAGTCCTTGAAGTCCGTTCACGTGTCAACTGCGCTAAATCCTTACCAGTAACGATTCCCAATTTAGCTGACATTGACTGCAACAACATCGCAATCAAACTAGAAATTAAAACGACTGATAACAATGTGTACTTAAATTGAGCCCCACCAGCAATTGATGTAATCCAATTACCTGGATCCATGTAACCCACGGCAATCAAGACACCTGGACCCGTAAAGGTCATTAAAGTCTTCCAAAATCCAGCACCCTCGGGAACCTCAATACTGCCGTTGATTTCATCAAGACTCTTGTTGTTAGCCATATCTGGGTCAGCAACTTTCTTACTTGTTTCACTACTATTCCTCATGATAGTAGTACCTCTTTTCTATTGGTTTAGAAATTCGGTGATAGTTTATCATCGCAACTTATGACGTTATCTCCGTATTCTGACGCTATTTGAGGACACGATTAAATTATGCACTTATATAAAATCTTTAATATTGAATAATTTGAGCGTGCGCTCAATTAACAATTGATACTATATCACGATTTACAGAAAAATACAGTTTTTTTTATTGTTGATTACAAGGTGAGACTAATTTTTTGATGCAAAGCCTGCCAAAATCATATTTATCATGTTTCCTTTGATAAATTAATTTACTGAAAATACCTATTTAAAATATTTTCTTTCATCAATATTGTGAAACTGATATAACACATAAAATAGCTGAAGGTTCATCGTGATTCACCTTCAGCGACAAAAAAAAGCCCCAACCTAGACTAACTAGATTGAGACCATAATTATTTTAATAATTAATATTGTGACATGTATGTATCACGTTCCCATTGGGAAACTGTTTGTTGATATCTTGCCCATTCAGCATTCTTAGCAGCGAAGAAACTATTAGTTAATCCCTTGCCAAGTGATTGTTGAACATATTCATCTTTACGTAGTGCTTTCAAGGAGTTATGTAAAGTTGAAGGAAGATCAATGATGCCTTCTTCACGACGTTTGTCTTCTGACATTTCGTAAATATTATCTTTAACTTCTGGCATCAAGTCATAATTACTTTCGATACCATCAAGACCTGCATCCAAAATACATGCAATTGCCAAATATGGGTTAGTTGTTGGATCAACACTTCTCATTTCGACACGTTTTGACTTACCCTTAGCAGCTGGTACTCGGATAAGTGGTGAACGGTTCTTACTTGACCAAGCAATATAAGTTGGTGCTTCATAGCCTGGTACTAAACGTTTATATGAGTTAACTGTTGGGTTGTTAACAGCTGTCAAAGCACGAGCATGTTTCAAAATACCACTCAAGAACTTCTTAGCTGTGTCAGATAGCATATCATTTTCGTCATCGAAGATATTATCATCACCATTAAATAGTGACATATTGATGTGCATCCCTGAACCATTGATACCTTGAACTGGTTTTGGCATAAATGTTGCATACAAACCATGTTCCTTAGCAATAGTCTTAACAACTAGTTTAAATGTTTCGATACTGTCCGCAGCTGATAGAGCATCTTGATACTTGAAATCAATTTCTTGTTGTCCTGGTGCAACTTCGTGGTGACTAGCTTCAACTTCAAAGCCCATCTTTTCAAGACCTAAAACGATATCCTTACGAACATTAACACCTAAATCAACAGGTGAAAAATCAAAGTAACTACCATCATCATTTAAGTGAAGTGTTGGGTTACCGTGTTCGTCCGTATTGAATAAGAAGAATTCTGGTTCTGGTCCAATATTAAAGTTAGTAAAGCCCATGCCGTGCATTTTTTTAATGATTCTCTTCAAGTTAACACGAGGATCACCTTCAAAAGGTGTACCGTCTGTCTTGTAAATATCACAGATCAAACGGGCAACCTTTCCATGTTCTTCACCCCATGGGAAAATCAACCATGTTGATAAGTCCGGGTGTAATAACATATCACTCTCTTCAATACGTGTGAATCCATCAATTGATGATCCATCAAAAGTAATCTTGTTTGCTAGAACTTTGTCTAGTTGAGAAACAGGAACTTCGACATTCTTGATGATTCCGTTGATATCTGTAAACATTAAACAAATAAATTCAACGTTTTCATCTTTAACCATTTTTGTAATATCTTCTGCAGTATAATGTTGCACTTTTAACCACTCCTATTGGATATACCGATTTTTTAGAGGCCACTAATAAACGTTATTAATATACCGTTCTATTAATAATATGATGATAATACCAATTACAAATCTTAGTGTCAAATATTTTCATTACCATTTTCAATAAATTCCAATATTAAATACCAAGATTATCGTATAATGTAGTGCTAGTTAAATATGCCGCTTCCAAGAGCAAGAATTTTATTAAAGAATAACAATTTGTCATAGTTTTACCATGACCACCTGAAAAAAACAGGTTATATTCTTACAAATTTACTGAATTAAACAATAAACTAATAGCACTACACGTACGTATAAGAAAATTTTATCATAATTAATACTATTAATCGCATAATAAATTTGACTTATTGCTGTTTTCCCGTTAAATTATAGATACGAACGAAATCAAATATAAAAATAATAATTGTTCGTAATTAATGGAGTGAATAATAAATGCAAGTTTTCGATTATGAAGATATTCAACTAATACCGAATAAATGTATCGTGGATAGTCGTTCAGAGTGCGATACTAGCATCAAATTTGGACCAAAAACATTTAAAATCCCGGTTGTCCCTGCTAATATGCAAACAATTATTGATGAAAAACTAGCTGAAAAGCTAGCTGCCAATGGCTATTTCTACGTCATGCATCGTTTTGAGCCGGAGACACGTGTTAATTTCATCAAAGAAATGAACCAAAAGGATTTGTTTACTTCAATCAGTGTCGGTATCAAAAAGGATGAATTTGATTTCATTGATACTCTCGTAGCTGAGCATTTAAAACCTGATTACATTACGATCGATGTCGCTCATGGTCATAGTGACCGCGTCATTGAAATGATTAAATATATTAAAAAGAACTTACCTGATTCTTTCATAACCGCTGGTAACGTTGGTACCCCTGAAGGAATTCGTGAACTAGAAAACGCCGGTGCCGATGCCACAAAAGTCGGAATTGGACCTGGTAAAGTATGTATCACTAAACTAAAGACTGGTTTCGGTACTGGTGGTTGGCAATTAGCCGCTGTAAGGCTCTGTGCCAAAGCCGCAAGTAAACCTATTATCGCTGACGGTGGCGTTAGAAATGACGGTGACATCGCCAAATCAATCCGTTTTGGGGCAGATATGGTCATGATTGGTTCCCTACTTGCTGGTCATAAAGAATCTCCTGGTAAGATCATTGAAAAAGATGGCCAGAAATACAAAGCATATTTTGGTTCAGCTTCTCAATATCAAAAAGGCGAATACAAAAATGTTGAAGGTAAACGGATGCTTGTTCCTTACAAAGGTGAAATTATGGATACTTTGACGGAAATGAAGCAAGATTTACAATCTTCAATTTCATACGCCGGTGGTAAAGATCTCAATTCCCTACGTAAAGTAGATTACGTAATTGTTAAGAATTCCATTTACAATGGTGACGTTTATTAATTCAATTTAGTTGCAAGTATAGTTAACTTTCAATCATTAAGATAAAGGAGCCAAGTAATCCGATTTTGGGTTGCTTGGCTCCTTTTTTTGTTTTAAGCGGAAAAAGCTAATAAATAGTATCGCACATATTAGAAAAACATTTTAACACTATTTATCTTAGTCAAATAACATTCATAATAATCAACAAAAATAAGTTATTTCACGAAAAGATTACTAAACTAGCATCCCTCTGTATCATATACAGATTGATTTTTGACAAAGCAAAAGGTCGTATTTATCGCCATAAAAAGAAAAAGAAGCTGACGACTGGGTGTTCGTCAGCTTCTTTTTTATGAATGGGATAGTTCATGTTCAATTTGATAAGCTCCGGTTGTCCATCAAACAACTTTAGCAACTATCAAATTTACCATAACTGTAACACATTAACTGATAATTAAAAAGTGTGAAAACTTTTAAAGTAAAAAAGAATTTTTCTAATTTTTCATTGTCGATTTTTCAAGCTTACTCGACTCTTTGATTAAAGTGATCCGTGAAATGATGAATGCCTTTGTTACGCTCTTCAAAGCCTTCAGTCTTGCTTACAATGAAGCGTGGACGATTATTTACTTGATCTAAAACACGTCCCAAATAGCTTCCTAAAATACCAATTGAAAGCATCAACAAACCGAGGGTGAAAAGCAAAATAGTTACGCCTACACCTGCCAAACTGTAACTGCTGCTAACAATCATATAGCCCAGTGAAAAAACTCCACTAACCAACGGCACAATTGAGAAAATATTGACAAATTGTAAAGGTTTCATTGAAAACGAAGTAATTCCATCAATAGCTAGTTTAATCATCTTTGAAAGTGGATATTTAGTTTCACCAGCCATCCGTTCCTGACGATGATATTGAACACTTGTCTGTTTGAATCCAATCCAAGTAACTTGTCCACGAACAAATGGATCTTGTTCATGTAGCTTCAATAATTGGTGAACAGCCTTTCGATCCATCAAACGAAAATCACCTGTATCGAGTGGCATATCAATCGTTGCTAAATGTTTGAATGTTCGATAAAACATTTTGGCAGTAATTTTTTTGAAAAATGTTTCACCATCGCGTTGCATTCTTTTACCATAGACAATTTCGTAGCCTTCATTCCATTTTTTGATCATTTGAGGAATAACTTCAGGTGGATCTTGTAAATCAGCGTCCATCACAACCACAGCATCCCCTTTGGTATATTGGAGACCTGCAGTAATCGCTAATTGATGTCCAAAATTACGAGAAAACTCGACTAATTTGATATTATCATGTTGTTTGAGCGCTGCCTTAATAATTGAAACTGATTTATCCTTTGATCCATCATCAACGAATATCAATTCATATTGTTCTTCTTGCTGTTCGATATAGTTTAATAGTGTATCAATCGTTGCTTGAATACCAGCCTCTTCATTAAAAACTGGTAGAACAATTGAGATTAACTGATTTTTCATAAGCGAATGTCCTTTCATTGATTACTTATAGATGCTTGATAAATCATAAAGTGTTCCTGATTGACCAGGTCCACCCATGCCACCGCCCATTGCTTGTGCGCCGGTTGATTGCTTCATTTGTTTTTTCATTTTCTTAAGTTGAGCTTTGGTTAATTTCTTCTTACCTGTTGTTGGTGCTGATCCAGTTCCTGACGGAGCCTTTGTCCCACTTGGGGCTGCTCCACTAGGCGCTTGACCTTGACCACTTGAACCGCTTGGCTTAGCTGGCGGCGTTGAGCTACTTGAACTTGAACCTGGTGCTGTACCACTTGGAGCTTGACCAGTACTATTAGTTGAACCTGTTTCTGAAGCGACTGTTACAGAACTAGAATTATTAGTTGCTGTATTACTACTACTTGCTAAAGTGACTTTCTTAGCATGTTTCTTAATCCAAGAAACAATGGCACTATTATTACCTCCGGCTTTTCCACCAGAATAGTAATACTTGACCTTGCCTTCTTTAACAAGTTTCTTAAATTGCTTCAAGGTAATTGCATTATCGGTACCGTTGAAACCACCCATCGCCATAACAGCTTTACCAGTTTTAATAATGTATGGTGCAGCGGTACTTGAATCATCAGTCGCAAATAAATATTCAGCATTGCCTTGATGTTTCTCAAGATATTTCAACAAGGTTGAATCGACTGATGAATCGCCCATACCGCCACCACCTGATGACAGTAACGAAGGACCAGCACTTGGAATACCATTACTTGATCCTGCTAAAGTTGGCGTTAATGACCACCACGTTGGAGCAAGCATAACGATAATCAGTGCCGCAATTGGCCAAATTCGTTTATTCTTTAAGCGGATAGCAATCCATGGTAAGACGAATAATGGAATTGAAATGATGATTCCTGCAATCAACAATACCCAAGCTAGTGTTGGATAGTAATCCGTTAAATACCACGCTTGTAAAATACTTGTCGCTAAAATTGAAATTGGTAAAAGCATCGACCAAATCGACTTTTCACGCCATTGTTTAATCATTGTATAAATACCGACGCCAGCTAAAATGGCCATCGCTGGTGCCAACATAATTGTGTAATATGGGTGGAAGAAACTAGCAACCGAGAAGAATCCGGCTACTGGAACCATCCAACCTAACCACAACCAAAGTTCTTTTCTTTGATTATTAAGGGAATACCATTTTTTCTTTGGATCTTGATAATAAATATAACTAGAAATCACACCAAAGACGGCCAATAACATTAACCAACTAATCTGTGGTCCCAATTCCTTTTGTAATAATCTGAAAGGTCCGGCAGTACCAATGTTGAAGGCTCCACCCCCAGCACCAGCGCCTGCGCCACCACCGTTCCCTTTAGTTCCACCCATTGAAGGTGCGCCACCTTTAGTTGAACCAGATGGCTTAGCTGGTGGATTGCCATTAGCGGATGTTTTCTTCGAACCACTAGGTGGTGTTGGGGCATTACTTGACGACTTTGTACCACTCTTCTTTGACGAACTACCCATCCCTGGGAAAGCTCCGCCGGTACCAGTTGTTTGACCAAGCAAACGTTCTGTTCCGTTATAACCAAAGGCTAATTCCAAAGCAGAGTTAGTTTCCGAACCACCTTCATATGGACGACTAGATGAATTAGTCATATCAACTGACAATGGCCAAATTAAAGTGAAAACGGCTAAGAAGACTGTGGCAATTGATAAATGCAACAACTTCTTTTTCCAATTAACTTTGGCAGCTAACCAGTAATAAAGATACAAGGCTGGTAAGACCATGAAAGCTTGTAACATTTTAATATTGAACGAGAACCCAATTAAAGCAAAACCAATCCAAAGATATCTTTGTTGCTCTTTCAAAACAGCTTTTTGAACAAACCAGACGGACAATAGTAAGAAAAATACTAAAGTGGCGTCCATATTGTTAGTTCTTGAATCAGCTACTACGATTGGTGTTAACGTCATAATTAAGGCAGAAATTCGAGCTGGAATCCGGCCAAAGCGTTTGGAAACGAGGTTGTAAATCAAATATACCGAACCAATTCCAAAAAGAATTGATGGTAAAACCACACTCCATCCGTGAACGCCAAAAATTTTGGCACTAATCGTCATAAACCAAAGTGCTACTGGTGGCTTATCAACTGTAATAAAACCAGCAGGGTCAAAACTGGCATACCAGAAGTTTTTAAAACTTTTTGTCATACTAACAATCGCTGAAGTGTAGAAGCTGTTAGCCTCACCTGCTTCCCAAATATTCCATGCGTATAAAAATGCCGCTAGAATTAAGATTGCGATTAACCAATAATCATATTTAACATTTCTTAATTTATCGAAAAATCCAAGTTTTTCATTTTTTTGAACACGACTCGGTTCTTTTGAATCCATCATTTATCTTCTCCAATCTCTAAAAAACAATATTTATAAAGAAACAAATGATTGAATAAACTAAAACTGATAATAAAATCGGCTTTAATTGAAAATTATTTTTCATCTGTTCAAATTCCTTTCTTAACAACAGGGACAAGATTAGACAAACTAACTTAAATTAAGCTTAAATCGAAAATAATGCTTTATAATTATGATTAGAATTTGCATGGAGCTATCTCCAAATCCGATAAATACCCATGTATATAGAACTTATAAAAGGAGCCCAGATATGGCAAACAATATAAGAATCTTAGTAGTTGAGGATGATGAAAATTTAGCTAACAACATCGCTTCCTTCCTAGCTGACTTTTCAGAAGTTGATATTGAAAATGATGGTCTTAGTGGTAAATTTGCGGCAACTGAAGATGTTTACGATTTAATAATTTTAGATATCATGTTGCCTGAAATGAACGGTTACGATGTTTTGAAAAATATTCGCAAGGATAAAATTAATACCCCTGTATTAATTTTGACTGCCAAGGCTGAAATCGATGACAAAATTCATGGTTTCAATTTGGGGGCTGACGATTACTTAACTAAGCCTTTTCATCGAGAGGAACTTCAAGCACGGGTCAAAGCTCTCTTAAAACGTAGCGGCGTTTTAGCAGATGATTCCACTTTAAAAATCAGGAATTTGGAAGTTAATCTGAATAATCACGAGATTGATGCTAATGGCACACAAATTGCCCTAAATGGTAAAGAATATGATTTATTAGTTTATTTGTTGCAAAATAAAAACACTATTTTAACTAAAGACCAAATTTTTGAACGTATATGGGGTTTTGACTCTGATACTTCCATTACTGTCGTTGAAGTGTACATGAGTAACCTACGCAAGAAGTTGCGTCCTTCTCAAAACGATAATTTGATTAAAACTATTAGAAACGTTGGGTATATTTTCCAAGATGACACTGAAAACTAGACAAAATACCATCACTCGCCGTCAACAATTTAAACTATTTCTTTCCATCATGGCCGCCTTTGCCATCCTCTTTCTGACACTGGGAATTATCATCTTTAATCTCTTTCAATCATCGACCTATCGTAGTATTGATAAAGATATTCGAGATCAGGTCATTTCCATCCAGAAGCAACCTAATTTTGCTAAACGCACAACTCCTGATCCTCATGACCCGAACCATATGATTGACCAAAATAAAAAACCAGATCCGAAAGCTCCTTTTCAAGCTTCAATTCTGGTTTTTGATAATTCCGGTAAATTGCTTAATAAATCAAGTTTGGGTAACCGTTATTCAGTTTTAAAAAACATTAAATTACGGAAGAAAAATGTTAACATCAAACAAACACTCGTTGTTAATAAAATGAATTTCCGTTCAGTTCTGATTAAAGTTTCCAAGAAAAATCACAATCCAATGTATGCCGGTAATTACGTTTTGATCATGCAAAATATTGATACTCAAATTCAGGCAATCAAAAACTTCGAGGAAATCTTGATTATAACGTTCTTTATTTTTTGGATTATTGCATTAGTCATTTCTTACTTCCTAGCAAGAATCAATATGTTACCAATCGTTAAATCCTGGAAACAACAAACTGAGTTCGTTAATGATGCTGCCCATGAACTACGGACACCCTTAACGATTATCCAAGGAAAACTCGAATACATGCTGACGAAACCCAAGCAAACAATTTTGGACGAAGCTGAAGCTATTTCAGTTTCACTTGATGAAGTCAATCGACTCAACTCACTAACTAATAATTTGTTAGTTTTGGCACGTTCCGATTCAGCAACTACTAAGTACGAATTTAAACTAACAACTCCTGACTTTTTCTTAAAAGATCCTATTGAACCGTTTAAAGATATTATCAATTCTCAGTCAAAAGTTTTCCAAATCAATTTAAATCATCATCCCACAATGTCGTTAGACCGTGATAAAATCAAACAATTATTAATTATCCTGTTAGATAACGCGACAAAATACACGCCAAGAAATGGTACGATTAGAATATACGATCAAATCGAGGGTTCCAAATATCAATTTATCGTCTCCGATACCGGTGTTGGCATTAGTGATGCCGATAAAACAAAAATTTTTGGTCGCTTCTATCGTGTTGATAAATCTCGTAATACTAACAGCGGTGGACACGGATTAGGCTTAGCAATCGCTAAACAAATCGTTGACCTGCATCATGGACATATTTTTGTTCGCGACAACTTGCCCCAAGGCAGTGAATTTGTCGTCGAATTACCAATTAAACACAATTAAACCGAGGTTATAAATGTTATGGATAAAGCAAAGATTAAAAAATACTGGTTTGATTTTCTCAAGAATAAAAATCCCCTGGATTATCCATTAGGCGATATCACTATTTTTGGAGGTGAACCTGACCGTTTAGCCAAATTAGTTTATAACGGTACTAAAACGGCTACGACTTCTTCTTATGCTCTCTATGAACCAACCGAGTATATGCCAGAAGTTGGCGACTACAATATTATTTTAGACGGTCAGGAAAATCCTTTATGTATTACTAAAACGTTGGTTACTGAAATTATTCCGTTCAATTTAGTCAGTGCTGAACATGCCTATCATGAAGGCGAAGATTCACGTACATTGGCAGAATGGCGTCAGGTTCACGAAGACTTCTTTACAAAAGAATATCAAGAAGCTGGAATGAAGTTTACTACTGACATGCCTTGTCTTTGCGAAGTATTTGAACGTGTTTATTAATATCAAAAAAGAGCGGATAAATTTAAAATTTATCTGCTCTTTTTTATACATTATTGTAAGTTAACATCCTAGATGAATCCCGTGACATTACTTATCAGATTTTTCATCTAAAGAATTAGAAATTTTCTTCAAGTACATCACCATTTCATCTTCCTTGGTTGTTTCTTCCTCAGTTTCCTCTTCATCACGACTCTTGATAATCTTATTCATTGCCTTAACAATTAAGAAAACAACAAAAGCTATGATTAAGAAATTGATGATAGACTCAATAAAAGTCCCATATTTGAATGTCGCGTCCCCAACTTTAAATACTAAGTTACTCAAATCAATTTTCCCTAGGAATAATCCAATCAAGGGATTAATCAAATTGCTAACCAATGATTGTACGATGGCAGTAAAAGCAGCACCCATAATTACACCAACGGCTAAGTCCATCACATTTCCACGGCTAATGAAATCTTTAAATTCTTTTATCATAATCCAATCTCCTAAACATTATTTCTTCCTTAATTATGAGGGTTTTCAGGCCTTTTGTGCAAACTTTTCACTTACTAGTCATATACAAATTGTCCAAAAAGATGATTTTAAATAAATTTTTGAAACGCATTTCATTTATAATTAAATTGAAAGGCTGTGAAATTATGAATAAACTTGATATTTACAAAATGATTCTCGAAATTATTTCTGAGAAAAATCCTAAGGACTTCCAAGAACTACTTGATGATACTCAAAAATATCAAATCGTAAAAGATTACATTGCCAGTGACAATCCTAACCAGTTTTTAATTCAAGATATCCAAGATTCAGTCATCAGTATGATTAACGATGGCCTTATTTCCGGTATCATCAGTCCACTCAAATATGTGACTTTAATCAAAATTAATGGTTTAACAATTGAGGGTTTTCAATACCTTAAAAAATTAAAAGAAGACGACGTTGAACAACAAGTTAAAGCAATTCTACAAACAAATGATCAACCAATGAACTCTAAAACTTTAACCCAAGCACTTGCATCTCTAATCTTTTAACTTAAAAAAAATAGAAGTACCGATATAACGGTACTTCTAACCTCTTATTTTTTCCAAATGCCACTGACAAGAGTCGAACTTGCACTCAGGAAACCCCGAACAGCGACCTGAACGCTGCGCGTCTGCCAATTCCGCCACAGTGGCAACATAATACAAATAATTGCTTATTTAGATTACAATGAAAATGATACTACAAATGGAGGTTCTTGCAATGGAAAAAATTAGTAAAACCATCTTAAAACAAGTTATTATACCTCGCAAACCCGAATCATATAAGGGAACTTATGGAAAAACATTAATTATCGCAGGCTCAACTCACTTCGGTGGTGCGGCTATTCTTGCAACGAGTGCAACAGTTCATGCTGGAGCTGGACTAGTTACTGTAGCAACTACACCCGAAAAATTCACTGCTATCAATACTAATATTCCTGAAGCAATGACAATTGACTATCACAACAAAAAAGAACTGTTAGCAGCTATTCTTAACAATAACGTTATAGCCATTGGACCAGGACTGGGAACTTCAAGTGTTGCTGTCGGTTTAGTCAAAGCTGTACTCAATAACACTAAAACAGACCAAACAGTTATTTTGGATGCTTCGGCGTTAACTATTATTGCCGAAGAAAAAATTCCTTTACAAACGACAGCACACATCATTATGACGCCTCATCAGGGTGAATGGCAACGGCTTTCCCAATTAGCCATTCCTGATCAAACAGAATTTAACAATTTTGAAAAGATTCAAGGATTGAATCCTGATGCTGTTTTAATTTTAAAGAAGCACCATTCTGAAATTTACTATCAAGATATGTCCTTTCAAATTGACGCTGGTAACC
This sequence comes from Companilactobacillus nantensis DSM 16982, assembly GCF_001435815.1. Lineage (GTDB taxonomy): Bacteria > Bacillota > Bacilli > Lactobacillales > Lactobacillaceae > Companilactobacillus > Companilactobacillus nantensis. The sequence goes on along the minus strand of NZ_AZFV01000009.1, from coordinate 11,063 downwards.
CCGGTATGGCAACTGGTGGTATGGGCGACACATTAACCGGTATCATGGCAGGATTCATCAGTCAATTCGGTTATTCTCTTGCAACGATTCAAGCAGCACTTTTAATTCATAGTGTTGTCGGTGACAAATTAAGCAAAAAACAATACGTTGTCTTACCTTCCAAAATCATCGAGAAATTACCAAAATATATGGCTGAATTAAGTACCCAAACAAAATAAAAAATCTCTAGCAAAAATGTTTTTCAAACAGGATATGAACTTACAAAAAAACAGATTAGCAATCCCCCAAATGGATTTCTAACCTGTTTTTCTATACTCGCAAACTGACGCTTCGACTATCTAATATTAAAAATTCGTCTAATACGTTCAACTCGTGATCCTAAAATTTTATCTGCTAACATTGTTTTCAAAACTAAGTAACCGTAGACAACGCCACCTAGCCCTGCTTCAACCACCAGAACAACCACACTGATAATACGATCAGAATTGCCAACAAAGTGGAAAACAACCCAATTAACGAACATAACTGAAACGAACATAATCAATGAGAACAAGATAATTCCACTAATTCTACGTGAAATACGACCTGTATTAAATGGATAAACCGCATGTAATTCACGAATCATTAACCAACAAACAACTGCCATACCGATACTTGTTGCTACTAATGGACCGAACTCATGGAACAACCAAATCATTGGCAATTGCATAACGACTTTGACAATAAAGCCGTAAACAAAATATTTAATTGCCAGTCTGTTGCGATATAACGCCTGCAAAACAGCCGACAAAACTGTGAATAAGCCTAACAAAATAGAGATAATGGATGAAAATTGTAACATTAAAACACCTAAAGCATCATAACGATAAAACGTCGTCCATAGTGGCTGAGCTACAGCATACATCCCTAATGATGCTGGAATCATAATGAAGAAGAATAATTCCAAAGTATTAGAAATCTGCCCCTCTATCTTTTCTTTATTCCCTTTAGAATAAAGTCCAGATAAGATTGGCACCGCTGTAACAGCCATCGCTGTTGATAACGAAACAATAATCATAATCAATTTGTTAGCCTGGAAACCAAATAGTGAATAATAATTATCCAACTGAGCTCCAGTTGCGCTAACAAACATTCTCATAAACTGATTAAAAGTTGATTGGTCAAATAAATTAAAGAAAGTTATACCGGCATCCAAAATAATAAATGGAACCGCTTGTTCAAAAATTTCTCGTGTAAAGTTATTTTCATTTACATCAGCAACTGGTTTACCACCACGTGATAAACGCCTCAGCTTTGGTAAACGTCTCAATAAGGCTAATACCAGAATTCCAATCGCTACTGCTGCCCCAATAAAGGCGGCAAAAGTTGATTGGACAACGGCATTAATATAGCTCCCCTTATTCATAATCATAATAATATAAGTTGCAATCAACATATAAATTACTCGAGCAATTTGCTCAATAAATTGAGAAATGGCTGAAGGCGCCATATCTGAATATCCTTGCAAGTAACCGCGCAAGATACTTAAGATTGGGATAATCAAAACTGCGACTGCCAATGATTTAATAACGGGGATACTTCTTGGATCCCCATCAGTAAAGATAGTTGCCAGCACTGGTGCCCCGAAATACATAACAGCCCCAAAAATCACACCCATGAAGGTCATAATTTTTAGACCATGTTTAAATAATTTATTACCCGTTGCATACTGATCGAGTGCGTTATAATGTGAGATTTGCTTTGAAATAGCACCCGGAATCCCGGCTGTTGAGATAATCAAAAACAAACTGTAAATATTATAACCCTTCGCATACAGGGCATTAGCTTGTGGATAATATGACCCCATCCATGCCATCCATGGAATGATATATATCGCACCTAAAATACGAGAAAAAATACTACCAGCAGTCATCCATGCTGAACCTTTCAGCATCGTATCCTGTGAAGAAGACTCAGGATCCATTACTGGCATTACTTCTTCTTCATCATCATGGCTTTTATTTACGCCCAAAACATGCACCACCTTAAAAACTGTCCATTTAATTATAGCAAAATTATCATCTTAAAAATTTAAAATTACACTTAAAATGGCTAAAAAGCAAATTATTTTCCAGAAATTATGATTACTTTACAAAATCTCCAAATTGTAAAGCGCGATATTATTTAAATAATGATAGAATATGTCTGTTGAACGTTGGGAAGTAAACATTTCATTAATAAACTCACCTAGAATCTCTATTTTGCAATTATTCACAATTTTGAAATTCCTTCATATAATATATATAGACGCTTGAACAATCAATTTGTGTTTGCTTTCTAGTTCGGCATTTAAAAAGGCTCCGGAAAATTTTCCGAAGCCTTTTTTTAATACCTATTATTTTACGACAATGTTAACAATCTTATTAGGGATAACAATTACCTTAACAACCTTCTTACCATCGATGAACTTTTGAATCTTTTCATCTGTTGTAGCAAGCTTTTCAAGATCTTCTTTTGAAGTACCATTAGCAACTTCAACTTTATCTCTCAACTTACCATTAACTTGAACAATAATTTCAACTGTGTCAGAAACTAATTTAGCTTCATCATAAGTTGGCCATTTAGCATATGAGATTGAATCTGTGTGACCAAACTTGCTCCATAATTCTTCCATCATATGTGGTGCAATTGGAGCCAATAGTTGAACTAGACCTTCAGCATAAACCCTTGGCATTGTATCAACCTTATGAGCTTCATTAATGAAGACCATCATTTGAGAAATAGCTGTGTTAAATCTCAAAGCATCATAATCTTCAGTAACCTTTTTAACAGTTTCGTTATAAACTTTATCAAGCTTACCGTCATTTTCATCGGTTACGTAATCATCTTTTAATGTGCTGTAGTCGTCATCATTGATGAACAAGTTCCAAACACGGTCCAAGAACTTCGATGAACCTGACAAGCCATTTTCTGACCAGGCAATTGATGCATCCAAAGGACCCATGAACATTTCGTAAGTTCTTAATGTGTCAGCACCATATTGTTCAACTACATCATCAGGGTTAACAACGTTACCCTTTGATTTAGACATCTTTTCATGACCCTTACCAAGAATCATACCTTGGTTAAATAGTTTTTGGAAAGGTTCCTTAGTTGGTACAACACCCAAGTCGTATAATACCTTGTGCCAGAAACGAGCGTACAACAAGTGAAGTACGGCATGCTCTGCACCACCGATATATAGATCAACTGGTAACCATTGTTTCAATAAGTCGTAGTCAGCCAATTCTTTATCGTTATTAGGATCGATATATCTCAAGTAATACCATGATGAACCAGCCCATTGTGGCATTGTGTTAGTCTCACGACGACCTTTACGACCGTTCTCATCAACAACATTGACCCAATCAGTCAAGTTAGCCAATGGACTCTCACCAGTACCTGATGGCTTAATATCGCTATCAGCAGGCAATTCTAGTGGAAGTTCATTTTCAGGAACAAGTGAAGTTGTACCATCTTCCCAGTGAATAACAGGAATTGGTTCACCCCAGTATCTTTGACGTGAGAAGACCCAGTCACGGAGACGATAGTTAACTTTCTTTTCACCAAAGCCTTTATCTTCCATGTATTCAATTGCACGTTGGATAGCATCAGCTTTGTTCAAACCATCTAGGAAGTCGGAATTAATATGTTTACCATCAGCCGTTATAACGCCGTCATCGAGGTTACCTTCAATAACTTGTTGCATAGGTAAATCAAACTTTTTAGCAAAGTCATAATCACGTTCATCATGAGCAGGCACAGCCATAACAGCACCTGTACCATAAGTAACCAATACATAATCTGAAATCCAGATTGGAAGTTTCTTACCGTTAACTGGATTAATGGCGTAAGCACCAGTGAAGACACCAGTCTTTTCGTCATTTAAGTCAGTTCTATCAAGATCTGATTTGTGGGAAACTTCTTCTTTATAAGCATCAACAGCAGCTTTTTGTTCAGGTGTTGTAATCTTATCAACAAGCTTATGTTCTGGTGCCAAAGTCATGTATTCAACACCAAAAATTGTATCTGGTCTAGTTGTGAAGACATTGATTTTATCATCAGAATCAGCTACATCGAATGTAACTTGTGCTCCAACTGAACGACCAATCCAGTTTCTTTGCATTTCCTTGATATTTTCAGGCCAGTCGATATCATCAAGATCATCAAGCAATCTATCAGCATAGGCAGTAATTTTCAACATCCATTGACGCATTGGTTTTCTAATAACTGGGAAACCACCACGTTCGGTCTTACCATCAATGATCTCTTCATTAGCAACAACGGTACCCAAATCTGGTGACCAGTTAACCAATGTTTCTGATTCGTAAGCCAAACCTTTTTTGTACATTTGTTCGAAGATCCATTGTGTCCACTTGTAGAACTTAGGGTCAGTAGTTCTAACTTCACGGTCCCAATCATATGAAAAACCAAGTGAGTTGATTTGACGTTTGAAGTTATTGATATTTTTTTCAGTAAAATCAGCTGGGTTATTACCAGTATTTAAAGCATATTGTTCTGCTGGCAAGCCAAATGCATCAAAGCCCATTGGGTGCAAGACGTTATAGCCTTGAGCACGTTTCATTCGGGCAATAATATCTGTAGCTGTATATCCTTCTGGATGTCCAACGTGAAGACCTTGGCCTGATGGATATGGGAACATATCTAAGGCATAAAAGTTCTTCTTATTAGGATCCTGAGTTGTTTTAAAAGTATCGTTTTCCTTCCAATACTTTTGCCATTTCTTTTCTACGGTGTTGTGATTGTACATATTTTTCCTCCTATACAAAAAAAGTCCTATGATTATTAATAATCATAGGACGAGTTATCGCGTTACCACCTAAGTTCCGTACTCAAATAAGCACGACTCTTGAAATCCTTAACGGAGATTAAGCGTAGTCACTTACTGAGGTTCGGCGACTATTGTTAGTGGACGAGTTCGAAAATAAAAACTTACGCATTCACATCACCATACGTTTTCTGAAAAGCTTTTATAATCTACTACTTCCGTTGTTTTATATCTTATACCAATAATGTTTGTCCGACAACCAATAAATCAGAATTTAAATTATTTAATTGACGAACATGGTCAACTGTCGTTCCTGCTTGTGAAGCGATAGAATCAATCGTGTCACCGCTTTGAACAGTTACTGAGTCACTTTTTTGACTACCCGAATCATTAGAGTCATTTGCACTATAATCATTTTGGACATTGATTGATGAAGAATCTGAATCAGAGTTATCTGATGGAACATATTTCTTCACACCAGTCCGTTCATCTTGAACAATAACTGGGGCTTGTTGACTGCCGTAAGCATCTCCAACATTACCTGTATCATTCGTTGACGTACTCTTATTAGCTAAATTACTCATAGACAATGGTTGACCATCAGAACCAATAACTTGTCTTACAGTCAATGTCTTACCAGCGTAAATATAATTGTCAGTCTTCAAATTATTCAAACTCATCAATGTATCAGTTGTCATATTGAACTTATCAGCAATTGATTGGAGTGTATCTCCTTGAGCTACAGTATAAGTTTGATCCTTATCTGTGTCTGCACTATCAAATTGCGTCAAGTTGTACTTATCAATCACACTGTTCAATTTATCAGCATATGTTGTATCGGTAGCATAACGACCAGTTAGATACTTAGTGGCATCTTTATATGAACTAGTATTACTCTTCCATGCACCGGCATACATTTGCGAATTGCCAGAAGTTCCACCACGAAGTAATGAAACGTAATCCTCTAGTGATTCTTTGTATGATGGATACTTTCTAAAATCAGAGCTGATTGAATAAAGACTACCTGTTCCATCGTCTTCTTGTGTTCCCATATTAACAGAAGCACCTTTGTAATCACCCTTGATACCGAAAAGGTTGTAGTTTGGTGCACTGGCAAGTCCACTTGTACCCCAACCACTTTCGACCATAGCTTGAGCAATCATAACTGATGCATATAAATCATTATTGGCAGCTAATTTACGAGCTGAATTACCAATGTAATCAATAAATTGCTGATCTCCAACACCAGTAGATGTGACTGGAGTAGCAGCTGCTGCATTTTGATTCAACAAATTACTTACAGATAAAGCTTCAGCTTTAACAGGCGTTGGGGCAGAAATGTTGGCAATTTCAGCCACTGTTGCTCCAACAAACATACTTGATCCTAAGATCGACATATTTTTACGTAAGTTTGCGTTCTTACTCTTTTTATTATTTAATCTAGTCAAACGACTATCTTCGATTTTGCGTTCATGACGTGTCATAACCATAAATATCTGCTCTCCCTCAAAATCTTTATACTTTATTATATTTCTTAACAAAAACTTAAACAATAGAGAGATCAAAAAATATGAAAATATCTAAGAAATTATTCATCTTGACTATATCTTTACTGATTATTTTTGGCTTTTGGACAATCAATGTTGCTCTACAAACCAATTTAATCAAAAGCTTTGATACAACGCTCATCAACCAAATTTATCACCATAATAATTTCAGTCTCAGTATCTTTCGACCACTGACAAATATTGGTGATACTTTTGAAACTATTCTTGTAACCGCAATTATATTTTTGCTTTTAATTGTTAAAAAATATTATTATGCGGCAATTTATTTAGTTCTGAATAAAGTAATCGTTGCTGGACTTAATAGTCTAGTCAAAATCATCATTGAGCGTCCACGTCCGAGCCACACACATTATGTTTATGCTGGTGGCTTCAGCTTCCCTAGCGGACATTCTGCTAGTTCATTTGCACTATACATCTCAATTTTGATTATCAGTTTATATATTTTCAAAAATCTCAAATCAAAAATCATCATCAGCACCTTATGTGTTCTCATGGTGATTTTAATTGGATATAGTCGTATTTTCTTAGGTGTTCACTATCCTAGCGATGTCCTTGGTGGATATCTTCTAGCAGCAACAATCCTAACTTTCAATACTCTATTATTTCGAACCAAGAATCTTTCGATTCTTCAATTCAAAGGCGTTAAGAATTAAACCCAGTATCAATAGTACAAGAGTAGCAACGTAAATGTTGTGCAATCCTGAAAAAAGAATTTGTCTCATTTTGGGTAAAAGCTGATGTGGCAAGGAACTTGCGGTCTGTGGATCTATCAATTTATTCATCATATCGACAGTAATCCCCTTATTTTCAGCTGCACCTTTGGCTAAAGCAGTGTTCAAAACAATTCCATAAACTGAAACCATCATTGATTGACCAATTGTTCGTAACAAAGTATTGAAACTTGTTGCAACACCGACATTTTCTGGCTCGACAACAGTTTGAGCGGTTACTGTCGTTGTGGTAATTGTTAAACCAAAACCTAGACCTGCAATCCCAGCTAGCATACAGAAGTACCAGAATGGCGTTGTTGGGCCAGCAGCCAACAATAAACCATTAGCAATTGCCAAGAAGAATAAACTTATGTAAATGACACGATTGGGTGCCATTTTTTTTATCAAAGCTCCAGCCCAGAAAGATCCTAAAATCCAAATAATTGAACTTGGTGTAACTGCAAATCCACCCATTGATGGGCTTAAGCCTAAGATACCTTGCATCCAAGTCGGAATATATGCTTCAAACCCAATTAAGAAGCCACTAACTAGTAAAGCCAAAACATTTTGAATAACGAATGTTTTATTCTTAAACAATTCCAATGGCAAAATCGGATCACTAACATGTTTTTCAACATGAATAAAGACAAACACTGAAATTATGGAAACTAAAACTAGTCCTAATGGTAGCCACATTGTTTTTCCACCAATGTTTTGTAAAGCTAACATCAAAGGCAACAAAACTAAAATCAACATGATAGTTCCCCAATAATCGATTTTTAATTTTTCGTGTTCCCGCTTCTCTTCTTTAAAGAAGATCCAAATCAAGGCCATTGTAATTAATCCAACTGGCAAATTGATCAAGAAAACCCAGTGCCAGCTTAACTTTTCAACAATGAAACCACCTAATAACGGTGCAATAACGGCCGCAATTCCCCATGCAGAACCGTTTAATCCTAAAATTCGAGCTCGCTTTTCCAACGGATAAATATCAGCAATAATAGTGAAAGTTAACGGTTGGATGGCACCTGAACCGATACCCTGAATCACACGTGCCAAAATCAATGTCACCATTGAGTTCGACATCGCACAAAGCGTTGAACCAATAACAAAGATAACTAAACCAATCAGTAGCACTGGTTTACGACCAACGATATCTGATAGCTTTCCATAAATTGGCGTTGCTACGGCAGTCATTAGTAAATAAATTGAGAAGACCCAATTCATCAAACTAACCCCATGTAAACTCCCGATAATTGTTGGCATAGCAGTCGAAACGATTGTTCCCTCAATGGCCGTCATGAATGTCGCAATGAACACAGCAATTGTGACAATCACAACATTTGATTGATTCTTTTGTTCCATTAATTAATTCCTCCCATAAAAAAAGAGGCTTTCCCTAAAGTTAGACTTTAAAGAACGCCTCTGTAATCATCGATTAAATTTTCAAGAAACTCTTAATATCATTAACTTTATCAAGTTTTTCCCATGGTAAATCGATATCTGTACGTCCGAAGTGACCATATGCGGCCGTCTTCTTATAGATTGGTCTTTGCAGATCAAGCATTTCAATGATACCTAGTGGACGCAAGTCGAAGAACTTATTGATAACTTCTTCAAGTTGTTCTTCAGAAAAGTCACTAGTACCAAATGTATCAACGTGAATTGACACAGGTTTTGCTACACCAATGGCATAAGCAATTTGAATTTCAACCTTTTCAGCCACACCAGCAGCAACAAGATTTTTAGCAATGTATCTAGCAGCATAACTAGCTGAACGGTCAACTTTAGTAGCGTCTTTCCCTGAGAAAGCACCACCACCGTGACGAGCAAAACCACCGTATGTATCAACGATAACTTTACGACCAGTAAGTCCGGAATCACCTTCAGGACCACCGATAACGAAACGACCTGTAGGATTAATTAAAATCTTTGTCTTGTCGTCCATCATGTTAGCAGGAACAACTTCATCGATAACATATTTCTTGATATCTTTTTGAACTTGTTCGAGACTAGCTTCAGCTTTATGTTGTGTGCTCAAAACAATCGTATCAACACGAACTGGATGATCATTTTCATCGTATTCGATTGTAACTTGTGACTTGGCATCAGGCATCAAGTAATCGATTGTTCCGTTCTTTCTAACTTCGGCCGTCTTTCTCATCAACTTGTGAGCGAGAGAAATTGGCAATGGCATGAATTCTTTAGTTTCGTTAGTAGCAAAACCAAAAACGAAACCTTGATCACCAGCACCGATTTGATCCAATGGATCTTTATCAGTGTTACCACGTTCTTCCAATGCATCGTCAACACCCTGAGCAATATCAGGAGATTGTTCATCTAGTGCAACTAATACGGCACAACTATTACCATTGAAGCCAGGGTTTGCACCATCATAGCCAATATCGGTAATTGTTTTACGTACGACACTTTGAATATCAACATATGCAGAAGTTGAAATTTCACCAACAACTAGTACTAGACCAGTTGTAACAGTTGTCTCGCAGGCAACACGCGCATCTTTATCCTTTGCTAAAATAGCATCGAGAATTGCATCACTTATTTGATCAGCAACTTTATCTGGATGTCCTTCTGAAACTGATTCAGAAGTAAATAAATAATTTTTTGACATATCTTTTCCACCTTTTCGGTTACAGGGCCTCTCCTTAAACAAAAAAAGGATCCCATCAGGAACCTCTTAATAGGTTAACATAAACGTAGACCATTTTCATGAAAAAACTTGGTTTGACGTTAATCTTTTTCTACATTAATATGATTTTATGAGTCAAAGGAGTTAGCATGGATAAATTAAAATCTAAAAAACTATTATCTGCTTTTATCGAATTTATCAGTTACCACATATTTCCCTTTATTTTTATTTTCGTACATAATCTGAATAATTATTCATTACATGGCTTTTTGATTATCATGGTGGCGATGGTAGCCTTATATAAAGAATTCATCTTAACCTTGAATCCGAATAAATATTTCCATATTTTGTACAGTGCCATTTACGTTTTACTAGCTGTCCTATCAATGCATTCACTAAATCTTTTCGTAACACTTCTAGTATTTGCTCAATTAGCTTTCCTATATATGGTTAAATATTTACCTGAAAACTATAAGAATTTAGTTTCTCTAGTAGAAGATTTCGTTGTTCCCAGTTTTATGTCGATTGCCCTAGCCTTCACTTACATGCACTTCATTTCAGTTAACTTCGTTGTTCCGTTGTTACTGGTCAACTTAGCAACCGTTTTGATCAATTACTTTGAAGGCAGTCGCCAAGACTATATCGAGTTAATTGCATTATCAGTTCTCAGCGCTATTTTGTTCTTATTAAGCTACATCAGTTTGTGGACTGCACTAGCCATTATTGTTTTCGTCGTTGCAATGTCATTATTGAAAAAATACAAAAACTTTGCGCAGTCAAATCTTTTCTATCGTGTGATTGGCAATTTAATATTAGTTATTTAAAGAATTTCCTTAGGAGATTCTTTTTTTATTTGCTATTGAAACATGTTTTAGTTTGGGTGATATGCCGCCTCTGGGAGCAAGAAATTTTGGCTGCTGTGGGGACCGGCCCGAGCCAAGGTCTCGGCCCTCGATTTTGAACTTCGCAAAGAACGCGAATTTCAAAACTCGTCCCGTGGTGTAGGAGCTAAAGCTCCAACGCCACCTGCACTGCTGCCAAATTTCTTGCTCCCAGAGGCTAATTGGTTAATTTTTTTAATATTAATTAACAGCCAAATTTATCGTATCTAATGAAATTGGCTGTTAATTAAATTATTAAATTCAAAAAATTATTTTACTGTTTATAACTTTAGATACTTCTAATAATTAATATGAAAAAGATAACAAATTATAAGTTCGTTAAACATTCAAATACTACTAAACACCAACGACAAACAAAGAACTAGTCGGGAGGGCGGAGAATACAGACCTGCAGTGAAAGTAATGTTAGGACGGCTGATTTTGCCG
>NZ_AZFV01000089.1 GCF_001435815.1 Companilactobacillus nantensis DSM 16982 | reverse complement strand
TTCCATGTGGAAAGACAACCACAAGTTTTACTTGTGGGGGTGAGAACTGGCTTCAGCCGAAAAATATCTATTAAGTAAATAATTTGTTGGTTACCAATTTAATAAATAGGACGCAAAAGTGTTTTGAACTTTATGGGATATCTAAGAAACCAAGTGTTCTAAAATCTGTGATTGTCGTACTAATTTTGAATATCGATATTTAAGTAATAGATTTTGATTTCATTGATCTAGTTAGTGATAATGTATCCAAAAATATTATTAGTATTCGTTTAAAAGTCTATTAAAAATAGTCAAGGATAACAAGGCAGAAAGAGCG
>NZ_AZFV01000088.1 GCF_001435815.1 Companilactobacillus nantensis DSM 16982 | reverse complement strand
GCCAGAGAAATTGACGAGATGAAGCAAGAACTTGAAGTCGTAAAAAAATATTTAATCAAGGAAAGGTTGTGGTAAATAAAACTACAATATCAATGATAACTGAATTAAGTGAACATATTCCTATATCAAGAATATGTGAAATATTAGGAATCTCAAGGTCTACATATTACCGCCATTTGAATAACGACGATAAATTTGAATTGTCAGATTTAGAATCCCTAATAAAATCTGAATGTATTAAAACAAAGTTCAGATATGGTTATCGCAAAATTTATCATCAAATCAAAAATGAAATACATTGTTCGATAAATCAAGTTAGAAGAATCATG
>NZ_AZFV01000087.1 GCF_001435815.1 Companilactobacillus nantensis DSM 16982 | reverse complement strand
ACACAAACAATGAAAGAGGTTTTCGTCTTGGCGCAAGAACAGATTACCATAAAACGAAACAAGGGTCACCACTTAACTGAAGTTGAACGTGGAAAAATAGCTGCTCTACATAAATTGGGACATTCTAACCGCAAGATTGCGATTGCTCTCAGTGTTTGCCCACAGACTATTAATAACGAGTTGAAACGTGGAGAAGTAACTCAAGTTAAGAAAATTAATGGCAAAGAGTACTTTCATCAAGAATACATACCTGAACTTGCTCAAAGTCGTTATGTCGATAAACGCAAAGCGTGTCATCGACCTTATAAACTATCACAAGTTCTTAGCTTCTTATCATTC
>NZ_AZFV01000086.1 GCF_001435815.1 Companilactobacillus nantensis DSM 16982 | reverse complement strand
GGTGTTGAACCTTTTTCTACCAGAAGAAATGGTATGTACTAAAACCCTTTATAGTTATATTGATGCTCAATTATTAGAAGTTAGAAATATTGATCTTATCCATAAGATGTCTCGTCGATTACCAAAATGTGTGGTTCGTAAGAACCATCGCATTTTGGGGTTAAGTATCGAAGAACGTCCAACTGAAGTGGATAATCGTGAAGAATTTGGCCACTTTGAAATAGATACTATTGTTGGTCTTAGAAACGGTCAGGAGAGTGTGATTCTTACCATGATTGAACGTAAGACTCGTTTCCAAATTATCCGTTTAATTGACAGTAAGGACGCTGATTCAGTTGCTTATACAATGAAGAATATTAATAAAGAGTATGGATCAATAATTAAATCCATTACTGCCGACAATGGTCT
>NZ_AZFV01000085.1 GCF_001435815.1 Companilactobacillus nantensis DSM 16982 | reverse complement strand
TTTCTGATGTACTTGGGATATTTGTTTGTTCTGATGTTCCTGATTGCTCTAAGATACTTGGTTGTTTTGGTGTTTTTGATGGGCCTGGAATATTTGGATTCTCTGATGTTTCTGATGGGCCTGAAATACTTGGTTGTTCTGGTGTTCCTGATGGGCCTAGGATATTTGGTTCTTTGGATGTTCCTGGTTGACCCATGATACTGGGCGTTTCTGATGTTTCTAATGGGCCTGGAACATTTGGCTCTTTTGATGTTCCTGGTTGACCCGTGATATTTGGCTTTTCAGGTGTTTCTGATGAATCTGGAATATTTGGTTGTCCCGATGGACCTGGGATATTTGGCTCTTTTGATGTTCCTGGTTGATCTGTGATACTTGGTTGTTTTGGTGTTTCTGATTGATCCGTGATACTTGGTTCTTTCGATGTTCCTGGTTTACCTAGGA
>NZ_AZFV01000084.1 GCF_001435815.1 Companilactobacillus nantensis DSM 16982 | reverse complement strand
GGTACTGCAACTATTTTTTGAGACATTAAAATAAAAGCACTTCTTTTATTGAGCTATCAAGTGCCGGTATTCTACCGGCGACTGATAGCCCAATTTTTCTAATATTCGTTCTTCATTCCAAAATTTGATGTATTCTTCTACGATTTCTATTACAATAGAGTTTGAACTTATAGGTTCATCTATTGTGTAGAACGTTTCAGACTTTAGGGAAGAGTGAAACGATTCTATCAAGGCATTATCAGAAGGCGTCCCTTTACGGGACATACTTCTGGTAATGCCTTTTTCTCTACATAAATCACAGAAGTTGATCGATGTATATGTTGATCCTTGATCACTGTGGAGGATTACATCATCTGGTAATCCATGTAATTGGTTCAGGGTATTTATAACTAAGTTTTCATCTGGATGATCTGATATTTTATATGCAATTATTTCATTATTAAAGCTGTC
>NZ_AZFV01000083.1 GCF_001435815.1 Companilactobacillus nantensis DSM 16982 | reverse complement strand
CGGAATATAAAGCCATGCGGGAATCTATTAAGCAGGGGCAGCAAAAGTTAGCAGCGGTTGAAAATGAAACTAAGCAGCGCCAAGCGAAACTTAAGACGTATCAAGCCACTAAATTTGATGTGAATAGTGTTAAAACGAAGGAATCCCGTTTCCATAAGCGGTATGTGCTGGTTGACCGTTTTGATTTTGATAAACTTAAACAGGGCGCCAGCTTAACGGATACGTATTTTACTGAAACATTGTCCCAAAGGTCTGATATGGATATTCAAAAAGACCAGTTGATTAAAGCTGAAAGCAAGGCTATGGAACTAGACATTGAGAATCGTCGTCTTCAAAAGCTAGTCGGGACGCTACAAGGAATTGTTCGGAGCGTTGACCGCTTCTTACAGCGCAAATTAGGGGTTGGTTTACCAAGTGAGTGGCTAGAACGAGCTGGACTAAAAGAACCGTCTAAAAAAGCCCCTCAGAGGCCGCAGGAGCGTTCCGAGGGACAACATGATGAATTAGATGGGCCAAGCCTTTGAATTTGGTCTATGGCTTTAATTTAACCGTTTATGAGCATTGGAGCTGTTTAATGGCCGTCAGTCAACGGTAAATCGAATTAAAGGGACTTACTGCTTTAGCAGTTAGTCCCTTTTTG
>NZ_AZFV01000082.1 GCF_001435815.1 Companilactobacillus nantensis DSM 16982 | reverse complement strand
AAGTTCTTAGCTTCTTATCATTCGTTGTGGACCACTTTAAAAAGGATGATTGGTCACCAGACACGGCCGTTGGTCGTGCCAAGGTGTTGAACCTTTTTCTACCAGATGAAATGGTAAGTACTAAAACTCTTTATAAGTATATTGATGCTCAATTGCTAGAGGTTAGAAACATTGATTTGATGAATAAAATGTCCCGTAGATTACCAAAATGCGTGGTTCGTAAGAACCATCACATTTTGGGATTAAGTATCGAAGAACGACCAGTTGAAGTGGACAATCGTGAAGAGTTTGGTCACTTTGAAATAGATACTATTGTAGGTCTTAGAAATGGTCAGGAAAGTGTAATTCTTACCTTGGTTGAGCGTAAGACACGCTTCCAAATCATACGTTTAATCGATAGTAAGGACGCTGACTCAGTAGCTTATGCAATGAGAAACATCAATGAAGAGTATGGATCAATAATACAGTCCATTACTGCCGACAATGGTCTTGAGTTTAGTACTTTGACTGAAGTAATGGATAAGGTAGCACCTGTATACTTCACCCATCCATACACTTCTAGTGAGCGTGGAACAAATGAGGTACACAATCGTATGGTACGAAGAGACTTTCCAAAAGGCATATCTCTAGATTTGGCAACTCCTTCGGAGATTGCACAAACAGAAGATAAACTA
>NZ_AZFV01000081.1 GCF_001435815.1 Companilactobacillus nantensis DSM 16982 | reverse complement strand
GCTTTCGCTACGGCTCCGACTTTTCATCTTAACCTTGCATGTTAACGTAACTCGCCGGTTCATTCTACAAAAGGCACGCCATCACCCATTAACGGGCTCTGACTACTTGTAGGCACACGGTTTCAGGATCTATTTCACTCCCCTTCCGGGGTACTTTTCACCTTTCCCTCACGGTACTGGTTCACTATCGATCACTAGGGAGTATTTAGCCTTGGGAGATGGTCCTCCCAGATTCCGACGGAGTTTCTCGTGTTCCGCCGTACTCAGGATACTGAATGGAGTGGGTCAGATTTCGTTTACGAGGCTTTCACTCTCTTTGGCCAAGCTTTCCAACTTGTTCAACTATCGTCACCTTTTGTTCTCACAACATCAGTCCTACAACCCTAAAGAGCAAGCTCTTTAGTTTGGGCTATTCCCGTTTCGCTCGCCGCTACTCAGGGAATCGAATTTTCTTTCTCTTCCTGCAACTACTTAGATGTTTCAGTTCATTGCGTGTACCTCTTGATTGCTATGTATTCACAAACAAGTAAATATCCATTACGATATTTGGGTTCCCCCATTCGGAAATCCCCGGATCAAAGCTTACTTACAGCTCCCCGAGGCGTATCGTCGTTAGTTACGTCCTTCATCGGCTCCTAGTGTCTAGGCATCCACCGTGCGCCCTTTATAACTTAATCTTGACAAAATATGAAATTAATCATTTTTATCGCGCAGTTTTCGGTGTTTCTTTAATTCATTATTTCTTAATATCCAGTTTTCAAGGTACGA
>NZ_AZFV01000080.1 GCF_001435815.1 Companilactobacillus nantensis DSM 16982 | reverse complement strand
TACGCGTGGTGCTAGTTGATTTGTTTTAAAGTATCTACTAACAAACATTGTTCGATTCTGGTTTGAAAGCCATCTAATGAACGAGCCCTATTTCTTTCCAAATCAAAGGTATTTCCCCAGCGAGAAAATACTGTCTCGATTCGCCTTCTATCACGTGTTAACAATCTACTATTAATTCCATCTTTAAGCATATTTTTACGCTTGGGTGTCCAGAAATCGACACCTATACAAGCTAGCCTTAACTTCAATTTCTTACTCAAATAACCAGCGTCCGCTAGGACGTGTGGACATGAATATTCGTCCATTAAAGTGGGTACCATGTTGATGTCATGAAGGGACGCCTTAGTAATTGTATAAGCAACTGGAATTCCTTGATTGGTAACCTCAAAACTACCTTTGAACCCGTAATACCACTGCTTTTTAGTAGAATTATATCCAATGTTAGCGTACGGCTTTAAAAGCCTAGCGCGATGGTTGCGAATAGGATGACATAAAGGCATGGGAAAACTATCGACGATTGTGTAGGTAGGATTAGGGACACTTGTTTTAACTAGGCCTTCACGAATCAACTTAAAGATTTCCAAAGCGTTAACACTGATCCGATTAAATCGAGAACGTTCAGGAAGGCCAGTAAAACCAATGCTTAGAAGAAATCTATAGAATAAGCGTTGATTGGTCATACCTAATTCAACTTGCCAACAAAGTAAGGCCAATAAATGGACATCACTTAGTTTGGCTAGTTGATGATTTTTTCGAAATCTGATTGAAATGGGTACAAACCGTTGGTACAACGGTGATAGAATATTGATCCACTTTACTAGTGGTGATTG
>NZ_AZFV01000008.1 GCF_001435815.1 Companilactobacillus nantensis DSM 16982 | reverse complement strand
GTAACCAAGTTTAAGAAAGAACCAAATAAATTGCGTAACGCCTTTTTTTATGGTGTATCTAGAAGTGACCAGATGATATCACCAGAATAAATACCATTTGTATTCTCTTTGTCATTAAATAGTAGAACTCCGTCGTTAGAATTCCAAGTTTTAACAATATCTGTGGAATCAGATTCATCAGATTCTTTGATGTGGCTAGCGATTTGTACTGGTGTTGTTTTAATATCTTCATCTTTTCCATTAGGATGACGAAAGAACAAATTTCCATTTAACTTCGTTTTTTTATCGCTATTAAGGATTAATCCTTTAGAACTCGCTTTAACATACCAATGACTACCTTTTTTTCGACTATCATTGACTGTAACTTGCCAAGGTCCTGTTCGGGAC
This sequence comes from Companilactobacillus nantensis DSM 16982, assembly GCF_001435815.1. Taxonomy (GTDB): domain Bacteria; phylum Bacillota; class Bacilli; order Lactobacillales; family Lactobacillaceae; genus Companilactobacillus; species Companilactobacillus nantensis. The sequence goes on along the minus strand of NZ_AZFV01000008.1, from coordinate 103,741 downwards.
ACCACTTGAGAAATATTGGAATTTGATATTGTTTTGAAAGTAACATTTTGTTGAACATCTCCAAAAGTTAGAAGACCACCTATGGAGATTATATGGCTAATATGATTACTTTCTAAAATAGATTGACCATCGTTATAAGTTACATATAAATAAAGTGTATTTAATTCTTTTATTGAACTTCTGTTAATGGTTAAACTAAATTTTCCATCTGAACCAATTTTTCCTCGTGGAATAGTTTTTTCTTCTGTTCCATTGTCATTTTTGAGAATCTGATGAATTTCCATATCGCTATATTTGTTACCAAATCCGTTATAGTTTACTTGTTCCTCAATTTTGATATCGTCATTCGACGCGGGGTTAACAGTAATATATTTATCAGAAATACGATTTAATGTTAATTTTTTTGGAATAATTTCAAATGATTGAGTATCTGCCCCTGTAATAAGGGTATCACCTTCAAAAGAGGCATGAACAGATGGGACCTTTAAATTTGTTGAACCAGTTGCTACGTTTACTCTGCCTCTGAGTTCTATTTGTGCAGTTCTACTAGTAGAACTTAATTTTTCGGGTAGATCATATTTAAGTTCATGAAGTTTATTATTTTTAATATTATCAAAAATATCTTTTGGAATAGGTTGGGCAGATTTATCATCTTGAGAATCAGGATAAGTGATGGATCCACTATCGAATTCGATATTATCAGGAATTTTCATTGTAGAGGTTACCTTATCCCAATCTTTGTTCCATCCTTTATAATTCAAGGAGAATGTGTATCTGATTTCAGAGTTAGAGTCAACGGTTTTGTGTGAGTCATTTACCTCTAAATTTCTTGAATCGTCGTATATGCTAGATTTAACTTTAGCATCTGCAAATGAAGGAAGAGATTCAAAAATGATTAAGTTATTTTCAGAGTTATCACCAGTTGAACCAGTGAACCCCCAATATATATTTTTTTTATTATCCTTTAATCCAAAGTAATTGGTGTCTATTGTATACGAGTAAGTGTAAATGGTGGATAAAGGGAAACCTGATTTAACGTCCTTATCATCATAGGCGTATGTTAATGTTCCCTTAGTTTCATTGATAGGCTTCCAAGTTATTGTAATATGATGCCATTTATTATCTACTAATCCAATTCCAGAATTAATTTTTTTTAAACCATCCTTATCATTAGGCATAATATGACTTAGTATAAAATAATTTTGTTTTTGTGTATTTTGTTGATGGATATAGGTTTTAGGATTTGCAGGATAATTTGCTGCAATGTGATGAGTACTTATACCAGTGTCAAAGGCGGTACCTTTACCTGTTAGATTATTGAAATAATGATCAGAATAGGTATCGAACTCTAAAGCCCAACTATTCTGAATAGCATCTCCTGATAGTTTATTTTTGTCATCATTTGATATATCCCAATCTGGTCCCCATACACCTAAGGATTGCCCATCTGCTGGTATGCCTTTATCTGATAGAGCAATAGAATTTACACCATTGGGATCATTTTGAAGAACAAAGGCCATGCCATCACCAACAAGGGGGGAAACTGTTGTATTTGTATTATAATTTTTTCCAAAATAAATCCACATTGATGCGGTTTGTTCATGGCTTATATCAAAGTAATTAAGTTTTGACATATTACTCCAAACTGCTCCTGTTTGGTGTGTTGCGTCGGTTAATTGAATTATGCTAGTATTTGGACTTTTGGGATTTTTGGATTGAACAATTTTAGAATGATTTATCAATCTACCAGGGTCATCGATTACTTTGGTAATATCAAAATTTTGAATTGAATGATTTTTTTTTCGTTGTTCCGAGGCTTGATGAAAATCAGCAATAGTAAATGCATCATTATTCCAATTTAATCCCCTCGGTGCGGTTTGGATTGCTTTTTCTAAGTTATCATTTTTTTCTTCAGCAATTACTGTATTATAATTGCTACATAACAAAAATATAATGAAACAATTTGATAATAGTATTTTTAAAAATTTTAAATGTAACATAAAAATCCTCCTTTCATCAATGATTATTTATCCTAAAAAAATATTAACAAAAATGACATTTATTTACTCCTGTTTTCCAGAAAAAAGCTATTGTATTTTCATATAAAAGAAATGAACGATTAAATACAAATCAATTATTCCTGTTATCAAAAAAAGACAACTGAATTTATTTCAGTTGTCTTTTTCTTAAATATTGGGGATAGAATCTAACAAAATCCACTGGATCTCGCCTTGATAACTTCCTTCTACATTGCCATTTTCCATTGATAATAAAATGCCGCTATTTGTTGTCCATGAATCGGTGATGTTTTTCGTTTGTGATTCTTCAATGTCTTTTGTATGTGTAGCAACGTTGATGGCATTATTAAGTAGATTATGGTCTTTGCCAGATGAATCACGATAAATTAGATTTCCTTTTAGTGGTGTTTGAAGATCTTCTGTCAGTATCAAATCAGATGCTTTTGCTTGAACAGTCCAATTGCTACCCATTTCCCGACTATCGACGACATCAATTTGCCAATTATCTTTTCGAGGGATGATTTGATTGCCAAAAGAACCGTTGGTTGGTTTGAAGAGAACTTGGTCCTGAATGTATCCAAAGGATAGCAGGCCACCAACGTTTATTTGTCTAGTAATAGAATTACTAGTATTTCCTAAACTATCAGTGACATAGAAGGATAAAGTGTTAATTTTATTAAGCTGATCGGCATTGAAATTCAGATTAAAATTGCCACTGGAATCGACAATTTTTCCTAGATTTGTTGTTGTTCCGTTTAATGTTTGGTAAACATTCATTGTGGTGAAGCTTGGCACTGAACCAGTACCAACGTAGGTAACTTTACCTGGAACAGTAGTGCTTTCGTGGGGCTTTAGAGTGATTGGATTGGGTGATGAACTTTCCAAACTCAATTTGCGTGCACGGATTTTGAAAGCTTGAGTATCAGCACCTGTAATTAAATTATCTCCTTCAAAAGATGAATGTACTGAAGGAACAGTCAGTTGTGTGGGTGCTTTGGTGACCGTGTGACCTTTTAATTCAATCTGTGCGTTACGACTGTCAGGGTCCAGTCCTTCAGGAAGTAAATATTCTAATTGACTGTTTGTGACGTTTGAAAATACTTCAGCAGGGATAGGTCGAGGATTTTTATTAGTTGATGATTCGGGATAAGTAATGGTTCCACTTGTGAAAGTAACGTTATCCGGAACTTTCATTAAAGCATTGATATTGTTCCAAGTTCTAGTCCAACCTTTGTAATTTAACGAATAAGTGTATCTGATATCAGCATTAGGGTCGACAAGGTTGTTACTATTAGTGATTTGTGTTCCACCTTGAGTATCGTCATAGACAGCTGATTTTGCTTCAGCGTCAACGAAAGAAGGGATGGATTCGAAAACAATTAAGTTGTTTTGGTAATTCTTACCAGTTGATCCTGTGAAGCCCCAATATAATTTTTTGTTTGTGCTTGTTATACCTAACTTTGGTAAATCAATTAAGTAGGTTTCTTGAGCTTGGGGTGTCAAAGGAGTTCCTGTTGTAGGATTTTTATCGTTATAAGCATACGATAGATTACCACTGGCATCATTGATTGGAGTCCATTTAATCGTTATATGGTGCCATTTACTATCAACTAAATTTGTTGGAGGAGTGGCGTAGGTTGAAAATATGTTGGGTTGTTTGTGTGCCATTGTAAAGTAATTCCTACCACTGTTACCCGTTCCGTTAGTATATATAGTAGGGTCAGCTGGATAATTTGCTGCAATATGCTGATCAGAACGTTGGAGATTACTACTAATAGTATTATCAAATGTATTACCTTCTCCAGTAATATTACTAGTTTCGAAATTGGAGAAAGTATCAAATTCTAAGGCCCAACTTTTTTGAATGGCTGTTTTTGACAATTGTTCTGGTCTATCATTTTTTATTTGCCAGTCTGCTCCCCAAACACCTAAGGATTGTCCATTAACAGGAATACCGTCTCCAGAAAGAGCGATGGAATCACCACCATTGGGGTCATTGTGAAGAACAAAGGCCATACCATCAGCAGGTGTTACACCACTAACTCTACCGAAATAAATCCACATAGATGCAGTTTGCTCGTGTGTGGTGTCAAAGTAATTATCATTCGCCATATTTCCCCAAACAGCCCCAGTCTGCCAAGTAGCATTAGTCATTTGAATAACACTAGTGTTGGGAGTATTGGGATTAGTCGATTGAGTAATCTTAGCATTGTTAGTTCTACTAGCATTTTGGGCGACTAGAGTATTACTGTTATTTCCGTCAGAAGTACCGTTAGCTACACGATTTTGGTAAGCTTTAGCAAAATCAGCGACAGTAAAATCGTCATCTCGCCAAGCTAATCCTTTTGGTGTAGTTGCTAATGCGTTTTGAAAATCGGTGTTGGCGTCGGCAGCTTTAATGATTGTAGCAGGATAATTAATTATTAGTAGAAATATCCCGATACAAATAAGTGTGATTTTTTTGAAAACGTTTAACCTCGACATGATATATCCCCTCACATGTACAAATTCCTCTTACAGAGCAAAGTGTATCAAAAATATACATTATGTACACGTAAGATAAGTTTAAAATCCATTGTATTTTTATATAAATAATATAATAAATAAATGTAATTATTAATAATCAAAGTTATAACAGGTTATTTATTTAGTTATCCAATTGTGCAAAATAGAATAATTTACAATTTACTTTAAAAAGCATAGAATACAAGGTAAATATGGCATTAGAGGAGGAATTAAGATGGAAATAGATACAACTCAACCACTTCCTTTGGACGATCATTTGTGTTTTTCACTTTATGCAACATCGCGTGCGATTCAAAAGCTGTACCATGATGGATTAAGTGCAAATGGCATTACCTATCCACAATATTTAGTCCTTGTTTCTCTGTACCAGTATAAAAACTTGTCAGTTAAAGAATTGGGTGAATTATTGTCACTGGATTCTGGAACCTTAACACCTTTGTTGAAACGTTTGGAAAATGAAGGTTTAGTTGTTCGCAAACGTAGCAAAGAAGACGAGCGAGTCGTTAATGTCTATTTAACCGAAGCTGGTATTCAAAAACGTGAAGCAGTTAAGGATTTACCTAAGGCATTAGTTGGAAAAAGTGGTTTCACTAAAGAAGAATGGAACACTCTAGAAAGCCTTTCGAAAAAACTTTATAAGAATATAACTAAAGGTTGAAAGAATCAAAACATACTTTAAGTCTTGATATTCTAAATATTATTGACGAAAAAATAATCAAACTAAACAGTCAATACTCCAATTTATTTAACTTTCAACCTTCAGAGAATATAACAAAATAAGGACCAATCTACATTGTAGATTGATCCTTATTTTGTTATTATTTTAATTTTTTAACTTTATTGAACAGTGAACTACTGTCAGGCGTTTTATTGTCACCAGTCCGACCGATATCATAATCGGAGTCCTTCATGGCTTCAACTTTACCCATCAAGTAACCATTACCAACTTGCGAGAAGAAGTCGTGATTACTTGTACCGGTTGAAATACCGTTCATAACGATAGGATTGACATCTTCGGCGTTACCATCTGGGAACAATGGCTCTTGACCAAGGTTCATCAAAGCTTTGTTGGCGTTATAACGGAGGAAGACAAGCACTTCATCGACCCAACCAACTTCCTTATACAATTCACGAGTATATTTCTCTTCATTATCATAAAGAGTATAGAGTAAGTCGTACATCCAATCTTTCAATTCAGCCTTTTTATCATCACTGAGTTCATTAAATCCTAGTTGGAATTTATAACCGATATAAGTTCCGTGAACAGACTCGTCACGAATAATCAGCTTGATAATTTCAGCCACGTTAGCTAACTTGTTGTTACCAAGATAGTAAAGCGGTGTATAGAAACCTGAGTAGAATAAGAAACTTTCTAGGAAAACACTGGCAACTTTCTTTTGAAGTGGTTCGCCATTTTGATAAATATCATTGATGAACTGAGCCTTTTTTTGAAGATACTCATTGTGATCAGTCCAATCAAAAATTTCTTCAATTTCTTCAGCTGAATTAAGTGTACTGAAAATGGATGAATAACTTTTGGCATGAACTGATTCCATGAATTCAATGTTATTGAAGACAGCTGTCTCAGCTTGAGTTCTAGTATCTTTTGACATAGCTTGAATACCATCTTGTGATTGAAGGGTATCCAGTAGTGTTAAACCACCAAAGACGTGTCCAACAACTGTTTGTTCGGCTGGACTTAGTGTGCGCCAGTCATCTAAATCATTTGAAAGAGGAATACGTGTGTCCAACCAAAATTGTGAAGTTAACTTTTCCCAAGTTTCCTTATCAATTTGATCTTCCAACTTATTCCAGTTCATTGATTTGTAATATGTATCAACCATTTTCAAAAATTCCTCCTAGATTGAGCAGCTTTCACACTCGTTACTGCCGATTTCATCATTGTTCTCAGTAAATGTTCTGACATAGTAAAGGGACTTGATGCCCTTGTAGTAAGCGTAGTTACGTAAAATACTTAAATCACGTGTTGTTTGCTTGGTATCGTCGGCAGCTTTCCAATCGTAAATTCCAGCTGGAATCTCAGAACGCATGAAGAGTGTCAAACTCATACCTTGATCGATATGTTCTTGAGCTGAAGCGTAAGTATCAATAACTTTACGCATATCAGTGTCATATGCTGACTTGTAGTATTTGATTGTATCATTGCTTAAAAATGGTGCTGGGAAGTATAACTTACCGTTTTTCTTTTCTTGACGTTCTTCAACTAGACGCGTTACGGGTTGCAAACTAGCACTAGTATTGTTGATATAAGAAATTGAACCAGTAGGTGCAACGGCTAAACGATAGGCGTTATATAATCCATCACGCATAACATTTTGTTTAAGTTGGTCCCAATCAGCTTGTTCAGGGATAAAGATACCCTTGAATAAATCTTTAACGAGAGCAGATTTAGGAGCGTAACTATTAGTAACGTATTTGTCGAAGTATGATCCGTCGGCATATTTTGACTTGTCGAAATTATGGAAAGTTTCTTGACGGTCTTTAGCAATTTCATTACTTTCAACCAAGGTCCAATAGTTAAGCAACATAAAGTAGACGTTGATGAATTCAATAGCTTCAGGAGAGCCATATTCCAAATGATTGCATGCTAAGAACGTGTGAAGTCCCATAGCTCCTAAACCGATTGAATGGCTCATCTTGTTACCATTGGCAACAGGGGGAACAGCTGTGATGTTTGAAGCATCACTGACAAATGATAAGGCACGTGTCATAGCACGAACTGATTTACCAAAATCAGGGCTCTTCATCATATTTAAGATATTGGTTGAACCAAGGTTACAACTAATATCTGTTCCTAATTTAGTATATTCTTGAGCATCGTTTAATTCAGAAGGTACTTGAACTTGTTGGATTTCAGTACACAAGTTACTCATGATGATCTTACCGTCAACTGGATTTTCACGGTTAACAGTATCAATGTTTAGCACGTATGGGTAGCCAGATTCTTGTTGTAGTTTACTGATTTCATCTTCCAAGTCACGAGCTTGAATTTTATATTTTTTGATGCGATCATCTTGAACCATTTTGTCGTAATCTTTTGTGATATCGATATATGAGAAGGGTTTACCGTAAACCTTTTCAACTGAATAAGGACTGAATAAATACATATCTTCGTTATTACGAACTAATTCATAATACTTGTCCGGAACAATCACACCGAGTGACAAGGTCTTAACACGGACTTTTTCATCGGCATTTTCTTTTTTAGCAGATAAGAAATCAATAATGTCGGGATGGAAGACGTTCAAATAAACGGCACCAGCACCTTGGCGTTGACCTAATTGATTACTGTAACTAAAACTATCTTCGAGCAACTTCATGACAGGTAGAACACCGGATGAAGAGTTATCGACACCTTTAATAGGAGAACCTGATTCACGCAAATTAGAAAGCGTAATACCAACACCACCACCGATACGTGATAGTTGTAAAGCACTGTTAATTGTTCGGCCAATACTGTTCATATCGTCAGTGACTTGGAGTAGGAAACAAGAAACATACTCACCACGGCGCTTACGGCCAGCATTTAAGAATGATGGTGTAGCGGGTTGGTAACGTTGGGCAATCATTTCAGTAGCTAAAGATTTAGCTAGATCTTGGTCACCATGAGCAAATAAAAGAGCATTAAAAAGAATTCTCATCTCATAATTTTCGAGATAATAATTGCCATCGTTCGTATGTAAGGCATATTGGTTATAAAATTTATAAGCAGCCATGAATGACTGGAATTGGAAATGTTGATCTAACAAATAGTTATATAAACTTTCGATGAATTCATGTGGATATTCATCGACAACTGATTTTTCAATATAATCATGTTCAACAAGGTAGTCAATATGGTCCTTGAAGGAAGCAAATTTTTTAAGGTTAGGCTCCACATTCTCAGAGAAAAAGGCTTTAACGGCTTCTTTATCCTTATTTAAAGGAATTCTGTCGTTCACGGGGATGTTGATTTCGTTATTTAATTTAAAATAACTAATTTTGTCTGCATCAAGGTTATTTAATCCCAATTTCATTCACTACTTTCTTAAAGTTTTCGACATCTTTTTGGGTACCGTTGAATTCAAATTGGAAAACAACCGGTACATTTAAACCAGCGGCGATATCTTTAGCCGTGTGATTATAAAGTGTATTAAAGTTACGATTACCGCCACCAGCAACACCAACACAATTCTTGGCATTATCTTCATATTGAAGAAAATCGATGACAGAATCCATCATATCGTCGTCATAAGCAGGGACAATAAGAATAAATGGCCGACCCATTTGATAAAACGGATCGGCGTCGGTAATTTCATATCCATCTATTCCGAGCTTATTAACAAAACGCTTTGTTTGACCTGTTATTGAATAATAAGCTATTTCTTTCATGTTAGTCCACGAGCTCCTTTAAGCTATCTGGACGGAAACCGACGATTGGGTCCATAGTTGTATTCATAACAACCGGCACACTTTGGAAACCTTGTTGTTTAAGAGCATCTAGGTATTGTGGTTGTTGATTGATGTTTCTTTCTTCAAAAGGAACGTTGTGTTCTTTAAGATATCTCTTTGTCATTTTGCATTGCATGCAGTTATTTTTACTATATACGATTACGTTGTTCATGTTATTACTTCCTCTCAAGTGCTATTCTCAACTAGTATAATCATTTGAAATCTGAAACACAATATATTGTGTTCGATATAACGGTCATCACACGATATAGCGTAGTTATGTCGTCATTATAAAAAGTCGACAAACGTATGTGCCCACACATTTTTTACCGTTTCGCATCTCATTTTCAAATAATTTTTCGATTCGTGGTAAAATTAGCGTAATGACTATTATAGAGTTATGAAGTGTTTAAGACAATTAATTTTAGTTGGGAGAAAACTATGAGTTCTTGGAATTTTGTGGGAATAATTGCGTGGATCGTGGTAATCGCGCTCTTAATTTTTGTAGTATTTAATATTAGAAATCGTCATTTAAAAATTTTAGTCGTAAAAAAGGGTAAAATCACTGGGGCAACAATTTTAACTGACCTAGTTGAAATTTTAGTCGTTATTTTAGCTGTCAGCGGTCTATTATATACAAGTTTATTTACGAAAGTTGATTTAACTAATAAAAATGAAGTGGCAGTCTCATATAAATACGATCCAATGATTGTCCAGACGACAAATGATGGACAAGGTTATTACGTAAAGATTGATAAGAAGGAATCCAATACTGCAACAGATGTTTATCAATATTGGATCAATAATTCAACATATACTGTTTCAAGTCGGAATGCGACAATTTCAGACGCAACCTTACCGTTCACTGTTTCAGGATTACATTTGAACTGGCCAATGAAGAAAATCACAAAACTAGATAATAAATATCAAGATGCATATGTTATTACGGTACAAGCTAAATATAAGAATAATTTCATCAATGGTTTAGGACTAAAAGCCAACCGTTATGCAATGGAATACCGAGTATTAAGAGTTCCAGCCCGTTCATTTATTAATGTTGAGAAGTAATTTTTATCTAGAGTATTAATCATTTATGAAGTTTCAAATATTAATTAATAGTTGATTTAGAGAAATCGATTATACAGATTAAATAAATGAATTTGAAAAATATACACTGTTTTGCATTTTGGCACTCACAAACGTAAGTTGTGGGTGCTTTACTGTCTAAATTATAAGTAGGCATTTAAAAAATATTTTTGAAACTCAAGAGTTGCCTGAAGTTACGAGTGTTGCAAAAATTGCAAATGTCGTAAACAATGGGGTTTTCGGCAATATGTCAAAAGATATAAACTATTATAATTTGGATACAATCATTTTTGTGGGTTATCGTGTAAATTCTATACAAGCAACTCACTTTAGACAATGGGCTACAAAAGTATTAAATAATTTAGAATTATTTTTCTCACCTATAAGTAAACGGCTAAAAAAAGAAGCTGATCAACTTAATGACCAGCTTCTTTTTAATCGGATTAATTATTTAGCTTTTTTGATTTTCTTGATGCTAACAACAATCTTGTTATTCAATTCTGTTTTATTAGAATTGTCTTTAGGATCATTCTTAACAATTTCCATCAAAGCTGAGTGTTCGTAAATCTTCTCAACTTTACCTTGGAATGGGTAATCCATATCTTCATCAACGGAGCAATCGTAAACAGTACCAACTTTTAAGTCTTCTATTTTCATATGTAAATTCTCCTCGGATTAATTACTTAACAGACTAGTATAATAATATAGTAGAAGAAATATTTCAAACATAGGAGTCCTATAATGGATAAAAAAATTATTGTTATCACTGGAGCAAGCGGAACTGGGAAAACAACAATTAGTAAATATTTGCAAGATACCTATCATATACCGAGTGTTATAACTCACACTACTAGATTACCACGTGTGGGCGAAAAAGATGGTGTTGACTATCATTTTGAGACAAAAGAAAGCTTTTTAAAGAATCATTACCTTGAAAGAGTCGAATATAGTGGTAATTGGTATGGATCATCTGAAGAAAGTCTCAACGAAACTTGGAAAAAGTATGATGCGGCCAGTATCGTAGTTGATACAAAAGGAGCAGCTTCATATAAAGAAAAGTATGGCAATCAGGCTGTGGTTATTTTTCTAGAAGTAGATTTGGAAACTGTAACACAAAGATTGGCTGATCGTGGGGATGATATTTCACGGTTAAAGGCTCGAATTAGCAGTGATGAATTCCATCGAGATCTCAATATTCCCGCTGAATTAAGGGGCAAATGTTATAAAATTACTAATAATAACATAGAGATAACGAAAGAAAACGTTAACAAAATACTAAAAAGCGAAAATATCAAATAATATAACATTTCACAATAAAGCTCTAACCACTGGTACACATGTGGTTAGAACTTTATTACTTTGTGAACATCAAAGTGTAACATTCTTATACAATTGCTGTAACATTTCTGCAATATTCGGAGAGTATTATAGTCATCGTTGAGTGATAAGAAATTAATTAAGAAAAACTTAAAAAATAAAAAAAACAAACCATTACGGGGGATTTCAATTTTGAATACTAACGTTAAAAAGAGTCTTATTTCATTTACAGCTGCTGCAGCTTTGGCAGTTACAGGTTTAGGTCTATCAAATGCTTCTACAACAAAGGCTGCATCACAAGTAGTTACTAATGCTCCTTCTGCTGTACGTACAAAGACATTGTCAGCACTTTACACAACACCATCAGCAAATGGTAAGAGTTCTGGTCGTGCATTGTCAGCTAACACAGCATGGGCTGTTGGCCAAGCTGTTACAGACGATTCAGGTAACACATGGTACCTTGTAGGTGCTAACGAATGGGTTAACGCTAACGATGTTACAGACATGGCTGCAGTTACAGAATCAGCTTCATCAGATGACAAGTCAGCAACTGCTGATAATGTTATCAGTACTGCTAAACAATACTTAGGTACACCATATGTATGGGGTGGTAAGACACCTTCAGGTTTCGACTGTTCAGGTTTCACATCATACGTATATCAAGAAGCAACTGGTAAGAACATTGGTTCATACACAGTAGCTCAAGAAGGTGCCGGTACACAAGAAGCAGTTTCTCAAGCATCAGCCGGAGATCTATTATTCTGGGGTAGCAAAGGTTCAACTTACCACGTAGGTATCTACTTAGGTAACAACCAATACATCGCTGCACCACAACCAGGCGAATCAGTTAAGATTTCAACAATCTCAGGTTACTTCATGCCTTCATTCGCTGTTAAGGTTCTATAATACACATTCAAAATTAAAATCATTCACGTATAAAGATCGTCCGTCAGGGCGGTCTTTTTTTATGCCGTCTCCAGAACCGAGAAAAACTTAACTGGCTGTGCGGACCGGAGCGAGCCAAGGTCTCGCTCCTCGGTTTGAAGCCTTGCAAGCAAGTCTCCAAACACGCCCGGTGCTGTAATGCCGAGAAAAGCACTCGACATAACACCACTTTCACTGCCAGTTAAGTTTTCTCGGTTCTTCCGACTAGTTGGTTGGGATTTTAATATTTCTCATTTATAAAAATATGTTTTATATTCCAATTATCCAATTTTAAATAATCATTAAGGGTACCGGTTTACTAAATTGTAGACTATACATAACGTTTTAAACTATCTGAAATCTGAGTAAAACAGCTGCCCTAAACAAATAAACTAGCCGGAGGGTGCGAGAAAGAAAGCCAGCAGTGAAGGTGGCGTTAGAGCTTTAGCTCTTACACCACGGACGTATTTTGAGATTCGCGTACTTTGCGAAGCTCAAAATCGAGACTTGAGACCTTGGCTCAAGTCGGTCCCACAGCAGGCATTCTTTCTCGCACCCTCCGGCGGCACCACAAAAAAAGATTCACCAATTCTTCATAATTTGTTATAAATTTATTCGTATTTAAAAGTTATTATTTAAGCATAGTCAAAGAGAGGAAGAGGTGAATCAATGGAAAGATAAAGCTTCACAGAGAGCTAACCCTTTAAAAGATAATTATTGAAAACAATGAATAGAAATAACCCCTTAAAACATATATACAATGAAAAATTAATCCCCTTATAAAAAAACTTAAACTTCAAATATCTCCCCCCTAATAGATAAAGAAGTTAAATAAAAGATGACTATTCCCCCGTAGTTAATCTTCAAAAGAAAGAAGTTGATATTTATCATACTATTAAATATCATGGCAGCCTGCTTATTAGCAGGCTTTTTTGCTGCTCAAATTTTGATAGAATAGGAGTAGAGGAAAAACTATGCAAAATATAATCGATGTCATTTATAATAAATTGCCACATATGTCTGTGACCGATAGAAAAATTGCTCAAGTGGTCTTACAACAGCCCAAAGCCGTTGTTGACTATACGATTTCACAGCTTGCCCAAACGGCGGCTGTCAGTGAAGCATCTGTCTCACGTTTTTGTAAAAACTTGGATATTGATGGTTTTCATCAGTTAAAAACACGTTTGGCTCAAGTGTCGGATGAGGAAAATGTGGCAGTGACGATCGATGATGATGTCCAACAAGTTTTAAAAAATATTACTGACAACAAGAATATTGAAATCAGCAATACTTTGAAAAATTTGGATACTACTAAACTTAATCAGGTCCTAGATTTGATTAAAAAGGCTCGGTTGATCCAAGTAGTTGCTGAAGGAAATACGTATCCAGTAGCGATTGATGCGGTTTATAAGTTCAACCAGATTGGTCTGTTAGCTATTAGTGATGCCGCTTTTGAAACGTCTTTGGCCCAGACGTTGAATATGAATCGCCAAGATATTTTAATAATCATTTCAAACTCCGGTGAATCTAAATCATTGATGAAACAACTTAAAGTCGCCCAGGAGCAACAAATTAAGGTGATAGCCATTACTAATCGTGAAGATTCACCCATTGCTCAAAAGGCTGATTTTCACCTGAAAACGTATGTCCGTGAACAAATTTTTCAATCTGAATATTATTTTTCCAGAATTGCTGCCTCAACGATGATTGAAGCCATTTTCTTATTGTTGATAGGACAAGATAAACAGACATTAGCCAAAATTGCGCATCATGAAGAATTAATTTCTGATCGAAAGATTTAGTATCCTGCTTGACAGGGTACTTTTTTTATTTTAATATGAAAATGAATTTCAGATATAAAAATAATATGAAAATATATTTCTCACAGGAGTTCAAAAATGGAAAAGTTAATCGAATCAGCACTTAATATGATCAAACCTGGGATGACTGTCAGTTTTGGCGGTGGCCGCACAGTTGGACGCTTAATTCGAGCCCTAGATGCAACGACGATTTATGTGGCAAGTCCTTCCGAACAAACTAGACAACTTTGTCAGGAATTGAATATTCCAATCGTACCTTTAGAACAAGTAACGAAGTTTGATCTAGCATTTGATGGTTGTGACAGTCTCGACCATAATCTCAATGCATTGAAGAGTAACGGCGGTATCCATACTTTTGAACGGTTATACGCTAATTTAGCTGAACGTTACATCATTATGGCTCCAGCAGAACGTTTCACTGACAAACTCAATGCTGATGTGCAATTGGCGCTTGAAGTCATGGATTTAGCCATTCCACAAGTTTTGACAGAGGTTGAGCAATTAGGTGGGAAAGCAAACGTCCGTCAATCTCAAGATATGGCAGGAATGGTTCGAACTCCCAATGGTAATGGTTTGGTAGATTGTCATTTTGAAAATTGGGATGAAATTGATTCGATTAATAATAAATTGGCTTCTATGACAGGTGTTTTAGGCACGTCATATTTCAAAGATGTGGTAACTGACGCGCTTTTGGCAACAGATGAAGATGTAAAACACATTAAGAAAGAAGATTTGTAATTATGACAAAATATAATTGGGGAATGATTGGAACTGGCTGGATTGCTCACGAAATGGCTGATGCATTGAATGCTGTAAATGGTGAAATTTATAGCGTATCCGATATGAATGCTGAACAAATGGCCAAATTTGCGGATGAAAAAGGTATTCAACATCAATTTGCTAATCCAACTGATATGATTAATGATCCTAAGATTGATGTCATTTATATTGCGACACCACATACATACCATTATCAATATATTAAAGAAGCATTGATGGCCGGGAAAAATGTTTTCTGTGAAAAAGCTATTACCGTCAATGCTAAACAATTTGATGAAGTTCAAGCTTTAGCTGCTAAGAAAAATTTAATTTTGACTGAAGGATTTACTTTGTTACATATGCCACTTTATACGAAAGTTAAGCAAATGGTTGCCGATGGAAAAATTGGAGACGTGAAATTAGTCCAAGTCAACTTCGGTAGTTTGAAAGACTATGATCCTAAGAACCGTTTTTTCAACAAAGAGTTAGCTGGTGGAGCATTACTAGATATCGGTGGTTATGCCACAGCCTTTGCAAGAAGTTTCTTGAATAAGCAGCCAACCAACATTTTGACAACTGTGAAGTATTTTGAAACTGGTGTTGATGAACAATCTGGTATTATTTTGAAAAATGATGACGAACAAATGGCAGTCATGGCTTTATCGATGCGTGCTAAACAGCCAAAGCGTGGTGTTATTTCAGGAACGAAAGGTTATATCGAAATTAGTAATTATCCACGTGCTACTGAAGCTGATATTACTTATACGGCTGATGCACATACGCAAACGACTGATAAAATTATCGTTGGTGACGATACAAAGGCATTGCAATATGAAGTTAGTGATATGCAAAGATATATCGAAGCTGGACATGATGATGGTCAATTAGCTTTGTCACATGATGTTGCCCATATTTTGAATGATGTGAGAAATGATTGGGGCATGAAGTATCCATTTGAATAGAGAGCGAACAAGGGCGGTCAGCTCCCGAGCATTTTCGTAGGTTTGTGAATTGCACACGGCTTTTGTGTGATTTACAGTTCTATGAAAAGCGGAAGGAGTTGCCTTTGTGTAGCTCGTTTCAAAGCCACTGCATATAAAAAAATAACCAGCAATCTCAAAACGGATTGCTGGTTTTATTTGTCTTTACTCATCATCATGTTCCTGATGCCACTGCTTAATATATTCCAAACGTTGCTTAAAGAGTCGTTCTTTACCCTGTTCAGTTGGAATGTAATACTGACTATTCTCAACTTCTTTAGGAACAGTTTTCATATTGGTTAATTTATCTTGATAGTTATGAGCTAATTTATAATCTTCACCATAACCCAAATTCTTCATCAATTTAGTTGGTGCATTTCTAATTTGTAATGGAACTGGTAAATTACCATATTTCTTAATATCTTTCTCGGCACGTAAAACTGATTGATAAACGGCATTCGACTTAGGAGCCACTGACAAGTAAATAACAGTCTCGACCAAGTGAACGTTACATTCAGGCATTCCTAAAAATTGGCAGGCTTGGAAGGCATTGATAGCGACATTTAAAGCATTGGTATCGGCTAAACCAATATCTTCGCTGGCAAAACGCACTAATCGTCTAGCAATGTATAGTGGGTCTTCACCGCCATCGAGCATGCGCATGACCCAATAAATGGCGGAGTCGGTATCACTGTTACGCATTGACTTGTGTAAAGCTGAGATGATGTTGTAATGTTCTTCACCATTTTTGTCGTAACGAAGTGACTTAGTATTCAACAATTGGCGGACGTCATCAACCTTAACTTGGACTTTATCATCCTTAGTTTCGGAGTTAATAACCGCCATTTCTAGAGTATTCAAAGCTACACGAGCGTCGCCATTAGCGTAGGCCGCAATTAATTCCAATGTATCAGCATCAATCTCAACGTTTGATTTTGGAAAAGCCTTGGGATTTTTTAACGTATTTTGTAATAGTTGGACTAAATCGTCTGTCGTTAAAGATTTGAGAACGAAAACTTTACAACGAGAAAGCAAAGCTGAATTGATTTCAAACGATGGATTCTCAGTTGTTGCACCGATTAAAGTAATGCTGCCTTTTTCAACGAATGGCAAAAAAGCATCCTGCTGAGCCTTATTAAAACGATGAATTTCATCAATGAAAACAATTGTTTTTTGGCCCATTTCCCGGTTCATTTCGGCTTCCTTCATAACTTTCTTGATATCGTTAATACCGCTTGTGACGGCGCTGAAAGTGATGAAATTAGCCTTGGTTTTCTTTGCAATGATCTCAGCTAAAGTAGTTTTACCAACCCCGGGAGGTCCCCAGAAAATTAGGGAAGGGATGTTATCTTGATCGATAATGTCTCGCAAGATTTTATTGTCACCGATTAAGTGTTGTTGACCGACAAAATCCTCTAGTGTCGTGGGACGAACCCGATTGGCTAGAGGTGTATTGTCGTCATTATTTTGATTTGCAAAAAGAGATTCCTGCTGCATTTTTGACCTTCTTTGATACTACTAATTGATAGCTTGTTTAATTTTAGTTTCATTATATCCTAACAAAATTAAGAACATAACAACATATAAAACAAGTGGGATTAATGCGTAGTTTAAGTTGATGGCTGCAATGGTTGTCGCTGTTTGAGTTTTATTGGAAACATAACCTGACATTTGCAATGATTCAGCGGTAATTAAACCACCCAAACCTAGTCCTAAGTTAACTCCGAAGTCGTCAGTTGAGGCGAGAACTCCTTCAGCTTGGATGCCCATAGCAGTACCATAACGAATCGTGTCCGCAATCATGATGGAAACTAGTCCAATAATGAAGCCGCCACCGATACAATTGATGAAAATTCCGGTAAAGAGAATAGGGAGATTTTCGGAATATGCCGCAAAAGTAATGATTAGTTGACCGATAAAGGCCATCACAATACCTAACAACATAGTATTCTTTTTACCTAATTTAGCTGAAACAAAGTAAATTGCTACAACACCAATCAAGGCAGTTAAGGTGAAACTATTTGCTAAGGAAACGAGATTTTCATTATGAATAATGTACTTGAAGTAGTAAATAGTTGTTTGATTCTTGATGGCAGTTGTTAACCAGTATAGGAAGATAACGATAGAAATAATGATCCAAGGCTTATTTTGCTTCAGCATTTTCCAAACTTCTGCTAATGGTTGGTGACTAATTTCTTTATTAGTGTAACGTTCACGGACATGGAAAAATGTGTTCAAAATTAAAATTAACGAAATGATACCAAATAAGATGATTGTTCCTAAGAAACCTTTTTGTTGGTCACCTTTACCAAAGAAACTGACTAGCGGGATGGTAAAGACAGCAACGATGATTTGGACGGAACTACCAAAAAATTGTCTAATAACGCCTAATAAAGTGGTTTCCTGCTCGTTATCTGTCATCGTAGGTAAGATTGATGTGATAGGCAAGTTAACGGCAGTGTAGAAAAATCCTAAGCCTAAATAAGTAACGTAAGCCCAGAGTAATTTCCCGGAATGTGGTAGGAAGTTAGGTGTGACAAAGGTTAAGATGGCGAAAACAACGTAAGGGAATGAGTACCATAAGAAAAATGGTCGACTTTTACCCCATTTAGAGTGGGTATTGTCGATCATAATTCCAATAATTAAACTTTCAAAAACATCAGCTGTCCGTGCTACAACGAAAAGAATTGCTACTTCGTTTGCAGTTAGACCAAAAACATCGGTGTAGAAGAAGAGTAGATAGGTAGTCATCATTTGGAAAACTAAATTGTCCGCTGCGTCGCTTAAGCCGTAACTGATTCGCTCAGTTAAAGAGGTTTTCCATTTATTCACGGGAAAACCTACTTTTGTGTAGTCAAACGACGATAAAGTTCACGACCGACGATATCGTTTGTCCACATCCAAGCGATATGACCGAGAGCTTCAGAAATGTGTTCTTCAGTAGGTTGATCTTTAGCTGAAGGAACAGTCTTCATCATTGGCATGATACCAATATGGAAAGCTACCCAAATAGCTAAACCAAAAATGGCACCAGAACCCTTTCTGATGAAAGGTGAATATTCTGAAAGAACTTCATAGATAATGGCAAAAGAAGTTGAAAAGCCAAAGTGCATCAAAAAGCTAGCCCAAGGCATTTTGTGTCCTGAATATGAATAAGTTCCACGAGTGATTTTTTGAGGAATCCCTGCTTGTTCCATCAAAGTTTGTGGAGGGTTAACGGCATCACGCTCTGGAGTACGTGGAGGTAAGACATTTTCCCAACCTAATTTAACGAAACCAGAGATAATACCAGCGGCCGTTCCAGCAACAATAGCAGCCTTCAAGTCGACTTTTTGAGCTTTAGTTAATTTCATAATTTTACGCCCCTCTTTATGATTAATATACCTAAAGTATAAGCTTGTCTAAATTTGAATTCAGGTAATTAGTCTCGAGAGTCACAAATTCTTCATAGATTGTTATAAATTACTTCGTACTTTGGCAATCGGATATTCATATTTGCCCGTTATTATATAACCATAGTCAAATAACAAAGGAACAAAGAGGTGACCGGATGAACAAACAATCCCGCATCAAATTGAATTACATGAATTAACCCCCTTAAAATATGAAAAACCCTTATAAACAAAATTAGAAATTATATCTCCCCCCTTAAAAGATATAAAAAAGAATTTATTTGAAAGAAGTGACCGAATGAAACTGGAGACCCTCGTAAACTATTATTTTCTTAGATAACTCACTTACACATGAATAGAAATAAACCCCTATATAAATACTCTATTTTTTAAAAGTTTAATCCCCTTAATAAACACATAAATGAAAACTTTAGTATCTCCCCCCTATAAAGATATAAAGTTAATTTCCTAAAAAACAATTAGATATTTATTCCCCGTAAATATCCCAAATTAAAAAAGTCTGCTGAAGAGCAGACTTTTTGTTTGGGAGTGTTTTAAATATGCCATCTCCAGGAGCAAGAAATTTGGACGGCTACTTTCGATGAGTGTCTGTGTTGTGAATTGAAAATTTTGGTGATAGGGGATGTGAGAACCATGAGAATATTTTATGGGGATATAATCCCCAGCAAGTTATCGTTTTTTCTTCACATTTACTTCCGACTTATTTCTCACTTTCAAAACGTTTCTTTCATAATTTCCCGTTATTATATAAGCATAGTCAAGAAACGAAGAGGTGACTCAGATGACTATAACAGCTTCACTTTAAATAGATTATTAAAAATTAAAAACGAATAGATTTTTTCAATATATCTCCTCCCCCCCCTGATATATAACAAAGAATTTAAACTAAAAAGGAAGAAAAGCTTATGAAAAATACAAATACAAAAAGAGCTGGTCGCAAGACTAGCTCTTTTCTTTTTGGTCTAAAATAAATGTTCGATAAGGTAACTTGATGGATTGGAATCCCTGGGTTTCTTTCAGATTACTTTTAGCTGTTAAGTATTGTGGAAGTAGGGCGGTACCTTGTCCTTGTCTGACTAGATCAATAATGCTGTCCCATGAATCAATTTCGATAACGTCATCGGGACTTACAAGGCTCAAGGTTTTCTTTCTAAAAGGACAATTAGTATCACTATTGATTAGAAATGGTTTGTGAATTTTACCATCTTTAGAAAGAAAAGCTGTCCGTAACCAATTTGTTTCCGCTAATCGATATTTTGGTGAGTGAAAGTCTGCATATGTTATGACCATTTGGTCAGTACTATTATCACTATTGATAATGGCTGTCGATTTTTTGATTTCAAAATTATAGTCAGTTAATTGATAAGTGTGCTTTTCGATAACTAAATATTTGAATAATAACTCGGAAATCAAAACATTACGGTTATTAACTTGCCGTTGTAGAGACAATGTGAATTGGTGAGTTGTTTCTAGCACGTTTTGAGCATAATTATATGTCAGATCGCCTGCACGGGTTGGAGTTAATCCTTGGTAACTGCGAACAAAAAGTTTTGTTTGTAACTCATTTTCCAATGTTTTCAGACGGACGGTAATATTTGACTGTGAATAGCCTAATTGCTGAGCAGCTTTATTGATTGAACGAGCTTCGTAAATCTCTTTGTAGATTGATAAATCATTAATTTGCATATTAATTCTCCAGTTATCACTAATTACGATAACTATATCATTATTTGATAATATTCAACAGGATGATGCCGGTTTATACTTGGTTTTGTAATCAAAGGAGAAGAAAATATGCCATATATAAATGTTAGAATTGCTGATAAAAAATCTCAAGAAACAGCTAGTGCAGTAGCTACATTATTAACTAATTTAGCTCACACAGAATTGAAAAAGAATCGAGAAGTAGCCGCAGTGGACGTTCAATTTGCGGAATATTGGTTCGTCGGTGGTAAAAATATTGATAAGAAAACCTTCTATATTGAAATTAAAGTGACTGCTGGAACTAATACTCGTGATGAGAAAGCTAAGTTTATTCAACAAGCCTATGAGGGCATGAAGAATATCTTAGGTGGTGTCACATCGACTAGCTATATTGTCGTTAAAGACGTTGCACCAGATGATTGGGGCTTTGGTGGAAAGACTCAAGGCTACCGTTATATTAAAGCTTAATAGCGAAGGACCATGTGATTTTTAATTACATGGTCCTTTACTTATTATTTACGTTACATTAAATGTTATTTTACAAACACTTGTTATGCTAAAGATAATATTGAATTATAGGAGGTTACTGTATGCCAGGTGTAAATGCTTTTGGAATACCTTTTAGTTTGCTGGGATTAATTATCCTATATGCATTTTCCTTATCTCCCACGATGAAAAAGATAAGAGGGCGTTTCTTTGATTCTCCAAAATTATCTAAGCGTCTTTATTTTTTGTTAATACTAGTCGTTATTTTCGTGATGATTTTTTTCATACCATATTTCTATCAAATATCGATTTTCCTAATGGCATTGTCAGTAACGTTTGATATATCCAAAGTAAGAACATGAAAAAGAGTTTGAGACAAAACTATTATTGTTTCCAAACATGCTGCATAAACGTGGAACAAAACATAGCTTTTTCCGCTTAAAACAAATAGCTCCAGCAATCCAAAATCGGATTACTGGAGCTATTCGCCTTAATGCTCGAAAGCTGAACATGTTTTGTTCCACTCTCTTATTTAAGAATTTTTTTGAATTCTAAAGTTGTTTGGATTTGGTTTTTGTCAGACGTATTAGAACTAGGCAATGTCTGCACGCATCGCTTCGTTCTAATTCTTATATTTGGCTGCTTCCTCATTGCTGCAGTAGAGGAAGTGACCAGGTAGGACTTCTTGTAATCTTTGATCATCTTTGAAGGGACTCTTGTGATCAAAATCAATTCTTGTACGTTTCTTTTCAATCTCTGGATCAGGGACTGGAATAGCTGACAAGAGGCTTTGAGTATAGGCGTGCAATGGATTGTTGTAGATCTCATTGGAATCGGCTAACTCAACGATCTTACCACGATACATAACGGCAATACGGTCAGAAATGTATTTAACCATGGAAAGGTCATGGGCGATGAATAAGTATGTCAAACCTTGTTTCTTTTGAATATCTTGCATCAAGTTAACGACTTGAGCTTGAATTGAAACATCAAGGGCTGAGATAGGTTCATCGGCGATAATGAATTGAGGATCAACTGCCAAAGCACGGGCAATTCCGATACGTTGACGTTGACCACCAGAGAACTCGTAAGGGTAACGAGTCATATGTTCAGGGTTCAAGTTAACCATGTCGAGCAATTCACGGACTCTAGCGTCACGTTCTTGTTCGTTCTTAACTAGGCCATGGACATCAAGTCCTTCGGCGATAATATCCTTAACTTTCATTCTAGGGTTCAATGAAGCATATGGATCTTGGAAAATCATCTGCATTTCACGACGGAATTCCTTCATCTTAGGACCATGGGCTTTGATTTTACTAATGTCTTGGCCATTGAAGAAGATATGACCATCAGTTGGGTTATAAAGTCTAATAATACTACGTCCAGTAGTACTCTTACCAGAACCAGATTCACCAACGAGTCCAAAAGTTTCACCTTTGTAAATATCAAAGGAAACATCATCAACGGCTTTTACTTCGTTAGGTTTACCAATGTTGAAATATTGTTTGAGATTTTTTACGGATACGATTACTTCTCTTTCATCTGCCATTATTTAGCATTGCCTCCTAACTTTTCAAATTTCTTGTAGCGATTGAGAATTGCGGCTGGTGGTGTAACTTTTGGTGCATCTGGATGAAGCAACCAAGTAGCTGCATAGTGATTTTTAGATACTTTAAAGAATGGTGGTTGTTCTTCTTCATCAATTTGCATAGCGTAAGCATTACGTGGTGCAAAAGCGTCACCCTTTGGTGGGTCCAACAAGTTTGGTGGAGTACCAGGAATTGAGTTCAAACGAGCATTTTCGTTGGTATCAAGCGTAGGCATTGAATCGAGCAAGCCCCATGTATATGGATGTTGAGGATTGTAAAAGACATCTTCAACGGAACCATATTCAACGAAACGACCGGCATACATAACAGCAACACGGTCAGCAATTCCGGCAACAACACCAAGGTCATGGGTGATGAAGATGATTGATGTACCAATTTTTTGTTGAAGTTCACGTAATAAATCAATGATTTGAGCCTGAACAGTAACGTCAAGCGCCGTTGTAGGTTCATCGGCAATTAGAATTTCTGGGTAATCAACGATAGCAATCGCAATAACGATACGTTGACGTTGTCCACCAGAGAATTGGTGAGGGTAGTCATTCATTCTGGCTTCTGGGTTAGGAATTCCAACTAAACGAAGAACTTCCTCAGCACGTTTTAAAGCATCTTTTTTGGAAACATTGTTGTGAATCAAAAGCGGTTCCGCAACTTGTTTACCAATTGTCATAGTTGGATCAAGTGAAGTCATAGGGTCTTGGAAAATCATAGAAATTTTGTTTCCACGAATCTTATCCATTTCCTTATCACTTTTTTGTAACAAGTCATCGCCGTGATAAAGGACTTCACCTTTAGCGATAGTGGCGTTTGAAGCCAATAATTGTAAGATTGAACGAACTGTGATGGACTTACCTGAACCAGATTCACCAACAATAGCTAAGGTTTCACCGGCGTTTAAATGGAAGTTAACACCACGGATAGCATGGACAGTACCGTTATAGGTATCAAAGTCGACATGTAAATCTTTTACTTCTAGAATTTTATCCATTTCGATTTCTCCTTAGTTAATGATCAGATGATTGTGGGTCA
The DNA here is from genome assembly GCF_001435815.1 of Companilactobacillus nantensis DSM 16982. GTDB lineage: Bacteria > Bacillota > Bacilli > Lactobacillales > Lactobacillaceae > Companilactobacillus > Companilactobacillus nantensis. Next base: position 79,620 of record NZ_AZFV01000008.1, on the reverse strand, counting down.
AAGGCATCACGTAGACCATCACCAAGTAGGTTAGTGGCAATCATGATAATACTCAAGATAATAGCCGGAGCCCACATTTGATATGGTAAGAATCTGAAGGCTTTTTGACCATCTGATAAAAGTGTACCTAATGATGCGTTCGGTGCGGGAATACCAATACCAATGAAACTTAAGAAGGCTTCGAAGAAAATGGCATTCGGAATTGTAAACATTGTTTGAATAATAATTGTTGAAGATAGGTTAGGAATCAAGTGTTTAGTTGCAATCTTCATTGATGGTTCACCCAAAGTTCTAGCAGCTAAAATATATTCTTGTTCTTTCAATTGGAAGGTCTGCGCACGGACCAGCCGGGCCATTGTAACCCAACCAGTAATGGCAATTGCAATAACAATTGATGTTAGTCCTGGTTTTAAGACGATCATCATCAAGATAACAACAATCAAGTTAGGGATTGATGACACGATTTCAACGATACGTTGCATGAATGTATCAGTTTTGCCACCTTTCCAACCAGAGACGATACCGTAAGGAACACCAATCAATAAATCGACTAATGTAGCAAGTACGGCAACGACTAGGGAAAGACGAGTACCATAGATGATTCTTGAAAGCAGGTCACGTCCAAGGTAGTCAGTACCTAGGATAAATGATGTACCCTTAGGAGCACCAGCTTGTTTGTAGGCATCGACCATCTTGCCACCCATGTTTTGGTAACCGTTCATACCTGGGATATTGAGGTTACCTAACTTAGGAGGAAGGTTAGAGAGTGTAACTTGTTGTTCATTAGGATTGTGTGGTGCGATAACAGGGGCAAAGATTGAGATTAAAACAATCAATGAAAGTAGTGTCAAACAAACGACCGCAACTTTATTTTTGAACAAGCGACGACGGACATCTTGCATGTATGTTAATGAAGGTGTACTAATTTTTTCTTGTTCAGCATTGTTTTCATCGTGAACTAATTTAAATTTTTCCTTCGGAATTTGAGGAATTTGTTCCATTATTCTTTACCTCCGTTTCCTAGTCTAATTCTTGGATCGATTAGTCCGTAAAGGATATCGACAATCAAGTAAACTATGATTAATAAGAATGAATAGAAGATTGTAAGCCCCATGATTGTTGGATAATCGTTAGTTGTGATTGACTTAACGAATTGTTCACCAATACCAGGGATCGAGAAGATATTTTCAACAACCATTGAACCAGTCATAACAGAAACGGCCATTGGGCCGATGATTGTAACAACAGGAATCAATGAGTTACGTAAGGCATGTTTTGTAACGACTTTCCAATTTGAATTACCCTTTGATTTGGCCAATTCAATGTAATCACTACTCATAACATCAACCATCTCGGTTCTCATAAACCGGGCGACAGTACCTAATGGCAAGGCCGTTAAAGCTAATGTTGGTAGGATACTTGATTGGAAGTTATCCCAAAGAGCAACTGGGTAAATCTTCCATTTGTAGGCTAGGTAGAACTGCAATAGAACAGCTAAAACGAAAGATGGAATTGATAGACCAAGGATTGAGATAAATGTTGCAAGTGTATCAACCCAAGTATTTTTACGAATAGCAGCCACGGCACCAAGTAGGATACCAAGGATAGTACCTAAAACCATTGCTTGAGCACCAATTTGCATTGATGGAGCAAGTCTTTGACCGATTAAAGCTGTAACAGGTTCATTGTTAAATTGGAATGATGTTCCCAAATTACCATGTAATAAACCGACCATATAACGAACGTATTGAACACCTACTGATTGATCCAGTCCATACTGTGCCTTAACAATCTTCAACTGATCCGCTGACATACGGTTCTGGTTAGAGAACGGTGTACCGGGAAGTAACTTCATTAAGAAGAATGTAATCGAAGCGATGATGAACAGGGTCAAGAATAAATAAAGTATTCTTTTGAGAATATATTTAGCCATTATTTAATCTCCCTCACCTATGATTATTTTTTGTAAACAGTAACTAAGTTGTAACTACCGTTTGGAGTCATTCTGTAATTCTTGATGTTAGATCTAGTTAAGTTAGCTTGATATGACTGGTACAAAGGAATAGCACCTTGGTCGTCAGTCAAAATCTTAGTTGCTTGTAAGAGATCTTGCCATCTGGCATCTTCATCAGTGGCATCTGTTGTCTTAGATTTGTTAATTAAAGCATCGTAAGCTGGATTTGAGTACTTACCATTATTTTGTGAGTTACCAGTTGTAAAGATATCCAAGAATGTAACAGGGTCTGGATAATCGGCATTCCAACCAGTAACAACAATATCGAATTGACCAGATGATGATTTATCAAGACGAGACTTAAATGGTACGTTTGATAAAGTAATCTTCAAACCAGGTAGGTTCTTTTCAAGTTCCCCTTGGATATATTCATTTTGTTTCTTGGCGTTGTCAGTATCATCACCTAGAAGTGTAAAGCTTAGGTTCTTTTGACCAGTTTCCTTAATACCTTCTTCCCAAAGCTTTTTGGCTTCGGTTGGATTGTATTCAGTGTACTTATTTGATGCTTGAAGAACTTTTTCTTTAGTGAAATCAGTCTTAGTTGTTGGGTTATAAGACATACCAACTGGGACTAGGGTATGTTCGATACCACCAGTTTTACCAAGAACGTTATTTGTTAATTGATTACGGTTGATAGCCATTGAAATAGCTTGTCTGATCTTAGCGTTTTGGAAGAATTTATATTTCTTTTGGTTAAGTTCGAGATAGAAGTTAGCTGTTTGTTTATCTAGTGAGAAAGTCTTGTAGTTTGATACTTGACGGGATGTATCACCACCAAGTTTTTCAAGACGGTTGATTCGGTTAGTGTCGTAAAGGTTAAGACCGGTATTGGCATCCTTAACAACATAGTATTGAACTTTCTTTAACTTAACAGCTTTAGCATTCCAGTAAGAATTATTCTTAACTTCAGTCCAACTGTTGTTTGAAACAGACCAGTTAACAAGTTTGAAAGGTCCATTGAAGACCATACCTTTACTGTTTAGACCGTATTGTTTACCAGCTTTTTCAACTGAAGGTTTGTATTGAGGGTAGAAAGTTGAACTAGCCATCAATGTATTGAAGTATGGAATCGCATCTTCTAGTGTAACTTGAAGTGTGTAATCACCCAAAGCCTTGATACCTAAAGTATTAACAGGCTTCTTACCAGCGTTGATCTTGTCAGCATTCTTGATACCTGTGTAAATGTAGGCATATTGAGAAGCTGTCTTAGGATCAACAGTTCTACGCCATGCATAAACGAAATCGTTAGCAGTTACAGGTTTACCGTTTGACCACTTAGTTTTTCTTAAATGGAAAGTATAAGTTTTACCATTATTAGTTGGTTTAACGACTTCTTTAGCAATGGCAGGTTGAAGTTCTTTACCATCGTAACGGTAGAGACCTTCCATTGTGTTGGTAATATTTTGAGCACCGATAACATCAGTGTTCATTGATGAATCCATTGTTGCGATAACATCACTTGAACTGATTGAAATGGTATCATTGCTATCTTTTTCAGTTGCAGAGCCACATCCACTCAGAACTAATGCAAATAGAAATATCGGTAACAATGCAAGGAAATACTTCTTCTTGAAATTCATTGTTCATCCTCCCTAAAATAATTATTCTTAGAATACACTAATGAATATTAAAAGTGAATACCCTTAATTAGAAAAATTCTAATGTTTATAAAATAATAATACATTACGTACTAAAATGCAAAGGAAAACTGGAAGTGTCTTAAAAAATTCCGCCTCTGGGCACAAAAAAATTAGGTCGCTATGGGGACCGATTCGAGCCAAAAGGCGGTCTCGAATCTCGATTTTGAACCTCGCAAAATACGCGAGTTTCAAAACTCGTCCCGTGGTGTAAGGACTAAAGTCCTAACGCCACCTGCACAGCGACCTAAATTCTTGTTCCTTCCGGATAGTTCATGATTTCTTAGACGATATAACTAGAACAATGCATTATGAATAATAAAATAATTTGAAAAATATTAATTTAAGGTAGTTATGGCCTTTTATATTGAAATTTAAATCTTATTAGCGAGGATATTTCAAATAATTATTCTAATTTAGAGTTGAATGGGTAAAAATAAAAAAAGCAGGAGCATCTGCTTAATCAGATACTTCTGCTTGGATATATTTATTAAATTTTTCTAATTCTTCAGGACTTAAGTTAGCGCTGATCAATGAACCTTCATTAATAAACTCTTTTTTGAGTACTTGGGAATTCTTCAAAATTTCTTCAGTAACTTTTTGGTCACTATATGGAATCAATAATTCAGTCTTCTTATAATGATTGAAAGTTTTGATTTTAATGAGATCAACTAGTTTGGCGATTGAATCTTTGTCGATGGCGGAATAATAAATATTGTCGCCTTCGATTGTAGGGAATTGTTGACCTGGTTTGAGGTCTGATTTGTTGAAAGCATAAATCATTGGTTTATCAACAACGCCAACTTCCTTCAAAGTCTTCTCCGTTACTTCAATCATGTTGCGCCAATGTTCATCAGACACATCGATTACTTGGATTAGTAAGTCAGCGTTTTGAGCCTCTTGTAAAGTTGTCTTGAATGATTCAACTAAATTGTGGGGTAGCTTGCTAACAAAACCGACTGTATCAGAAAGTAAGAAACTAGTGTTGTCTTCCAGGTCAATCCGACGAACGCTGGTATCAAGGGTTGCAAAGAGCATATTTTTCTCAAAAACCTTACGATCTTGGGAGTCTTCTTTATTGAAATTCAAGATACCATTCATGGTTGTAGACTTACCAGCGTTGGTATAGCCAACTAATGAAACGAGTGGTAGGGATGTGTTAGTTCGACGTCTACTTTGGACATCGATTGTACGATCGACCGTTTTGAGTTCGTTACGTAAAGCGGTGATACGTTTGCGAATGACACGTCTGTCTAATTCTAGTTTTGATTCACCGGCACCACGGTTAGCTAGACCACCTGAAGCTGATTGTTGATCAAGTGGGTTCCCGGATGGGTGGATTCTAGGTAGTTGATATTGCAATTTAGCGATTTCAACTTGAAGTTTAGCTTGTTTAGTTTGGGCACGATTAGAGAATACTTGTAAGATTAATTCTGTTCGATCCATGAAACTCAATTTAGTTTCTTTTTCCAAATTTCTAATTTGTGAAGGAGTCAATTCATCGTTCAAAACGATAATTTGAACATCATCAGCGTTGGCAATTTCTTTAACTTCAGTTACTTTACCAGAACCAAAGTAAGTTGCACCACTGACACTGTTGGCGTTTTGGATAATTGTATCGGCCACTTCCATATTATTAGCTTCTACTAAAGCTGCTAATTCTTGCATCGTATACTCAAAGTCAGGCTGTAGGTGGCTAACTCCGGCAACGATAACACGTGTTTTTTCAAATGTTGATTTAGATTCTGTCATAAATCCTCCTGGTGGCACTAATTACCCCAGGGTAACAATGCCAATTTATTATTTATTGTTTGAAATGATATTAGTCTTTAAGCGCATGATTGCGAATACCATCCTTTCGATAAGCTGTATAAATAATACCATGGAAGTTCTTTTCGCGCTATATAATAGGTAGAAAACGATTTCCTGGTTAAAGATGCCGCCATCGGGTGCACGAGATTGTGTCTGCTGTGGGACCGTCTGGAGCCAAGGTCTCCAGACTCGATTTTGAGCTTCGCAAAGGGCGCGAATCTCAAAATACGTCCTTTGTTGTAGGTGCTAAAGCACTAACAACAATATCACTGCTGACACAATCTCGCACCCCCGATGGCTGGAGTATGTTTGATATGAGTTATACTATCAAGCAATTTTGATATTTCGGGAATGAAAAATGTGGTCTTCAAGATAAAATTACTTAGTTGAAGCCGTTTCTGATATCTTTGAGATATTAAAATAATTTGGGGAGCTTAGTTATGATGGAAAAGAAGAGTTTAATGGATTTAATTGATCAAGTTGCTAATGAGGGCGAAGTTAAACAGGATGCTGGTTTATCTAATGCGCTACTGGTAGCTTATCGTGATTTAGATAATGACAAAGAAGTCAGAAATGTCATGCGAAAATTGGGTGGTATTCTTTCGACTTATTTGATGACACATCAATATAAAGCATCGCAACCAGTGCTTGATTTAGCCAAAGCTGTTCAAAAAGATGATCAGAGTTTTTGGAAGGGTACTGGGTTAAGTAAAATATTTTTGTAAAAATAAGACAGTCAATCCATTTTGAATTGGCTGTCTTATTAATGTGTTATAAAGTTGGAGTCTCGTCGTTTTCTTTTTTAGGCTTAGGTTTGCGGAATAAGCTTAATAGGAAGAAAACAATTGCCGCAACAATAAAAATAACGTCAATTAAAAGCCACGTTGACTTAGTTGAATGGTCAATAAAAAGAATTCCAACAACCAGCATAGCCACACCGTACCAGAAGTTGATAGTTTTATAAAATAATTTATTCATTATAATATCTCCAGAATTGTGAAATGTATACGTTTTATTATACACCATCAAAATAGGAGTCATTTTTGAACTTAGAGACAAGTACTATTGAATAATATGGAATTAATTTATTCATAAATAAACTAGTCGGAAGAGCGGAACAATGTTAACTGGCAGTGAAAGTGGAGTTAGGGCTTTAGCCCTTACTCCACCGGGCGTGTTTGAAGACTTGCTTGCAAGGCTTCAAACCGAGAGACGAGACCTTGGCTCGGCTCGGTCCGCACAGCCAGTTAACATTGTTCCGCTCTGGAGACGGACAACATAGACAATATATATCATTAAAGGAAAAATCTTTGCTAAATCATATCTATTAATCCTAAAATCAGTTATATTAATATACGGGTGAAAAGACAAATGGAATATTCTAAACAAAAGTTATTGCTTTCGATATTGATCAAGTTCGATGAATCATTTAACAGTCAAATTAATGAATCAGCGGTGAATCAAGAGATAGGGCAATTTATCAAGCTATCTGTCCAAGAACTCTCTGAGAAGCAGTATCGTGGTTCGCTTTTTGATGAGAAAATCGATTATATTATCAGTAAACTGAATCATGAACGTAATGCGAATAAATTGGTTTTCAATGATTTCACTAATCGTTTATGGGACCAAATTTTACAAATCAAGCAACGGACAACTAGCTTTGAAACAGCCTATTCTTTGATAGATATCCTAAATAGCAAAAATGCTTCTCTTAAATTATAAGAGAGGCATTTTTTAGTTTAAACTGACATTGTTGTGATTAGGATAATTGTTGATTTTAATTTGTGTATCGTCGAGACTGTCGAAGAATTGATTTAATTTTTCGATAGTTTTTTTATTATTGTAGGCAAAGTCACGTGAGACACTTAGTTCAATTTTTTGACCATTTTTCATAATGAGATTCAAGGTAATCGGATTTTTAATCATCGAAAGTATTGGTGTTAAAACGGCATAATAGCCGGTAACTTGAATAGGAGTAGTGATTTCATCGGGATCATTAATCTTACCTGTAACGGTGATTGATTGAATATCCTTTTTATTAATTGTTACTAGTTGATTTTTATGTGGCAACAAAATCATTGAGATACGGTGTTTGTAACTGGTCATATCATTGTAACGAATCATATCTTCGTCTGTTTCCCAGTAATTGAAGATGAGTGGTAAATTTGGTAGATAGTAGACAAACAAAACAGTGAGAAAAACTGCTAAACCAACTAGATACATGATGGGCCATTGTGTGTAAATGGCAGCGATAAGTGGAATCAATGCATAGTAGAAACTAACTAATATGGGTCTATAAGTAACTTTTTTACCGAACTTTAACATGATAATTACCTTCCTTTGTAAGATATTCATTCATGAATGATTTCCTTGATTACACCTAGATTATAGGGATCAGGTTGGTAAAAATGCACGCACTTATCGGTTGCAAATGGATTTTTAGTTGAAACTGACGTTATGAGCTGGATAATTGATGATTTTAATTTGAGTATTGTCCAAACTGTCGAAGAATTGATTTAATTTTTCGATAGTTTTTTTATTGTTGTAGGCAAAATCACGCGAGACGTTTAATGCAATGGTTTGACCATCTTTTAATGTTAATTTTAACGTGATGGGATTTTTTAAAACGGACAGTAATGGTGTCAAAATTGCATAAATCAGTGAGAAATCTAATGGATAAGCGGTTTCTTCTGGATGCGTGATATTGCCTGTAACGGTGATAGACTGGATATCTTTTTTATTAATAATAGTCAATTGATTTTGGTAAGGGAAAAGCATCATTAAAATTCGATGTTTGTAGCTGGCCATATTATTGTAACGAATGCTAGTTGGATTGCTTTCCCAATAAGTAAAACTGTTCGGTAAATTGGGAAGATAATACCCGAAAAGAATAGCGCTGAAGATTGCAAGAGATGCTAAGTAAAAGCCGATTGCTGGCCAGTACATCCTGGCTACTTGCAAATAAATAGCTGTGATTAGAGTCAATAATGAATAGGAGAAACTTATGATAATAGGTCGATAAGAAACTTTTTTTCCAAATTTTAGCATGATAATACCTTCCTCTTTTAAAATTTATATTCTGGAAATTCCTTTAATTACAACTAAATTATAGGAATGAACCGTGTGGTTATGCACGCACATAAAAGTTGCAAGATATTTTAATACCGTTATAACGATAAAACTAAATTAAAGCGCTTGAAGAATTCTTTTTGATATTGGCCTTAACCGGAATATTATCTAAACCTTGAAAAAATTTATCTAGTTTTTCTAAAGTATTGTCACGGCTGTAAGTGTAATCACGAGCAACACTCAAATCGATTGTGGAGCCGTCTTTTAATGTTAGACGGACAGTATCTGGATGATGAATCATTGATAAAACTGGTGATAGGACAGCTACATAGCCGGAATAAGGGACAGCCATTGGCATTTCATACTTGTTGTCTAAGTCGCCAATGACGGTTGCCGATTTGATGGAACTCTTTTGAATAGTAATCATTTTGGCGGCAGGTGGTGCAATCATACCTAATAAACGAGATTTGGGTGTATTGATGTCACAGTATCTAATTTCATTTTGATCGGCTTCCCAATAAACGAAGAGTGTTGGAATATTGGGAAAGTAGTAAGCGAAGAAGACAAAAAGGAAAAAGGCGGCTCCAATAACTAGTCCTAAAGGAATCGATTCTAAAATGTTTGCGGCCATAATAGTGGGTAGCACAGCGATTAAGAGACTAAGCAATATGGGTCTATAATTGATTTTCTTACCAAATTTCAACATCATAATTACCTTCTTTGATTATTCTTTTGTTAATTTCAATTTATCATCGTTGGAAGAAAACAGATTCAAAATATCTTGAAGATAGATTATTCGATCTTGAATAAAAGAGTGGGACAAAACATGGTCAGCTTTCGAGCATTAAGGCAAATAGCCCAAGTAATCCGATTTTTGGATTACTTGGGCTATTTGTTTTAAGCGGAAAAAGCTATGTTTCGTTCCACGTTTATGCTGCATGTTTAAAGATAATAATAGTTTTGTTCCAGAACTGTCTTTTTTAGTGTGGTGTATCAAAGTGTTTCTTGAATAATAGTTTTCAATTTTTTAGATTTACCGATTGAGAACTTTCTCGTTGATCCATCACTGAAACCAATTTCTCTGATTGCAAAATCAACGTGATGAATATTTTCGGGGTTGATCAAGCAAGATCTACTAATTCTGAATAAGAAAGGATATTTCTTTTCTAGTTCGGTTAGTTTGCCATAAAATTCGAATTGACCGTTAGTTGAAACCAAGTTAAGGCGGTGGGGAATATCGGATGCTTCCAAATAAATGACTTCAGATTTGTCCAAATTATAAACTTGGCTCCCAACTTCAAAGGAGAACCCTTTTTTCTGAACGGTGCGAGTTTCGTCGATGATTTGTTTGGCATAATCTAGGGTGTCGTACAGTTCTTTGCGATAATCATCTAAAGATTGATCTTTTTCGATGAAATCAAGGGCAGCCACTTTTCGTTTCAATGTTAGTGGTGCCAATTCATCGTGCGTTGTGACGAAAATAATCTCGGCTTGAACGTCTTTTTGACGAATGATCTCCGCTAATTGAATACCATCAATTTCTGCTTGTAAATCGATATCGAGAAAATAGATGCCGTTTTGTGGTTCAGTTTCGTTGAGATAATCGATGACTTGTTGCGGCTTAGAAGCTTGTAGTTCCACTTTAAAGAGATTGCTGTGAAATAAAATATAATTTTCAACCAATTTATCTAATTGTTGCAGTTGAATTTGATTGTCTTCGCACATGATGATGGGATAGCTCATAGTTGTTCCTCCTTTGTAATTAACGTGATGTGGAATCGGAACCACTTAGCGTTTTTACTATGTTGAATAAAAATATTTGAGTATTTTTTCTTTAAATCCTTAATATGTAAAAGTTCTAAATAATCTTCGGACCGTTCAGTGGTTGGTAAATTGGCTAAAGAATTATTAATTAGAAATGCCAATTGTTGATCCTCCTGGGTGATAGCCAGTTGAATTTGCCCATGTTCTTGGCGTTCCGTGAAATGAATAGCGTTGTTGATAGCCTGATCTAGTAGGCGAATGAGATCAAAAGCGTTCATCGGTAAATTATTCAACTCATCGGTACAGTTGAAAGAACAAGCAATTTTCTTTTGATTGATAGTATTGAGTTTACTAATGAATAAACTTTTTAAATATGGATTTTTGACGTTATTGAGATCTTGATATAAATCTATTGATAAGTTTTTTAAGTAATCATCAGAATAGTTTTCCAAATTATCTAAAGCTTGGTTCATGGCATCGTAATTTTGTTCAGCAGCGACTGTTTTCAGACTAAAGAGTAAATTTTTATAATCATGTTTAAAATGACGTAATTTTAATTGATCCTTTTCTAACTGGTCAGTGTACATTTTTAAGTTTTTAACTTGTTCTTCAGAAAAACGATCCCGATAAATTTTACGTTGGCGTCTCCGAGCAGTGATGAAGATAATGATGATGAAAAGACACTGCAAAATGGTAAAGCCGAAGATTCCCATAATTAGTGCTGTATAGTTGCGGAAACTTTGTGTTAACTTGAGGAATAAGAAACAAATAATGTAGATGTACCCCAATACAATACTAGTCATGGGATTTTGTCGTGATTGGAAAAAGTTATTAAGTTTGAAGTAATTGTAAAAATAGACAAACGTAATTGAAAAAATAAACTCGATTAAACTAATTGTTAAATTGAAACCGTAAGAGACAATCTTTGGATTAGGAAAATAATGCATGAGGACGGGGCTGGGAAGAATTATCGCCCAAAATTTGACGAGAAAACTCAATAAGATAATGTTGATTAAGTAATAATCGACTTTTCGATCGGGCCAGAGGACTAAATAAATCAAGACAGCAATTAACAAATTAGCGTAGCCTGACAGTAAAAGATTTAAAATGACTGAGAGAAACCACAATAACGTAAAGCTAAAAATTTGTCGTTGAACCGATAATTTTGAATGATAAATTAGCATGAAAACATAATAAAAAATTGCCCAGGCCAAGCAAATACGTAGTAGATGTGGCCCCGTTATAAATAAGTTCATAAATACTCCCCGATTTATTTAATAATAACGATGCTGAGATTAAACCATTGGTCGTTTTTTCGATATTGGACGAACAAATTAGGATACTTTCGTTTAATATCTTGAACATTGACTAAGCCCAATCCAGAATGATGTTGTTTGGTCGTAAAACCTTCCTGCATCATTTCGGAGACATCAGTTTGGTTAGTGGTCGTGTTATTGATAATGAAAGATAATTGGGATGCTTCTTCAATAATGGCAATTTGGATTTCCCCATTAGGCTGATTTTTCGTAGCTTCAATGGCATTGTCGATGGAAATACCAAGGAGTCTAACTAAATCAAAGATGTTAATTAAAGCATCACTGACAACGTCGCGACATTCGAAATGGCAGGTAATCTTATTTTGATGAATCAGCGTTAACTTACTGATGAGTAAACTTTTCAAATAAGAATTTTCGACGTTGTTGAGGTCCTTGAATAATTGCATGGAAATATTGTCGAAGTAGCTGTTGGAGTAATCCTCTAAGGTTCCTAAAGACGTCTGCATTTGTTGAAAATCGCCTGATGTGGCTATTTCACGTAAACCAGCAATTGTTCCTTTATAATTACGCTCAAAGCCACGTAATTTAATTTGATCGTGTTCCAGTTGGTCAGTGTACATTTTAAGATTTTTCAACTGTTCTCTAGTCAGTTCACGGGTATAAGTTTCCTTTTGTGTTTGATTACCCTTGAGAAAAATAATGACGATAAAAATACACTGAATCAAAATGAAAAGCATGATACTCGAAATCAAATCTGAGTATGCTTGATAATGTTGAATAATGCGCATGAAAACGAAGATAACAATGAAAAGATAACCGATTAATAGCCCGAACATTGTTGATTTAGAGATATTCCAGTTTTCTTCAATGTTGAAACGTTCATATAAGCAGATAAATATAGCAGAAATAAGTAACTGAATTAAAAGATTGATGGTGACAAACAAAATACTTCCAAAGAGTGTTTTTGTTGAAATATGCTGACTATCGAAGAGGATAATTATCGGATTGGTCAAGATTTCAGCTAATAATTTAAGCAAGGAACTTACTAAAATAGAATTAATTAGTAATAATTTTTCCTTGTTGTGCCATTGGAAAAGTAAATATAAAACGAGTGCATTAATAAAATAATCGTAGTTGGGAACAACTGTATTAACAACAATTAGTAAAATAAGCGTGATTCCGGACAGACATTTTTGATGAAGATGGGCTAGGCGACTAAAAATATAGAAAAAAATTAGACACGAAAAAATCTGTCCAATTTCATAAACAATTGGTTCAATGTAGATCATTTGCCCGCCCCCAGTAACTTAATTCGATATCTTAATTATTACATAGAACTTCTTTATAAGAATAAAGATATCGTGAAACAAGGAAAATTATTCTTGAATTCGTTCAGGAAGAAAAAAAGTATGTTTCAAGATATTTTGATTCAGATTAATTTAACTGATGCTATCTTAAGGTCAAGAAGCAAAAAGGGAGTGTTCAAAATGATGTTAAATTATATTTTAGGTCTCGCAGCAATTATTTTTGGTGTTTATCAGGCATATAATTCAGTTAAATATGTGAAGATATTGCAGCATAACGGCAATAAAACGACATCTAATTTTTCTGCCATAGCAGTTTGGTATAGTTTAGCTTTTGGAATTGGGTTCCTAGTTTTGGGTATTTGTCTTTTCTTTGTTATTGGTCCAGTGAATTAATCGATTCTTTCGACTAGTTTATTTTAGAGATTCAAATTTTGTGTGAATTGCTGCAGGGTACTTTAAAACATAACAGATTTATTTAATTTAATATTAAAACTAGTGTCCTGCGAATGGGAGATTAAAAATGAAACAAGATATTACAGCAGTTGCTAAAGAACACATTCAATTTTTGTATGAATCATTAATGAAACGTCCTGAAAAATCGAGTTATTTATTGAACATCACGGATGTACTTAAGCAAGTTTATTTAAAAATTGATAGTGCTAAAGATCCGGCAGTGTTAATTAGTCGTTTAGTTAAATACATTTATGTTGAAGGGTTTAGTCGTGTTACTTTATCAAAGGATGAGGAAAAAGAGTTGATAGAATTGGGAAATCTTTCCAAAAGTGCAAGTTGGAATGGGATGAATATGGGCGATTTCAACGATAAATTTCAATTTTATAGCTTATCCGAGCACATGCCTCAACGTTAGGAGTTATATTATGAAAAATTCAGAACAAGTAAGTTTGATGATGGATCAATTAAGCAAAGCATATGGTGATACTGAAGTTAAGCGTCACCCAGACTTGGCAAAAATGATTCTGGATTCGGCTCAAGAATTAGAGAAGAACCACAATCCGGAGTTAGTATCATCAAGATTGTGTAAAAAAATTACAGTCAGTTATTTAGCCAATAGTAAGGATTTTCCGAAGTCGATAATTGTCTTATTTAATCAATTAAAGGGTAAGGAAATGAAGTATGATGGTGTTGCTTTAGCCACAATGATGCTGCCAATCTGGTTTTAGCATGTCTATTACGTATGAAAAGAAGACTATGGTGATTTTGAAAAATCATCGTAGTCTTCTTTTATTTGAGCATCAATTATTTCTCGTACTTCGGTAGGAATATTCAAAGTATTGTAACTGAATTCTTTTAAAAAAATATGTAACTTAGCTAAGGTTTGTTCAGGCTTTTTCACGTAATCTCGAGAGATATCTAAATCAACAATACTATTGTCATTCATGGTTAATCTAACCTTGACAGGTTCGTTAATCATTAAAAACAAGTTATACATGAATCCACCTTCTTCGGAAAGAATCAATTCCGACGTTAATGAAGAACTTCGTTGTGGCAGTCCAATAATCGAGACACGTTTAATGTCTTTCTTACTGATAGCTTTAATTGGTGTGTGATGCGGTAAAAGTAGAGCTAAAAGGCGATTATGAAGCGGCTTGATATCGTTATAACGGATGAAAAAGTTATTCGATTCCCAATAATTAAAGATAATTGGTAAAACAAACAGATAGTGTCCTAGCATTATCAGTATGAATAAAATTCCACCAACTTGAATACCAAGTGTCCGCGAAATATTCAATCCAAAGATAGAACCGACGAGAATACCAACAAATAAGCTAATAAAGAGTGGACGATAAGTAACTTTTTTGCCAAATTTGATCATGATAGATCATTTCTTTCATATCATATTCATTCCCAATTTGCTCTAATATAGCATGGTTAAAGGTTAGGTAAGTTTATAACTTCTTGACGATTTGTATGACTTTAATCATGGAATGTTTTGCCAAATATTTTGAATTAGGTTTTCTAAACATAAAAGATATAAAACCTAGTCGGAAGAGCCGAGAAATAGTCACTAGCTGTGAAAGTGGCGTTAGGGCTTTAGCCCTTACACCACCGGGCGTGTTTGGAGACTTGCTTGCAAGGCTTCAAACCGAGGATCGAGACCTTGGCTCGATCCGGTCCGCATAGCTAGTGAACTATTTCTCGGCTCTGGAGACGGCATTTTTATAAAAAATTAAATAAAACAATCGCACTGAAACGATTGCTTTTTTAATTTTTCCGTTGTACTGTATTAGTGTACTAGAACAGTAAGAGGGTGAAATGATGGAATACATTGATAACATACCTATTTACCTCCAAATAAAGGATATCTTGTATCGTAAAATTATTAGCAACGAATATGAACTAGGCTCACAATTGCCTTCTGTAAGACAGTTAGCCGTTCAATTTTCAGCTAATTCTAATACCGTTCAAAAATCACTTAAGGAAATGACTGAGGAAAATGTCATTCTTCCACAAAGAGGCAAAGGTAATTTCGTAACAGAAGATCCAGAAATTGTTGAAATGTTGAAAGAACACATCGTTAAAGAGATGTTTGATGCAACTTATGACAAGTTACATTCGTTAAATATGAATGATTCAGAGATTGTAGCTAGTTTTAATAAATATATTAATCAACGGGAGGGCAGCCATGAGTAAGGTATTAGAAATTAATGACTTGAATTATAAAAAGAACAATAAGTTAATTTTAAAAGATATCAACTTGAATTTAGATAATGGAAAAATTATCGGGCTGCTGGGTGCTAATGGTGCTGGTAAAACGACGTTAATGCGTTTGATTGCTGGGGTTAAGGCTAAGAATTCAGGTCAAATCTCGGTTGCTGGCATTGATAATAAAGCTGCAAGAAAATCATGTGTTAGTATGACTTACTCCTTAGTTAGTTTTAGAAAAGGTATGGGTGAAAAGAATACTAAGGTTAAAGATGTTGTGAAATTTTATATCGACATTTATCCTGATTTTTCATTTGAAAAATACCAAGCAATGGCGCAATTTTTAGAAATTCCTTGTGATGATAAGATAGCTAATCTTTCGACAGGTACGGGTGAAAAACTAGTGATTGCACTGACACTAGCTCGCCAAGTCCCACTGTATTTATTGGATGAACCTTTAAATGGTGTTGATATTATGGCACGAAAGAAAATTATCAAAAGTATCATTCAATGGAAGAGTGACGATTCAACAATTATTATCAGTTCACATTATGTTAAAGAAATTTCCAGTCTTTTAGATGATGTCATTATTTTGAAAGATCAAACGGTGTATCAAGTGAGTTCCGTTGAAGATATTCAAGAACAAAATCATTTGGGAATTGAAGAGTATTACGAAAAAGTCTACGAAGGGGGTCTGGATGATGAGTAGCCTAGGACGTGTCAGTAAAGGATTATTGAAAAATAAATTTAAAATTGTCAGTTTGATCTTAGGAATACATATTCTCATTTTAATAGCTGTTCAATTGTGGAAAGCTATTCAGCCTCAACCCAATATTACTAGTTTTACAGGAAGCGCGTTTTCAGCTGTTTTGATTGGCGTTATTGTGATAGCCGTGATGAATGAACGAATTTATATTAATGATAAATATCGTTTAATACCTATCAGTGATGGCACACTTTATTCGAGCAATATGTTGACCTCAATTGTCGGACTCATTTATTTGATCGTTGGAGAAATACTTATTTATCTGGCATCCATTACGGTTGCACCAAATAAATATGATGGTTTCATGGTTCGAAGTTTCAATTCAGTGCAACAATACTTGTTCAAGTCTGAAGTCTTAGTAGCTTTTATCTTAGGCATTATCACCGTTTGGGCAGCGATTACAGCACTGCATTTATTGATCGATTGGGTCAATGATTTTCTACCATTTAAAAATCAAAGTTTTGTCAAAATTATCGTTACAGTCATCGTAATTTGGTTATTTATGATACCAGTTAACTTTATTACAGGTAATGTCTTACGAATTATGGGAATCAACGATTTAGATAGTAGTTTCGCCGCCGTTAGCAGAGTGATGTACTCTGGTATGGCGATGATGGTTATCTGGATTGTGATTTTCACCATTATTAGTCTCTATTTGTTGAATAAAAAATCAGAAACAGTTAATTAGTAGGGGGTTACTGAAATGTCAGATTTACTAAAAATTGAGAATTTGAATTATAAGAAAAATAATAAAGCAATTTTAGAAGATATTAATTTGAATTTAAACAGCGGCAAGATCATCGGGTTACTGGGTGAGAATGGTGCCGGTAAAACAACCTTGATGCGCTTGATAGCAGGTGTTAATTCTCTACCTGAAGGCGTTATAACGGTGGACGGTGCAACGAAGAAAAGTGAAATCAAACAAAACGTCAGTTTGAGTGATCAATTAGGTGGTTTTAATCGTAATACTAAAATCGGTGATATCGTTAGATTTTATCAAAATGTTTATCCTGATTTTTCGGAATCAAAGTATTTGGACATCGCTAAATTCTTAGAGTTAGAGGATGATAAACGTCTATCAGCTCTCTCGACAGGTACTAAAGGTAAGTTCATTATCGCTTTAGCTTTGGCACGTGAAACTAAGTTGTATTTGTTGGACGAACCATTAAGTGGTATCGACAGTATGTCACGGAAGAAAATTATCAGCAGTATTATTCGTTGGAAAGATGATGATTCGACCATTATTATTAGTGATCACTATGTGACTGAAATCGCTAGTTTGTTAGATGATGTGATTATTATCAAAGATAAGACGATTTACCAAGTCAGTTCTGTTGAAGCTATCCAAGAGAAATACCACTTGGGTGTCGAAGAATATTATGAACAGGTTTATGAAGGAAGTGTTTCAAAATGACTGAATTTAGGGGCTTAGTTAGAAATTTAATGAGTGATAAATGGCGCATGATGAATTGGATTGTCATCGTTGATTTAATCTTTTTAGTTGTGTTGGATTTGTTGAGAATATTTACCGGCAACTGGGATGGAGTTTTGATTCCAGAACATTCTTTTGAAGCGTTTTATTGCACTATTATCATTGCTAATCTTGTTGGCTTTGTCTTGGTAGCACGAAGTAATGAACGAGTATTTACAAGTAGTAATTATCGTCTAATTCCTACTTCTGATACCAAGTTGTATTTCAGTAATATCTTAACAACGTTTGCTGCGTTCACTTATTTGCAAATTTTAGAAGCTATTATTGGAAACATTATTTATTTTGTGAGTGGTTCAAGCATGTATAGTTCTGCATCTATGAACGGACTAAGCGTGTTGACATTCTTTCAAATAACTTTGTTATTAATTTTTAGTACAGTTTTACTTTGGACGGCAATTACATTAATTCACTTTTTGATCAATTGGATTAGTTCTTTCTTACCATTTGCACGTCAAAAGTTTGTTAGCTTTATCCTTTATATTGTCATAACGGTGGTTGGATTAATTGTTTTCAATTTAACAACCGGAAAGTTCTTTGAAATGATTTATAGCACTTCACAAGGGAATGCCTCGCTACAACAATTAACTAATGTTATTTGGTTGATTCTTGGAATAACTTTTGCATGGATTGCACTTTTCACAGTAATAAATATCTATCTCTTAAAGAGATGGACAGAAACAATTCGTTAAAGACACTACAAAATAATGACTAGGGATGGTCCGTTAATATGAGTAGCCTTCTGGGTGTAAGTAAAGAATTAATTTGGAGCAAATTCAGACCCATCAATTTGACTTTGCTCATTAATATAATTTTGGTTGGTATTATTATTGGTATTACGAAATTTGATTCGATTTTTTTCCGTAGTTTTCCGCAAGGACTCATGATCATTAGTGCGACAGTATTTTTCATTTTAGGTATCGTTATTTTAGTGAACCTCAATGAGAAAGTGCTTTCTAGTAATAGATATAGACTTATTCCAATATCGGAAAGCCAATTGTATTTTAGTAATTTACTAACATCTGGTTTGATTTATTTTTACTTCTGTCTGATAGAATCGGTTATTTTCCTGGGATCACTTTATTACTACATGCGTAATGATGTTTTTTACCACACGGTAATTGATGATAACATTCAGTTTGAATTGTTATTGAAGGATATAACGTTGATATTTTTAGCTGTCGTCCTGATTTGGACGGGGAGTACTTTGGTACATTTATTGATGAATTATATCAACGACTTTTTACAAATTAAAAGTCAAAAGTTACTCTACGTAATTTTTAACTTGTTAATTATAGCGGCAGCACTTGCTATTATTTTTTGGACTTTAACAGAAATGTCAAAAGTCGGGATGTATCGGTATACTGATGTGCCAAATAATATTTTTCCAATCGTCTGCTTAGTCGACGTGATAGGTATTTTAATATCAATCTTTGGCGGTCTATATCTTTTGGAAAATCAAGCTGAAACAGACCGATGATTGACGTTCATGAGCGAAAAACGTACGTTGATGATGAAGTTGGCACAAAAATATCTTTTGGTAGTATTATCAATTTAATAAAAAGGTAAGGAAGGGGAACCAGTGTGAAATTCAATAGTGATTTTTATAAAGGAAAATACTTTTGGATCGGCATTTTGGGGCTTGCATTTTTAGCTGACTTCCCGTGGAATAATGTCTGTACGATTCAAGGTATTCTTTCCCTGATAATGGTAGTTATCGGTACTGTTTCGTTAATTGGTTCAATGTTTAATTTTTCCAGCTATTTCAATTCTTAGGGGCCTCTGGGAGAGCGGGATTTAACCTGCTGTGGGACCGGTTCGAGCCAAGGTCTCGAACCTCGATTTTGAGCTTTGCACAGTTAGCAAATCTCAAAATACGTCCGTGGAGTAAGAACGGGAAATCACCGTTCTAACACCACTGTCACTGCTGGTTAAATCCCGCTCTCCCTCCGGCGTTATATACTTTAATTCTTGGTACTCCAGTTATTTACGAAAAAGTAACCAAGCCAAATAGTAGTACACCACAATTCAAAACAAAGAATAAACTAGCCGGAGGAAGTAAGAATTTAGGTCGCCGTGAAGGTGGTGTTATGGCTTTAGCCATTACACCACGGGACGACTTTTGAAATTCGCGTACTTTGCGAAGTTCAAAATCGAGACTGGAGACCGTACTTTGGCTCCAATCGGTCCCCACAGCGACCTAAGTTTCTTACTTCTGGAGGCGACATATTTTCAAAATAATAATAAATACAACGATTCAATTATGGACAGCTTGTCTATGGTTGAATCTTTTTTTATGTTCAGGTTGAAACTATTATGTGGGTTAACTTAGGGGCTAAAGAATTACGTTTTAGTTCGATGAAAGAAGTGACCATTATGTCTGATTTTCTTGCTTTTCTTGCAATGTTTTTTGGCTGTATGGAGATTTTTTTGACGATAAAGTCGTTTTTTCAAATTAGGAGGGAACCAAAGAATAAGTTTCCTAGGATTGCTCGATTGTTGCTGTTGTTTGGCTCAACGTTTGGAATGGTCCTAATTTTTCTCAGTTTTGATCTTATTTTCAAATGGATTTAATCATGTCTGAAAATAGCCTATGATTAAGAAAAGGGGGCATCATCATGGGACTTGAAATGATTGGTATCGTGGTTATTTTAATGGGAATTTATCAAATCTATGTTGGTCGAAAGATGTACTTCAATATAAAAAAGAATGTTAAAAATCCTCAGCCTTATGTCTTTATGGGTGTCTATTCTTCTTTGATTATCGGTGTCATTTGCCTAGTTGTGGGAGCATTTATGATTAAATAGCCGTTATATAACGCTAGCAAGCAATAAGTGCGTGCATTTTCCTTAATTTAGTACCTATAATTTAGGTATAGAGGAAGTGAGCCAGATGTCTTTAGCAAGTAATATTGTTAAATATCGTAAAAAAAACCAGTTGTCACAGGAACAATTGGCTGAAGCATTGAGTATTTCTCGGCAATCAATTTCTAAATGGGAAACGGGCGAGAATTTACCTAGTATTGATAATTTGATTTCATTGAGTGGTTTACTGGATATTTCGTTGGATGAGTTGATTACGGGTGAGCCATATCTGCATTTTCCATACAATTATGGGAAGCCAAAGAATCGCTGGCCAGTTTTCTTTTTGATAGTGGTCATGTTAATTGCAGTATTGATTTTTTCAGGCTTTCATAACTTCTATGCGCCATTATTGGGAGCTTTGGCCAGTTATACGATGGTTATTTTGGTTTCGCCATTTGATTTTAAACGTTATTACATCTATTGGACGTTGAATAAAACGGGGATTACTTATGTTATTAACAATAAAGACGTTTATAACAGTTTGGAAGAACTCACTATTCCTATCAAGACACTCTTGCATGCACGTAAAACGGGATTTATCCCCTATCAACAAATGAAAAAAATTACGGTCAAAATAGATTTGTTTGAAGTTAATCCTAATTCAGCTATGGGGCTGAAAGGTGGCTATGCACCAACAAGAGCGCAATATATGCACGAAGGTTTTCATTTAATTATCACAACTAAACAGGATCAGGAAATTTACTTAGATTTGCGGCAATACTATTGGCCACAGTCTTCAGAACGTCAAATGTTATCAACGATTCTTATGTTTCTACAGCGGAAGAATATTGAGTTTGTTGATGAACAAAATATTGCGGAACTGGTCAAGGATAGAAGCATTGTCCTAACCAAGAAGTTATATGATTTACGTGATAAGCAAAGTGAAGATGAATCGAAAATTTAAAGATAATAGGGGTGTCTAGAAATGGTTTTGTCCGACAATATTGTTAAATATCGAAAGAGGAATCAGCTTTCACAAGAACAGTTGGCTGAATCATTGAACATTTCCAGACAGTCCATTTCTAGATGGGAAACAGGCGAGAGCTTGCCCGGAATTGACAACCTCATTTCTTTGAGTGGTTTGTTAGATATTTCATTGGATGAATTAATAACCGGCGAACCATATCTGCATTTTCCATTCGACTATGGAAAACCAAAGAATCGCTGGCCAGTATTTTTTCTGGTACTTTTGATCATTGGATTCAGTGGGATTGCAGCCATAGAAAATATTTTCATTGCCTTATTACTTTCTATAATCGCTTATTTTATGGGTACGTTTATGGGCCCATTTGATTTTAAACGTTATTACACTTATTGGACTTTGAATCGAACGGGAATTACTTATATTAGTGATACTAAGGGTAAATACACGGGGATTGATGAGTTAATAATTCCGCTCAAAGCCTTATTTCACCTTAGAAAGCCACAATTTATTTCATACAAAAAGATAAAAAGTATTGAAATCAAAGTTGATTTATTTGCTTACAATCCTAATTCGATGATTACCTTTGATAATTACGTACCCAATATGGGTCAAACGATGCACGAAATGTTTTATCTACTTGTAACAACTAAAGATAATCAAAAAATTTATTTAGATTTACGCCAGTATTATTGGCCTGACTCCAATGAACGTAAAATGTTGGCAACGATATTAACGTTTTTACAACGAAAGAATATTGAATTTATAGATAAACAAAATATTACGGAAATTACGAAGAATCGAGATATTAAATTAACCAAAGAGCTATATAGATTGCGTGATGAGTAGCAGGGGGCAATTATGAAGGAATTTACGTTTGGTCGCAAAATTAATTATGTGCCACTGGTAGTTAGTTTGGCTGTGGGCATAATTATTAGTGTATTTTTCTATACTTTTGCTAAAGAGATTGGAATTAGTATTTTGTTTGGAGTGCTTTGTTTTATCGTAGCTGTGGCACTGTATGCAGTTAAATTGTCAGATACTTACGGTTATTGGAAAATCAATCAGCAACAAATTAGTTATTACGATTATAAAACGATGGGTCGTCGAATTATGGCTATCTTATTACCGTTAAGTAGTAAGCAATCCATTGTCAGTCTTCAACAGGTCGACACTGCCAGTTTAGTTATTGGCAAGAAAATGCAAGTTCCTGCTAATATTAAAGCCGCTGCAGCCAGTGCTTATCTGGTATATTTTTACCCAAGTGCCTATTATTTAGGCTTGAAACTGGAAGATTCACAAGAAGTAGATTTGGATTTGTCATTTGATGAGATGGAAAATCAGAAAATTGAGCGGATGATACAATTATTGAACTCACAGTTGAGCAATCCCGTAACCTTAATTGAAAAATAAGCCGATTTGAAAAATTGTCTTTTGTTTCGGACAAGCCTACAATTTTCTCTGTAATTACGTTTCAATTAGGAGTTGATTTGTAAAATGGATATCTACTTCGTTCGTCATGGAGAAACTTATTTTAATTATTTAGGTAAAATGCAAGGTTGGTCTGATACACCTTTAACTAAATCAGGTCATGAGGAAGCCTACCAAATGGGCAGAACACTTGGTAACTTAGGCGACATTTCCAATACCATTTATTGCAGTGATATGAATCGTTCGATCCAAACTGTCACGGAATTGAATAATGGTTTTAAAGCCGCTGGTGGCAAAATCTTTAAAATGGTTACAATGCCTGAGTTAAGAGAACAATTTTACGGTAGTTTTGAAGGTCAATCTAAGAAAGAAACTTACGCTAAGATTTCTGGTAAATCAGTTGAGGCAACGCTGCAGGAAATGAATGCCAACGAGATGCAGGATAAAATTGCTAAGCTTGATTCAACACATTTAGCCGAGACAAGTAAGGCATTTTGGACTCGTTTTGCCAGTGGAATTGAAAAAATTCTTCAAACGGAAACTAAACCAGTTATCGTTGTAACACATAGTGCTATTTTGACTGCTTTAGTTGATACATACGCTCACGAAATGCTGGATCAAATTGAACCAAACAATTTATCACTAACCAAAGTTCATTTTGAGAGTAAGAAATTTGAACCAAGAATTGTTTACTATAATATTAAAGTTGAACAAAATATTTAGAAGAATCAAAAAAGGAGCTAGTAATCATAGTCGATTACTAGCTCCTTTTGCGTTTATTTATTTAAGTTATCCATATCTTTAATCAAAGCATTAACATCTTCCATGCTACCGACATAAACGCCACTAGCTAGGGGATGACCACCGCCACCGAATTTTTCAGCGACACCGTTAATTGCGACATTCTTCGAACGTAAGTTGACACGGAAGTGATTAGGTTCTTTTTCACTAACAACAATCCAATTATTGATGGTATTAATTCGACCAATCAGTGGCACGGCATGATCGAGTTCGCCGTCGTCTAAATGGAATTTATCGAATTCAGGTTTACGGATAATAATGTAACCAAAACCTGAATCAGTAATTTGGAAATTGTCTAAGATGTAAGCCTCTAATCGAGCAACTTGCAAGGACATTTCATCCTCATGCAAAGCAATTTGGGAAATATCGATACCAGTTTTAGCTAACTCAGCTGAGATTCGTAAAGTTCGATAATCAGTTTCTCCATATAAGAAACGATTCGTATCGCCAACAATACCGGAATAGAGGCTAAAAGCTGTTTCCCGTGAAACTTTAAGTGGTGCCAGCTTTTCGGCCAAGGTATAAATCATTTCAGCACAACTAGAGAAGGATTCGTCGACCCAATTAATTTCCCCAAACGAATCAACATTAGGATGGTGATCAATCTTAATGATTTTATCAGCAATACGATAGTCGCCATTATTGTCGATTCGTGGTGAATTGGCAGTATCAACCGCAATAACGAGTGCATCTTGATAAGTGTCAATAGAAATTTGGTCCATTTTACCAATCCAATCGAGGACTGCTAAATCGATTCCAGCAACGTAAATTTGTTTTTCAGGAAAAGCTTCTTGAAGCATTGTCTTCAAACCGATTTGTGAGCCAATTGCATCAGGGTCAGGATTTTGATGTCTGAGAATAATAATTTTTTGATACTGCTCAATTGTTTTTAAAATTTCATTGATCATAAGAAGACCCCTCAGCTTTTTATAGATTTAATAATATTGTATGCCGTCTCCAGAACTTAGAAATATTCACTGGCTGTGCGGACCGACCTGAGCCAAGGTCTCAGGTCTCGGTTTGAAGCCTTGCAAGCCAGTCTCCAAACACGTCCGGTGGTGTAAGCGATAAATCGCTAACGCCACTTTCACTGCCTGTGAATATTCTAAGTTCCTCCGACTAGATTAAATAAGAAAACTAGTAATTTGGTTATAGGCTATTTATATAAAATAGTAAATTATCAGATTAATATCAAAATACTTATTTATATTTTAACATCAATTCAATAAAGCAAGAATTAATATGCTAAGCCTGCTCGTGTGACCGTTGAACGTAAGCAATTACTGGCAAAATGATACCAATTAGGATCATCAAAACAGGTTCCAAAATGTTCAATGTCAAAACGTGTGTCCAAGCAGCTGTACCCGGTGTTTCATCAGTTGGGAAGATACCTAATGTGGCGGCCCCAAAGGTGATAGCGAAGCACCAAATACCAACTAGGATAGCGAAATACTTGTTTTTGATGTAAACGAAGTCAGATTTAAATTTATCATCGTGTAATCTAACGAGAATAAAGGAACTGAACAAGAAACAAGTTGTATATGGTGAAACGATTCCGTTCAAGTTCAAGAGTTGATTAAAGATTGAATTCATATTTGGCAAAGTAGCACTCATTACCATGATAACGGTACAGATACCAGTCGTTAGCCAGTAACCATTGATTGGTAAACCACGTTTATCAGTTTTCGTGAGACCCTTTGGTAAGTATTCTTTGGCGGTATCAGAAAGGAACATTCTTGTCCCGGCATCCAAAAGGACAGCCAATTGCGCCATCATATAGAGAGCTTGTGTTAAAGCAAATAAGTATAGGAAGAAACGCCCCATACCAAATTCTTGTCCCATGTATTGGAAAGCATAGTAAGAACCATTCATTTTCAAGTCATTTGGCAAATGGTGTGCATTAAAGAAGACACCTAAGGCAAATGAACCTAAAACAGTTAGAAAACCAGTCATAATAGCTAGCATCCACATAGCTTTAGGAAAATCACGTTTCCCATTTTTCATCTCTGTAACATATGGTGCCGCAAATTCTGAACCGTTCATCGCAAAGATGACAAGTCCGAAAGTGGAAAGATAATGCATATCAAACTTAGGAATAAAAGATTGAATCGTAAATGGTTGAGTATGTGGCATGTTACCTTTGCCAAGATAAACAAAAGTCATCACGACATACAAGATTGAGATGATGAACATAGCGCCACCACCGAGAATACTCAAAATTTGTAGTGAATTGCGTAAATAATGTTGAATAAAAATGAAGACTGTAAAAATAACAGCTGTTAAGAGAGCAAACATTGAATTGCTCATTTTGTCAGACATTGAACTGTTACCGTTGATCAACCAACCAAAGGAAATCAAAGTTGAATTCGCAACATCGACAATGTAAGGCAAACTAGAAACCCAAACGGTCCAGGCACAAATATAACCCCAGACATTACCACCAGTGGCACGAACCCATGATGTAACGCCGCCACCTTCTTCATTAAATGTTGAACCTAAATGACCAACCATCATTTCATAAGGTACAACGAAAACAAATAACATAATGATCCAAGTAAAAACAATTCCCAAACCTTGGTTATGGAAATTATAAACAATATCATCGAAGCCAATAACAGTAACGAAATCCATTAGAGCAACGACAGGCCAACTAATAAACGACTTTTTTGATTCTCCGTCGATATTTGGCAGATTTTTCCCCATCGGAAATACACCCCTTAGTGTTTTATATTTTCGGACATCTTTGCGAATAGTCCTCAAATATTATATATCAATTGCTGTCTCCGGAGCTGAGAAACATTAACTGTCTATGCGGACCGGGCCGAGCCAAGGTCTCGTCCCTCGGTTTGAAGCCTTGCAAGTTCGGCAAGTCTCCAAACACGCCCAGTGGTGTAAGGGCTAAAGCCCTAACGCCACATTCACAGCCAGTTAATATTTCTCAGCTCCTCCGACTAGTTTAATAAATGTTTGCAGTGTTTATATATTTGAGTAGTTGGATGCTTTTGAAAATCATTGCAGCTCTTTGACATAATTATTCGTAAGAAACATAAAATTTAAGAATCCAATAGTCGGAGGGCACAAGGGGTGAAATCAGCAGTGGCAGTGGTGTTAGGTCGAGTGATTTTTCTCGGCCTTACAGCACAGGACGTATTTTGAAATTCGCGGGTTCTGCGAAGTTCAAAATCGAGGGTCAAGACCGCTCCTCAGGCTTGAGCCGTTCCTCACAGCGATTTCACCCCTTGTGACCGGAGACGGCCCCGTAAGTGCGGCTTACAAAAGTGTAAGGAAATGTAAGGAGAATCGCACGACCCTAAACGTCCTAGCCGTTATGATAGATATATCAAATGGAGGGAAGTACAAATGCAAAAAATCGTCGATGTACAAAATGTTGAAAAAATTTATGGTAAGGCTGGAGAGAAACAATTCAAAGCTTTATCCGATGTAAATTTTGAAGTTAAGCCCGGCGAATTCGTAGGAATTATGGGTGCTTCAGGTTCAGGTAAAACAACACTTTTAAATATTCTTTCAACTCTAGACACACCAACTAGTGGTCGTGTTGAAATTGCTGGTCAAGATATTACTAAATTAAAAAACAATCAAATGGCTGATTTCCGTGCCAATAAAATTGGTTTCATTTTCCAAGACTTCAATTTGTTGGAAAACTTAACTGCTTATGAAAATATTGCTTTGCCATTAGCTCTACAAAACAAACCATCTAAGTCAATCAAGCCTGCAGTGACGAGTATCGCTGAAAAATTAGGCCTAACAGAGATTTTAAATCACTATCCAACAGAACTATCAGGTGGTCAAAAACAACGTGTCGCCGCTGCTCGTGCCCTAGTTCATGAACCATCAATCGTCTTTGGTGACGAACCTACTGGTGCTTTGGATTCGAAGAGTGCTAGAGCTTTGATGGATACTCTAACAAAAATTAATCGTGAAGATAATGTATCAATTTTACTTGTAACTCACGATCCATTCTCAGCTAGTTTCTGTGACCGTATTCTTTTCATTAAAGATGGTGAGATTGGTCAAGAGTTGAAGAAAGAAGACGCTAGTCGTGCGGAATACTACCAAGAAATTCTAGATTCATTAGGAACATTCGCTGAATAGGAGGGGAGAAACAGTATGTTAAATAAATTAGCCTTAAGTGGCATTAAACATCGAATGCGTGATTATAGCGTGTTATTTTCCGGTTTGATGATTGCATCAGCTATTTTCTATATGTTCATGTCACTGGCAACTAATCAAACATTTTTAAGTTCTAATTCTCCAGCAGCAGCCACAAGTTTCATCTTCGGTTTTGGGATTGTTTTACTAGCAATCATCACAATCGTTTATGTGAATTATGCGAATACCTTCCTGTTGAGTATGCGTCAAAAGGAATATGGGATGTTCATGATGCTTGGAGCGAAGAGTAGCAAGATTTCTCGCATGATCTTCGTGGAAACTTTTGCTATCGGTGCTATTTCTACTGTAATTGGCTCAGCTATCGGTATCATTACTACTGGTTTTGTAAGTAAGTGGATTATCAGTGCGTTAGATATGCACGTAAAACACTTCAATAGTTTCTATTTACCAGCTCTAGTTTGGACATTTATTTTCTTTATCGCCATTTTCATGTTTTCTGCAATTAGAAATTCAATTTCACTCCGTCGTAGTAAGGTTTTAACTTTATTAAAACGTGATAGTCAACCAGTTAAAATCAAACGTAACGGCGTTTTGAAAACAGTTCAAGCTGTTTTAGGATTGGTACTTTTAGCTGTAGGTTATGTTGCAATGTGGTATATGGGTAAGGAAGCTGGCTTCATCATGTTAGGTGTTCCAATTGCCTTAGTGACAATCGTTGCCGGAACTTACTTCACAATTAACTCATTTGTGACAGCTATTATTTCAATGTTAAAACGTAATACGAAATATTCTCAAAAAGGTTTGAACAACTTCACACTTTCTCAATTAAGTTTCCGTATTAATGATTACACAAAGATTCTCTCAATGGTTTCAATGATGTTTGCTTTAGCACTTGGTGCAATTACTGTTGGACTAGGCTTTAACAACCAAATTGATAACGTTGTTAATGGTCAAAATTATTATGATGTGCAACTAACTAATCCAGATGCTGCACAACAAAAACGTTTAAAGAGTTTAAATATTAAGTCTAAGAATGTTTACAACTTTAAATCAGATGATAAAGCAGTTTACTATCGTGCTAGTGAATTTAAAAAACAACCAATTGGTTATTCACAAATCAATACTAAGACGATGGTAGCCAAACTTAATAAGACAACTGATCCTAATAAGAGTGATAATGCCAAGTTTGAGTTGATGAATACGCGTTTACCAGAGCAACGTGGTAAAGAAGCTAAGTTTGTCAGTGATGCTGACTATAACGCCATTAATGGTCAAGAAACAACAACCGTTTTAGTTAAAACTAATTCCTTTAAAGATAATTTAGCTGGTATTAAAGCAATTTCAAAAGCTGAAGCTAAGCGTTATCCAGTTTTGGCCAAAGCAGGTGGCGACAAGTTCAGTGCTTATAACATGATTAATGGTTTCTTCTCTGGACTAGAATTTATGGGATTCTTCCTAGGAATTGCTTTCCTAGCTATGTTAGCCAGTTGTTTGATGTTCAAGATTCTTTCCGGTGCCAATGGCGATGTTAAGCGTTACAACATGCTTTACAAGATTGGTACACGTCAAAAGGTTCTTCGTTCAACAATCAATAAAGAAATTGCTGTACTTTTCTCAGTACCTGCAATTTTAGGTGTGATCCATGTGTTACTTGGTTTACAAATGTTCAGTGCCATTCTTTATAAGCCATATGCGCATATTGAAATTCCATTTGCTATCTTCATCGTCTTATATCTTGGTTACTACTTCTTAACCAGATATCTCTACAAGAAGATTGTTCTGAAATAGTTTTAGCAGTTCCTTTCCGAGGAACTGCGCACAGCGGGTAATGACCTTTTGTGCGCAGCTTCTCGGAGACGAGAAGCACTTCCCCCTTAATAATTAATCTAATAAGATTTCGAAATCCTCAACAATTTTTCGAAAGAATTAAAAAGAGTCCACGTACATTCTAATGCGTGGACTTTTTGTTTGTTCGTAAAATTTTTTTTATTCCGAAAAGTGTTTCGATTATAATACTGATAACATTGGTGTTATAGTTTTTTTAGGACTGTGTCCAATCAACAAAAAGCCGAACATTTTTTTCACAAAATGTTTTTTTGTTGCCAAAACACAAATTAAACATTAAAATTTTCTTAATATAAATGTGACATGTATAAAGCCGTCTCCAGAGTGGCAAAATATTTATTTTGTTGGATTATTATTTAAAACACGTCACGTTAGTATGATTTAAATTTTGTGAATTAGACTTGGTTTTAGTTGTTTATCACCGACCAAAAAAGAATTAAGGGACGGCACTGACACAATAGGACTATTTTTTTATGAGGATAGAAGGGAGTATTAGCTATGTCATCAATGATTGAATTCCGCGATGTTCAAAAATATTACGGAGATTTCCATGCTTTGAAAGATGTGAACTTGGAAATTGACAAGGGTGAGACGGTTGTTTTGATTGGACCATCTGGATCCGGTAAAAGTACTTTAGCCAGAACTGTCAATGGTCTGGAAACGATTCAAGAGGGACAATTGATTGTCAACGGTCATGATATTGCTGAGAAATCAACTGATATTAACCGTATTAGACGTGATGTTGGGATGGTTTTCCAACACTTTAATTTGTATGCTAACAAAGATGTTTTGGAAAATATCATGCTTGCACCTCGAATCGTTTTGAAAATGAATGAAGAAGAAAACAAGAAGCAAGCTATGGCCTTACTTGAACAAGTTGGTTTAGCTGATAAAGCTCATAATATGCCTTCTCAAATTTCTGGTGGTCAAAAACAACGTGTTGCGATTGCTAGAGCTTTAGCTATGAAGCCTCGTTGCATGTTGTTTGATGAACCAACAAGTGCTTTGGATCCTGAAATGATCGACGATGTTTTGAAAGTTATCAAATATGTTACTAGTCAAAGTGATATGACTTCTTTGATTGTTACGCACGAAATGGGCTTTGCTCAAGAAGTTGCCAACCGGGTTATCTTTATGGCTGACGGACAAATTTTGGAGGATGACGAAAAGGACAAATTCTTCAACCATCCAACTAATGAACGTGCAAGACAGTTCCTAAGCAAAATTATTAAACACTAGGGGGATAAGGATATGAAACGCTTGAAATATTTAGCAGTAATTATCACTTCTTTACTTCTAGTCTTTACATTGACTGCTTGTGGTTCCCAATCACTGTCATCACAAAATATTTATGAAAATGACAAGAAATCCAAAACAGTTACTTGGGGTGTCAAAGCTGATACTAAGTTACTTGGTTTGGTAGATGTTAAAGACGGACAAGAAAAGGGATTTGAAATTGATTTAGCCAAAGCTATTACTAAAAAAATGTATGGTAAAGATGCTAAGGCTAAGTTTGTTACCGTTACATCACAGTCACGTATCCCTTTGTTGAAGAATGGTAATATCGATGCAATCATCGCTACAATGACCATAACGCCGGAACGTCAAAAGACAATTGATTTTTCTAACTCTTATTTTGACGCTGGACAATCAATCTTGGTTAAAGATGGTTCACCAATTAAAAAAGTGCAAGATTTAAATAATCGCACAATTATTGGGGTTGTTGGTTCAAACTCAGTTCAAAACGTTAAGAAGTTTGCTCCTAAAGCCCAAGTTTTACAATTGCCTGATTATGCGCAAGCTCTAACAGCATTGAAGTCAGGTCAAGGTGATGCTTTGACAACTGATAACGTTATTTTAGCTGGTATGGCTGTCAATAATCCGGGTTATAAACTACAAGGTAAGGCCTTTACGACAGAACCTTATGGTATTGGTATCAACAAAGGCCAAACTGATTTTAAGTCAGCTGTTAACAAAGCTTTGAGTGAAGTTGAAAATGACGGAACATACAACAAACTAATTATTAAGTGGTTCGGTAATGTTCCTGGATTTAACTACAAGGAGGTGCTACGCAATGATTCATCTACTAACAAGTAACTGGAATGAATTTATCAGTGGGTTTGGTTGGACGTTATTATCAAGTGTTCTAGCACTGTTCTTTAGTTTGATCGTCGGCTCATTGTTCGCGATTCTCGAAGTAGTTCCCAATAAATTTTTACGTATCATTGGTAATATTTACGTTGAAGTTTTCCGTAATATTCCACTATTAGTTATTACAATGTTCTTTTATTTAGTAATTCCACTATATGTTGTTAAAATCAATGGTTTCACAGCTGGGACAATTGGCTTAACGATTTATACCTCAGCCTTTATCGCTGAAACAGTTCGTGCTGGTATCAATTCAGTTGATATCGGACAAATGGAGGCTGCCCGTGGACAAGGAATGACTTTTTGGCAAGCAATGCGTTATATCGTTTTACCACAAGCTTTCAAATACGTTATTCCGCCATTGGGTAATCAATTCGTTAACTTGGTCAAAAACTCTTCAGTTCTAGCTTTCGTGGCCGGATTTGATTTGATGTATCAAGGTAATGCGATTGCCTCACAAACCTTTGATACCGTTAATACATACATCATTGTTGGTGTATTCTACTTGATTATTACGTTACCAATAAGTTATTACATGCAACATCTAGAAAGAAAACTAGCTTAGGAGGAGTAAATTATGCAAAATTGGATTGACGCTTATTCGTGGATCAATATCAGATTCCTTCTCCAAGGCTTGTGGATCACGATTTTGATCTCCGTTATATCGGTGGTTTTAAGTTTCATTATTGGATCAGTTCTAGGAATTATTCGTTATGCGAAAATTCCATATCTTTCAAAAATCGTTGGTTTTATTATTGATGTTATTCGTAACTTGCCATTGCTACTGATTATTTTCTTCGTGTACTTTGGTTTGCCAGCATTCGGATTCAAACCAGATACGATACCAGCGGCCATCTTAGCGATGACAGTTTTCGAATCAATGATGATTGCCGAAATTATCCGTTCAGGTATTTTGGCAGTTGATGTCGGACAAATGGAAGCCTCAAGAGCCATGGGTATGAAAATGTCTCAAGCAATGTGGCATATCGTTTTACCACAAGCATATAAAAAGATGATTCCAGCTCTAGTTAGTCAATTTATCTCATTAATTAAGGATACATCGTTGGCAACAATTATCGTTGTGCCAGAATTGATGCAACATGGCCAAGTAGTGTATGGACAAGATCCAAACTATATCATTCCAGTCTTCGTAGCGATGGCTATAATGTACTTCGTAGTTTGTTACGCTTTGTCATTACTATCAAAATTCATCGACCGTCGCATGGCATAAGGATTTTTGAAGTTAAAATTTACTAATAGAGTCGTTATAACGGAGTGGACTAATAATTCATTCCGTTATTTTATTAGTTAAGTATGCCGTCTCCAGAACCGAGAAAATCTTAACTGGCTGTGCGGACCGACCTGAGCCAAGGTCTCAGGTCTCGGTTCTTCCGACTAGTAGAATGTAGTTGTCATATTAGGGATTCAAATTCATAGAATACTGAAAATTATTAAAATACGTCAGATTTAATTTTATAATAAACACGTAATTCAAATTTATATTAATCAAAAAATTAAAAAATACACTAGCCATTGAGAGTGAGGAAATCTGGCAGCAGTGCAGGTGGCGTTAGGGCTTTAGCCCTTACACCACGGAACGAGTTTTGAAATTCGCGTACTTTGCGAAGTTCAAAATCGAGGTCTGAGACCTTGGCTCAGACCGGTTCCCACAGCAGCCTGATTTTCTCACTCTCGGTGGCGGCAATATAACTTTAATGTTGACAGATTAAAATTTGCCTGTTATTGTTGATGTCAATCAAATAAACAAATATAAGTGTCTGAATCAATTAGTAATGTATCTGTGTGTAAGAAAGCCGGTGGTTGATGCGAACTGGTCAGGGTGCAGTTATGAAATACCAGACATGACTTGGTTTTGCCAAGCGGAAAAAGAGAGCCGTTATTTCTCAAGAGTGGAGTAATAGTTTATTTAACTATTCTCAAGCTGGGTGGTACCACGGTAAATCGTCCCTGTTGCATATTTGCAGCAGGGACTTTTTTTATACAAGGGGTACGGAAAATGATTATTAATACATGCGGTGGAAATCCTCGATATTAGTTTTTCTCGTTATAGATAAAAACAATTTGGAGGAAAAAACATGAATAAGAGCAAAAAAGAAGTAAGTTTTAAAGAGGCAATTGCCATTTTAGTTATGATGTTGATTGTTTTAGGATTTGGAGTTATCAAATTTGGATTATCTCCTCAAACACCAGTCTTAGTAGTTATCGGTCTATTGATTTTGTGGGCCAAAGTTCGTGGTAGTGAATGGGACGATATTTTTGAGGGAATTACCGACGGTGTTAAAAATGGTATTATCCCAATTTTCATTTTTATTTTAATCGGTGCCTTGATTGGTACTTGGATTGCTGCCGGAATTATTCCATCAATGATGGTTGCCGGATTCCACATGATTTCAGCACAATGGTTCGTGCCATCTGTTTTCTTAGTTTGTGCTTTGATTGGTACATCAATCGGTAGTGCTTTTACAATTATTTCAACAATCGGAATTGCCCTCTTCGGAATGGGTCAAACATTAGGTATGAATCCAGCTCTAGTTGCTGGTGCGATTATCTCAGGTGCTATCTTTGGTGATAAGACTTCACCACTTTCAGATTCAACTAATTTAGCTTCAGCAATTGCCGAAGATGACTTGTTCGATCACATTAAAAACTTGATGTGGACAACAATTCCGGCTTTCTTAATTTCACTAGTTCTTTACGCTATTTTAGGTAACGCCGGTTCAGGCGCTAGTTTAAGCAAAATTGATACAACTTTAAATGTTTTAAATACGCACTTTATCATTACATGGTGGTCTATTTTACCAATCGCGTTGTTGTTTGCTTGTTCAATCATGAAAATACCAGCCATTGCGACATTGATTTTAAATATTACGGTAACTGTCGGAATGATTTTTATCGAAAAACCTGGTACACCTGTTAAAGATATTGCCGGATTCATCGAAAGCGGCTTTGTTTCAAAAACGGGCAATGCCAGTGTTGATGCTTTATTGACTCGTGGAGGAATTACTTCCATGATGGGTACTGTCTCACTAATTTTCCTAACACTTTCGTTAGGTGGCTTGTTAATGAAGTTTGACATCATTCAAACAGCCATGACACCTCTAGCTAAGAAGCTTAAGACACCAGGATCAGTCGTTACAGCTACGATCCTATCTGGAATTGGCGTTAACATCTTCGTCGGTGAACAATACTTATCAGTTATTTTACCGGGTAAAGCTTTCAAAGAAACATTCAACGAGCGTGGTTTAGATAACTTAGCATTGAGCCGTGTCCTTGAAGATGGTGGAACAGTTATCAACTACTTGATTCCATGGGGAGTAGCCGGAGCCTTCGCTGCTAATACCTTAGGAGTACCAACATTAGCGTTCCTACCATTCTGTTTCTTCAGTCTACTATCACCAGTTCTTTCCATTATTAGTGGATTCACAGGAATCGGTTTGAAACGCCGAGTAAAGACTGAAAAAGTTGCTACAGCATAAACGTTGTATTCAGTGTTCTGTGAATGGGTGTATTTGATTTAGTTCCTATTTAATAATGATTAAAATAAATGACCTTTAGTTATCTTGATAGAAATCTTGATGATTAGAGGTCATTTTTCTTTTTCATGCTAAGTGGAAACTGGGGTGTAGGAAAATACTTTGGTTATTAATATAAAAAAAGTGATTAGACTATAAGTATTTAACTAGCTGGAGGAGATGAGCAGACGGGTGTACCAGCAGTGAAAGTTGCGTTAGAGCTTTAGCTCTTACACCACCGGGCGAGTTTGGAGACTTGCTTGCAAGGCTTCAAATCGAGGTCTGAGACCTTGGCTCAGACCGGTCCGCACAGCAGGTACACCCGTCTGCTCATCTTCGGAAGCAGCATTTTAAGAATAAATTTTTTTATAATCTGTGTAACCGCTAACGACCCCAAGTACAAAGAAAAATACCGTAATTTATAGGTAAAAACTGTTCTAATTTTTTATAACCAAGCATTGACAGTACGCCAATTTTTGTCTAGTTTAAGACTGTTATGCTATTTAAGATAAGCAAATTTAGGGAGATTATTTATGAAGAAAATTAAGATTGCTATTTGGGGTATTAATGTTGTCCTAATTGCCGTTATTCTTTTTTTAGTTTTAGGAAACGGTTTTAAGAATGATAATAATAAAACAGATTATAAAACTTATACTGTTCAACGCGACAATACTAATTATTTCAATGGTATTGTTCAAGAAACAGATAAGCAAGCGGTCAGTGACCAACCAAAATCTGAGGATGAAAGTTTAACTTCAACTCATGTGATCAATGGTCAAAAAGTAACTAAGGGTGAAGTATTATTCAGTTTTTACCGTGATATGAGTAGTGATTTGGCTAGTGCCAACGCTGAAATTCAACAAGCCCAACTTGCTATCCAAGCATATAATTCAACTGACAAGACAACTGCCGACAAGATTGAATTGAGCAAAAATCAAGAAGTTTTAGCTGAAGCACAAGCTAAGATTGCTAAGTTGAACAAAGCTCAAAGTAGAACTGTTTTAGCACCAATCAGTGGTACTTATTACAAAGATGATGCTGGTAGAAGTTTCATTTATGGTGCACCTGTAATTCAAGGTAACGTAAATGAATACAGTCTTGATAAGATCAAACTTGGTGCTAATGTCACAATTATTAAGAATGATGGTACAAAGATTTCTGGTAATTATGAACAAAAAGATGTTATTCCATACAGCACACACAATGTTTCTTACTATCACTTCCGTGTCGCAACTGAAGACAAGCTTCCATATGGTATGCATGTTCAAATTAAGACTGAATCAGACGGCTACAAGATTCCTTCTAAGGCTGTTTGGAACAAAGATACTGTCTATCTCTTGAAGAATGACAAGAAGCATAAGAAACACGTAACAATGACGAAAAAAGATCAAGATTATTACGTGATCGATGGGCTTAAGGCTGGCGATAAGCTAGTCTTAAAATAAGGCGGTGAAATGATGCTTAAAGTTACTAATGTAGGTAAAGCTTATGGCAAATTCACTGCTTTAGAGAATATCAATCTGGAAGTTGCGGATGGTGAATTTTTAGCTGTCATGGGACCTTCTGGATCAGGTAAATCAACTTTGATCAACGTTTTGGGGTTACTAGATCAAAGCTATACTGGTGAATATTTGCTCGAAGGTAAAAATTATAAAGATGTTAATGACAATGAGTTATCACAAATTCGTGGTGATCAATTAGGATTTGTTTTCCAAAACTTCAAATTGTTAACAACTTATAATGTTTATGAAAATATTGAAATTCCGCTTATTTATAGTAAGAAAAAACAAAGTAAGAAACATGAAATGGTTGAAGATGTCATCGAAAAAGTTGGTTTAACAGGGAAAGAAAAGAATCGTCCCTCTGAATTATCTGGTGGTCAACAACAACGTGTAGCCATTGCTAGAGCAATCGTTAACCGTCCTAAGTTGATTATCGCTGATGAACCAACAGGTGCTTTGGATTCCAAAACTAGTAAAGAAATCATGGAGATTTTTACGAAATTAAACGAAGCTGGAACCACAATTATTATGGTTACCCATGATAGTGAAGTGGCTGAATATGCGATGAGAACAGTTTATATCCGTGATGGTCGACTATATAACGATGAAAAGAGTGTGAAAAATCATGACTGATAAAATTATGATTGCTCTTAAATCAATCGGTAAGAATAAGAATCGTAATTTCCTAACGATGTTGGGAATTATTATTGGTATTGCAAGTGTCATTTGTATTTTAGCTATCGGTGATGGTTTTACACATACTGTTACCAAGGGTATGGGTAATCACAATACTCGGAATAAGGTTATTTTACAGTGGGAACCAACGTCTGATTACAATACTGATGGTGGTTTCACACCCAATGATGCTTCAGCTTTAAGCAAAATTCCTGGCGTTGACCATGTAAAATTAACAAGTAGCGTGGCCGAAGCTGGTGCTAAGGTTCAATATAAGACGAAAAATGTTTCAATTGGTTTGAATAAACAACCTAAACACCTGAGTTTGGTTAAAGGTACATACTTTACAATGACTGGTGCATCTAACGGTGTTTATATTTCTGAAGATTTAGCACATAAACTTTTCAAAGAAAATGCTATTAATCGCTTGATTTCAATTGATGGAACGGTTTTTGAAGTTCAAGGGATTTATCACATCAGTGAGATGAATTATCGACCAGATGCCTATGTTTCCAAACAAATCTTCAAGGAATTGTTTGCTAACCAAATTTCTAAAGATCAAGCTAAATTGTACGTTAAAGCTGATGCCAATAAGAAACAAGTTGGTAAAACAGCTGTTCAACGGATGAAGAAGATGGGTGAACAAAAGAATACAGGACGTTATTCAGTATCGAACCCAGATACCGTAAGTAAACAGTTCACACGAATTTTGAATGACATTACATACTTCATTGCCTTTATCGCGGGGATTTCATTATTGATTGCAGGTATCGGCGTTATGAACGTTATGTATATTACTGTTTCTGAACGTCGGAAAGAAATCGGGATTCGTCGAGCTTTCGGTGCCACTTCTGGTGATATTAGAAATCAATTTTTGATTGAAAGTGTGGTTCTCTGTGTTATTGGGGGATTAATTGGGATTATCTTTGGATATATCTTCGTCGCAATCATCAATGCATTCTTACCATTTAAAGCCGTTATAACGGCGTACTCAATTATCCTCTCGTTGTCTGTTTCAACGGCAGTCGGTTTAATCTTCGGATTTATTCCATCAAATAAAGCTGCCCATTCAGAACTAGTTGGACTATTGAAAGAAGAGTAGGGGAAAATATGAAGAATTTATATAAATTAGACAGACTTTCTGTTTTGGGAACTGTTTTAATCAGTATTTTGATGACAGTTATTCAAATGATTATTTCAGATCCTAATGTTGCAGATATGCCACAAATGGGTAAATGGTTGAAACTATTGCTCTATGTTGTTGGAGCTGTAGTTGCCTTTGCCATCGCTTATTGGCTATTCACATTATTGTTGAGAAATAACGATAATTATAAAGCTAAATTGGTTATTAATATGGCAATTGGGTTAACAATTGAAACAGCTTTGATTATCATTGTTTTCTTAATTGCTGGTAAAACAAATATCTGGGCTAACGGCATTGCTGGTGTCATTGGTTTTGGTACATTAGCCGGTTTAAATTGGAAATACTTGGAAGTTTCACAATCAGACAAGATTAAAATCAGTGTCTTAACAGCTATTTGGTTCATTTTGACATTGTTCTAAGAGAGTGGGACAAAACATGGTCAGCTTTCGAGCATTAAGGCAAATAACCCAAGTAATCCGATTTTGGATTGCTTGGGTTATTTGTTTTAAGCGGAAAAAGCTATGTTTTGTTCCACGTTTATGCTGCATG
This sequence comes from Companilactobacillus nantensis DSM 16982, assembly GCF_001435815.1. Lineage (GTDB taxonomy): Bacteria > Bacillota > Bacilli > Lactobacillales > Lactobacillaceae > Companilactobacillus > Companilactobacillus nantensis. The sequence goes on along the minus strand of NZ_AZFV01000008.1, from coordinate 40,276 downwards.
TTTGAAAACAATAATAGTTTTGTCCCAAGTTGTTTTATTGGGATAAAGTAAAGCTAATGATTTCAAGGGGGAAAGATGATGAGTCCATATGAACAAGTGAAAGCGGAACTAGAGAAGTTGGATATTTCTTATGATATCGTGGAACACCCAGCCGTGTATACGACTGACAAGGCCGATGAATATATTAAAGGTAAGGTTGGTATTAGAACGAAGTCATTATTTTTAACTAATAAAAAGAAAAAAGCGTTCTATTTGGTTTTCATGGATGATGACAAACGATTAGATATGAACCACTTTGCCGAAGTTGTCGGTGAAAAACATATCAAATTTGCGTCGGAAACTTTGTTGATGGATAAGTTAGGCTTGAAACCGGGATTTGTTTCGATATTTGGGTTATTGAATAACCGTGAAAAAGATGTTCAGATCTACTTTGAAAAGGATATTGTTGGGGATGTTCCTTTGACTTTCCATCCGAATGACAATACGAAGACACTGTTTGTGCAGATGGACGATTTAGTTAAGTTTATGAATGATTTGGGATTTGAGTACCATGTGATTGAATTGTAAAAGAAAACTTTCTGAGGCTGAATATTATCAGCTACAGAAGGTTTTTTATATAATTGAAGTAATAGTTTGTTAAAAGAGGAAAAGGGGATAATACTGATGTTTAATAAGAAGATTGTAGTAGTTGGTGGAGTAGGCGGTGGCGCTTCAGCAGCTGCCAGAGCACGTCGTTTGGATGAATCGGCAGAAGTTACGATGTATGAAAAGGGCCCAGACGTTTCATTCTCAAATTGTTCATTACCCTACCATTTGAGTGGTCTGATTCCTGATGCAAATAGTATTATTTTGAAAACTCCTGAACAATTTAAAAAGCAATACAATATTCAAGCCGAAGTTAATTCGGAAGTTGTTGATATTGATTCTAAACAAAAGACGGTTCAAGTTAAGGATACACAGACTGGTGCTTTAAGAACGGTAAATTATGATGAATTAATTTTATCACCGGGTGCCAAGCCTGTTATGCCACAAATAATCAAAGGTATTGATAATAAAAATGTATTTTCGATTCGCAATGTAGTTGATATTAAACGAATTCAAAAGTACTTGGTTGATAATGATGTCACTGATGTAGCAGTTATTGGTGGAGGATTTATTGGCTTAGAGGTTATTGAAAATTTAGGTCAAACAGGTAAAAATTTAACATTGATTGAAATGGCAGACCATGTTTTAGGAACGATTGACGATGACTTTGCGCAATTGGTTCATAAGAATTTGTATGACAATGATGTTAACGTGATTTTGGAAGATGGTTTAGTAGAGGTCGATGATGATCAAATCCGATTGGTATCTGGAAAAACAATTAAAGCTCAAGCAGTTATTATGGCCATTGGTGTAACTCCAGATATAGCTTTAGCAGCTAAAGCAGGGTGTAAAATTGGCGTTACTGGTGGTATTGAAGTCAACCAACAATATGAAACATCTATTCCTGATATTTATGCGGTTGGGGATGCGATTGAAGTAACTAATATGTTAACTCGCCAAAAAACACGATTAGCATTGGCTTATCCTGCTCAAATGGAAGCTCGTGATGCAGTTGACCATATTTATGGTCGTCCCATTCAAAATAAGGGTGTAATTGGATCACAAGTAATTCATTTATTTGATTTGAACGTTGCATCAACCGGTTTAACTGAGGCAGCTTGTGAGGAGAATCAAATCGAGCATCGTGCCGTGACCGTTATACCGCAAAATCGAGTTAGCGTAATGCCTGATACGTCTCCAATCTTTTTGAAATTAGTTTTCGGTTATCCTAGTGGAGAAATACTAGGGGCACAAGCTATCGGCAAGTCAGGTGTTGATAAGCAAATTGACGTTATAGCGACAATGATTTCAATGCACGGTCATATAGATGATTTGACACATTTGGAATTATGCTATTCTCCTTGGTTTAGTACAGCCAAAAATGCAGTTAATATCGCAGCTTTAGTTGCTGAAAATATTCTCAATGACGAGTACCAACAAGTATCAATTAGCAAAGTTCGCTCATTAGTGGAAAAAGGTGCCTTTATTATTGATGCACGTGAACCTAATGAATATGCTGCAGGGCACATTACAACTTCTGTAAATATTCCACTCAGTCAATTCCGTCAACGTTTAGATGAGATACCAACGGATCGACCAGTTTATATTCATTGTCAGTCAAGTCAGCGTAGTTATAACATGGTGCGTGCACTCGATAATTTAGGATATAAAAATATTACTAATATTTCTGGGTCATACTTGGAGTTAATGCAATATGAGTATTTTAAAGATCAAACAACTAATCGTGAGTCTATTTTGACTAATTATTAATTGATTAAATATTGACAAAAATTTTAGTGATTTATATAAAATAATCGCGGTACAAACGCTTTCTCGAACGTGCGATAATGGCAACGAGGAGAATTGCGATGAAAAAAACACTAATGATAATTGTGGCTTTGTTAGTATTTGTTTTGCCGTTGTCAGCATACAGCGTTAATGCGCTGAGAAGTTCTGATGCACGACAAATAAAACTTGAACAATCCTCTAAGCTAATTCATACGAATCAAAAAAAATGGCGAAAACATATTGCGAAAGCTGACGTAATTCATAGTGATGAATTTGCTAACCAGTCAACTTCGGTTAGTACTTCGCTGGAACAATTACAAAATCATAGTCAGACGGTTATTCAAGGCACCGTTTATAATTTACAGAAAATGCACAGTCCAGAAGGGATGTCATACACCAAAGCGACAATTTATGTTGATCGTGTTATTAGTGGTGACGAGTCCATAAAGGATAAGAATATTTATTTAGCGCTGGATGGCGGGTTAGTCTCATATGATTGCTGGTATGCTAAAAATATTGGTAAAAACATGGACCCTAAACATGAAATATTAGTTCAGAATGATGAATTTCCTTTGCCAACAATTGGTTCTAAAGTTATTACGGGATTAGTACCCAATCATTTAAATGAGACCAATGCGTATAATACAGCACTAAAACAGAGTGGTTTTACAATCAATAACTCCTATGCGATTGATAATCCTCAATACGATTTTTGGGTTAAGAAACCTAAAGCCACAAAGTACCAGTTGAATAATCCCAAATTGAGAAAATTTACTAGTAATCAACGTACCAAACAATTACAAAAGTTAACTGTACTCATAAATCAAAAATACAATAAAAAATAAAGATCAAAAAAGGCATCTATCGAAAAGTTTATTAACTTACGATAGATGCTTTTTAGCGTTGATATAGATTAATTAGTTGTTCATTAATTCTGTTAGGAGTTCTTTTGCTGATTCATGCAAACTGTCTTTGGATTTGTCATAACCTAAGTGAGTATAAATTTCGCCGACATAAACATTGTCTTGATAGAGCTTATTGAAAACTTTATCAATAATTGGACGAGTTTTAGCTTCTTCTTGAACAGGACCAAATGGATTAGCAAAGAAAGTTGTGCTCATACCAACTTCATCGGTTGTTCCCAAGGCTTTACGCTTACCGGCAATGAAGGTTGCCTTAGCATGATCTTCATCAGGGAATTGATGTAAACCAATTTCAGCATCGTAGTTGTTGGCGTAAACCCACATGTCGATTGAATGATGTTCAACAACGTGTTTATAAGTATTGGCTGGTAAAATAACTCGTGCGTTCTTCAATTCTGGATTCAAGTAAATTCCTCGATCCATATTGTTGAAAGCAACTGAACTACTTAAATCATCCAAACGGACAAAGGCACCAGTTTCTGTTCCTTGAGCATAGATATTACCTTCATCATCGAAAGCAAAACTACCCATGTCATCAAAAATGGTTTCAATATTAATGATTTTGTCATCAGCGATTTCTTGAAGTGCTTCAATTGATTCAGATTTACCGGCACCTGAGTCACCGAAGAAGACAACTGATTTAGTTTTACCATTAGAGAAACTAATACGAACCATTGAACCATGAATTGGCAAACGGTTTTCATAAATCATATGTAAATTGTGGACGGTTAGGCACATCTTTTTCATGTAGCCAAAGTAAGTTGTCTTATCATTGTAAGGAACTTCACCGACCCAAATATCGTTTTCTTCATCGTGGTAATAATGGCTAACATCACCTTCAGTTTCTTTAAGACCGAAGAGAATAATTTCGTCAGGTTTCTTGCCAGCAATACTAGCTTCATCAGCGACTTCAAACAAGTTGGCTAAAGCAATTCCACTGACAAAATAATCGCGATGGAAATAAATGAATGCTAAACTTTCACCGATTTTAGCGGGGAAGCAGTACCAGTCTTTTTGATCACCATCGAATTTATCGATTGGATTATGCTTAACAGCACTGAAGACACCCTCACGCTTGTTACTCTTAGTGTGCATCATCATTGGTGGACGCAACATAATAGTATCTAGGAAACGAATACTTTCGAGTGCTTGATAGTTTTTAGGCATGTTCCATTTGATTGATTGAGTTAAAACACAGGCATTAGTTCCGGCATTGATTTGACGGTAAGTGCGGTTAGGAAAGCCTTGCAACTTTTCTTCAATAGCCCTGTAAAGGTGAATTACAACTTCATTGTAACGGTTGTCGATGTTCATAAAGTTACCCTTAACGATGGCACTGCTGTGTTTATTGATGAGAGAAACTCTAAAGTATGAACGGTAGTATGAGTAAAAATCTTCAATACTCTTGAGGATTTGTTCGTTACCATATTTTTCATATGTAGGTTTATCGTCAATTAGGATAGCCTTCAAGATGTTAATGTAAGTATCGGTGGCTAGGCCCTCAACTTTATTGGTTACAGCAAGTTGACTCTCTTCTAGATACAGGTCAACCAAGTTGCGGAAACCTTTGCTGTTAATTAATTGGAAAATATCTTGAATATATTCCTCGTTGTAATTAATTACAGCAACTGATCGATTAGGATTAATATAAAATGCATTTGATTCGATAGCTTGTAATGAATCAGACATATGTCAAAGTTCCCCTTTCAAATATGAGATTAATACACAGTTTATAGCATTTTTCAGTAAATGGATAGAGATAAATTAGAGAAAATTTAATCTTTGAAATATTTAAAATGCCTTTAATATTGAAACTACTGATTTATATAATTCATATTTGAAAAATTTTAAATAAAAAAATTATTTTATTAGACTGATTGTAATTTTCATGAAAGGGGCCGTCTCCGGAGCTGAGCAATATTCAATGGCTATGCGGACCGACTCGAGCCAAGGTCTCGAGTCTCGGTTTGAAGCCTTGCAAAATCGGCAAGTCTCCAAACACGCCCGGTGGTGTAAGAGCTAAAGCTCTAACGCCACTTTCACAGCCATAGAATATTGCTCAACTCCTCCGACTAGAGTATTGGATATATTTGGTTAATTAATAGATATATTTCCTAAGTAAGAAAAGTAGTTTTAAAATCATGGTACTAGAAGCTCTAAACATGATAAGGTTCCTTTCTTTAAATGATGGTAATAGACTAGATTATTGATAACATATGAAATGATTAATCAACTAGCTTCTGGGGACAAGAATTTTTGGCAGCAGTGAAGGTGGCGTTGGTGCTTTAGCACCTACACCACGGGACGAGTTTTGAAATTCGCGATTTTTGCGAAGTTCAAAATCGAGCTTGGAGACCTTGGCTCCGAGCGGTCCCCACCGCAGCCAAAAAATTCTTGTTCCCAGAGGCGGCATTTTTCAAAAAGCCTTTATACTCAAGAAATAAAGCATCTAATTAATAAATAATAATCAAAAAATGACAAAAATAATAATTAAAGCGTTTACAAAACGTAAACTGGTGTCTATAATGAATCTTGTAAGTTGAATAAATCGTTGGATTGTTACTATTAAATTAGGCATGACCATGGATTTCGCTCTTAGGGCGAAGTTTATGGTCATTTTTTTTTGAGAAAGGGGGGAATGCTTTGTTAGTAGTAAATCGTGTTTATAATAACAACACTGTACTTGTTGATATCGGTAAAAAAGATCAGGCAATTATCCAAGGTAAAGGCGTTGGTTTTCAGAAGCGACATGGGGACGATGTTTCGCCCAAGCAAGTTGAACGGATTTTTTATTTAAATACTGACGAAGCAAAAGAGAGATTCGGTACGTTATTGAAAGATGTTCCAATTGATATCACAATGACGAGTTTTGCCATCATCGAAATGGCTAAAAAGGATTTCAATTACCCAGTTCTTGATTATATTTATGTAACGTTAACTGACCATATTGCACAAACTTACAAACACATAATGTCAGGCAAGTATCAAAAAAGTGCTGCGCCTGATATTGCAGATAAATATCCTGTTGAATATGAAATCGCTGATAAAGCTGTTGAAATGCTGAATCATGATCTCAATGTTCGTTTCCCAAAAGACGCTGCTCAACCAATTGCATTACATTTTATTAATGCTCATGGAACAGAGACGTCTGAAGATAAAGAAAAAATGGATCAGGCTGATTTTGGAAATAATGTAAATAAAATTGTCCAATCTGTTTTCAGTGAATATGGAATAACGAGAAACATCACGAATCAAAATTACTTTGATCGTTTGATGATTCATTTACAATACTTAGTTGCACGTATTCAAACTGATGAACAAGATAAACGAATTTTGAATCAAAATATCGAATCGGATTTTCAAAAGCTTTATCCTAAGTCATACAAAATCTCGAATGAGATATGTAACAAAATCGAAACAGGCTTAAATATCACATTAAATGATAATGAATTAGTTTACTTTGTGATTCATGTTCAACGTCTAATTCAAGAAAAATAAAAACGTACAATTTCAGGAGGCTTTACTGATGGCAACAAAAGAAGAAATCTCAATGACTGGTTTTTCAATCGTAGCTTATGCTGGGGATGCAAAAACAAGTTTGATCGAAGCATTACAACATGCACAGAAGGGGGAATTCGATAAGGCCAGCGAATGTGTTGATGAAGCTAACCAATCAATCGTGGATGCTCACAATGAACAGACTAAGCTTCTAAGTAAAGAAGCTGGTGGTGAAGATATGGATGTCACTTTCATCATGGTTCATGGTCAAGATACATTGATGACAACAATGATGTTGATGGATGAGGTGAGATTCTTCATCGATGAGTACAAACGTATTGATAAGATTGAAAAACAATTAGGTATGAAATAAGAGGAGGTAATGCCGTGAGTATTGAATTGAATCGTGTTAAAAAGTTACCAAAAGGTTTCGTCTGGGGTGGTGCGACAGCTGCATATCAAGTTGAAGGTGCTACAAAAGTCGATGGTAAAGGTAAAACAATGTGGGACGACTATTTGAAAGCTCAAGGTCGTTTCTCACCAGATCCAGCCAGTGATTTTTATCACCTCTATCCCGAAGACATTGCATTATCTAAGAAATATGGATTGAACGCAATTAGAGTGTCAATTTCATGGACTAGAATTTTCCCAAATGGTTATGGCGAGCCAGTTCAAGCTGGGGTCGATTATTATCACCGTTTGTTCAAAGAATGCCTAGACAATGGAATCGTACCTTACGTATCATTGCATCATTTTGATTCACCTAAGACTTTGTTTGATGATGGTGATTGGTTAAACCGAAAGAATATTGATTACTTTGTCGATTATGCGAAGTTCTGTTTTGAAGAATTTACGGAAGTTAAGCACTGGTTTACAATCAACGAATTAATTTCTTTGGCATATTCACAATATATTCAAGGTAATTTCCCACCAAGTCATAAATTTGATGTCACAAGTGCTATTCAAGCTGAACATAACGAATTGTTGGCTCACGCACGAGCAGTTAACTTGTTTAAAGATAATGGCTACGATGGAGAAATTGGTTTGATTCACGTGTTACAACCAGTTTATCCATACCCAGAAACACCAGAAAATCAACATGCGGCTGATTTAAGTGATGCCTTTATGAATGCTTTCTTGTTAGATGGAACATTCAAGGGTGAATATACTGATAAGACAATGAAACTCATCAACGAAATTCTTGACGCTAATGATGCCAAATTGGACATTGAACCTGGCGATATGGATATTTTGAAGAAAGCTTCAACACGCAATGATTACTTTGGTTTGAACTATTATCAACCATCATACTTTGCTGCATATGATGGTGAAAGTACTAATCACTTCAATGGTACTGGTGAAAAAGGTACGTCATCATTTAAGTTTAAGGGCGTTGGCCAAGCTGTTAAGAATCCTAATATTCCAACAACTGATTGGGACTGGAACATTTATCCAGAAGGACTCTACGATATTTTGAAACGTGTCAGTTCTGAATATCCAAACAGTAAAGAAATTTTCATTACCGAAAATGGTTTAGGTTTGAAAGAAGAATTACCTGAAGGTGCTACTCAAGATACCATTATCAATGACGACAAACGAATTGATTTTGTTGACCAACACATGGAAGCTATCTTGAAAGCACGTAGCGAGGGTGTTAATGTAAACGGTTACTTTATCTGGTCGCTCCAAGATCAATTCTCTTGGGCTAACGGATATAACAAACGTTATGGTTTATTCTTCATCGATTTTGCAACACAGAAACGCTATATCAAGAAGAGTGCTCTATGGTATAAGGCACTTGCCGATACAATGAAATAGCTTTTAGTTGTGGATTGTTACTATTAAATTAGGCATGACCGCAGTTAAAGCATGGTGAACTAGTTTGCTGTGCTTTAAACTGCGGTCTTTTTTTATGAAATTATTTAATGCCGCCTATAGAGCCGAGAAACATTTACTGACTGTGCGCCACTTTCACTGCCAGTAAATGTTTCTCAGCTCCTCCGACCAAGTTCATCAGTAATTAATTGATTATAAGGAAATTTAATACTATACACATTTGAGACTTTTACTGATGAACTGGAATTTTAGGTCTGAGAATTTCCAAGAATTAAATTAAGTATCTAAACATATTGGGGAAATCAATAAAAGGTTAGTTTCTGCAATAAACAGATATACTAGCCGGAGGATTCGATAAATTTAACATGCAGTGAAGGTGGCGTTAGAGCTTTAGCTCTTACACCACGGGCGACTTTGGAGACTTGCTTGCAAGGCTTCAAAGCGAGGCGCGAGACCTTGGCTCGCACCGGTCCACACAGCATGTTGAAATTTATCGAATCCGGAGGCGGCAGCAGTATGAATTTAAAATAAGAAGGGGTGTAAAGCATGCAAGTTATTATTGATAAACTGGAAAAACATCAAAAATTCTTTGATAAAATTTCCAAAAACATTTATCTAATGGCTATCAAGGACGGATTCTTAGCAGCAATGCCAATTATCTTGTTCTCAAGTATTTTTATTCTATTAACATCTGTTTTGCCACTGATTGGTATCAATTTACCCGGTGGACTGAACGATTGGTTTAACAAAATTTATAATTACACTATGGGATTTGTTGGTTTATATGTTGCGGGGACAACTGCTAAAGCCTTAACCGGTTCAATGAACCAACGTATCAAAGGTGGTCGTTTCATTAACGGAACTTCCACAATGATGGCCGCAATGTGTGGTTTCATGTTGCTTGCTATCGGAACTACTAAAGGTGGAGCTTACATTGGCGACTACTTTGGTACAAAAGGTATTTTGTCATCATTCGTATCTGCTTTTATTACTGTTCACATGTACAAGTTCTGTGTTGAAAGAGATATTACTATCAAGATGCCTAAGGAAGTTCCTGGTGCCATTTCACAAAACTTCCGTGATATCTTCCCATTCTCATTTTCAATTCTTGTTATGGGTATTATTGATGTAGCTGTTCGTTCATGGCTACACGTTCCATTCAGTGCTATGCTAGCTACTTTGATTGCTCCTATCTTTAAAGGTGCTGAAACATATTGGGGCATGGCATTTATCTGGTTCCTTATTCCGCTATTCTGGTTCATGGGTATCCACGGACCTTCAGTTGTTAAACCTGCTATTACAGCTGCTTTGTATGGTAATACAACTGCTAACTTGGCTTTGTTTAAAGCCGGTAACTTCCCATACCACTCACTAACAGAAAACTTTGGTAACTTCATTGGTGAACTTGGTGGTACTGGTGCTACATTCGTTGTTCCATTTATCTTTATGTTCTTAATGAAATCAAAGCAATTGAAAGCTATTGGTAAGGCTTCATTTATTCCTGTAATGTTTGCTGTTAACGAACCTCTATTGTTCGGTGCTCCAATCATTTTGAACCCTTACTTCTTTATTCCATTCGTCTTATCACCAGTTGTTAACGTTGTTATTGGTAAGATGTTCATTGATCTATTCCATATGAGAGGGTTTATGTATATCTTGTCATGGGCTTTACCTGGTCCTATTGGTGCTTGGCTTGATACACAAATGCAACCTATTTCCTTATTGTTAGTTGTTGTTCTATTAGCCTTGGATACATTGATTTATCTACCATTCTGTCGTGCTTACGATGCTTCACTTGTTAAACAAGAAGCTGAAGTGGACGCAGCCGACGAAGATACTGATGCTGCCGTTGAAACAGTTGGTGCAACTGCCGCCGTTGGTGCAGCCGTTACTGCTTCAGAAGCAACACCTGCTACAGCTACAACCGAAGAAACTGCTCCAGTCGATTCAGATCCAGCTCTTGCTAAGAAATTAGACCATCAAGTTAAAGTCCTTGTTCTTTGTGCCGGTGGTGGTACGAGTGAACAATTAGCTAATGCTTTAACAGAAGGTGCTGAAAAGTACAATGTTCCGATTGTCGCCAGTGCTGGTGCCTATGGTTCACATCACGATATTCTTCCAAATTACGATTTAGTTGTTTTGGCTCCGCAAGTTAGAACTTATTATGACGATTTGAAAGCTGATACTGATCGTTTAGGTATTCAATTAGTTGCAACGAAGGGTCAACAATACATTGCTTTAACACGTGATTCTAAGAAAGCATTGGACTTCGTTATGGATAATTTGAATAAGAAAGCCGATGACTAATAATGATGAAGACCATTTTTACGGCGCAACATATCTTTTCGATAATATTTTTCTTACTAGCATATTTTCAATTTAGATTTGCTCGTAATTATAAGAAAACAGCTATGAAACGAGGTACATCAAGTACAGCTCAATTCGGAGCACCGATGATTGTTGGTAGTTATATAGTCGTTGTACTTTTGTTGATTGTAGCCATTTCCTTATTGATTGGTCCACTAAGTCATTAAAATAAAAATTCCGATAGAAATTTTCTATCGGAATTTTTTTATATCTTAGCAAAAGCTTGTTGTAAGTCGGCTAACAAATCCTCTTCATCTTCAATACCAACTGATAAACGAATCAACTCATCTGTAATACCGTTTTGTAAACGAATTTCTCGAGGGATGGCAGCGTGCGTCATAACGGCTGGAACTTCAATAAGGCTTTCAATACCACCTAAACTTTCAGCTAAATCAATTAATTGAAGACTTTCAACAAATTTTTTGGCATCAAGTCCTGGTTGGAGTTCGAAGGAAATCATAGCACCGAATCCACGCATTTGTTTCTTGGCAATTTCATAATCACTTGATTCGGGATTTCCGGGGTAATAAACATTAGCCACTTTATCGTTATTGGTTAAATAATCGTAAACCAACTTAGCATTTTCGTGGTGAACACGCATTCTAACACCGAGCGTTTTGATACCGCGCATCAAGAGCCAACTGTCATCTGGACCTAAAACACTCCCAATTGAATTTTGGAGAAAGGCAAGGTCTTCGGCAATTTGCTTGTCATTCGTGACCGCTAGGCCAGCTACGACGTCACTGTGGCCACCGAGATATTTAGTAGCACTGTGAACTACGATATCGACACCAAGAGTTAACGGATTTTGGTTGTATGGTGTCGCAAAAGTATTGTCAACGATTGTCTTTAGGTCATGCTTTTTGGCAATATCTGCAACAGCTTGAATGTCAGTGATTTTTAGTAATGGATTAGTTGGTGTTTCAAAGTAAATAGCTTTGGTATTAGCTTGAATTGCGTCTTCAACAGCTTTCAAATCACGGGTATCAACGACACTAAATTCCAAACCGAATCGTTTCAAAACTTTATTAACTAAACGGAAAGTACCACCATAAACGTCATTCCCGATAATGATGTGATCTCCAGCTGAAAAGAGTGAAAAGACAGCATGAATGGCTGCTGATCCTGAAGCAAAAGCAAAGCCATCAGTACCATTTTCGATTTCGGCAATTAGTTGCTCTAGGGCTTGGCGAGTAGGGTTTCCAGTACGGGCATATTCCCATTTTGGTTCGGCACCAAGTTTGTGTTGGTGGAAAGTTGATGAACGATAGACGGGGATAGAAACAGCTCCTGTTGTTGGATCTTCACTGATACCACCGTGAATAAGCTTTGTATTAAATTTCATAATTAAGATTCTCCTTTAATTTTTGGGCGTAAAAAAAGGGTGCAAATCGAATTGATTTGCACCCTACGCGTAAGTTACCAGTAGTCTAGTTTGATTTTAAGCACTCAAACTGACGGCACGCATAGAATGCGAACCGCAACAACATAATGATGTTTGAGCATTGATTAAAATCATTGTCTGGACCTCCAAGTAATTGATGAATTGAGAATATATTAATTTAATTATTTTGTCAAATAGATGTTCTTTGGATGCCGTCTCCAGAGTTGCAAAAATAGCTACTGGCTGTGCGGACCGACTCGAGCCAAGGTCTCGAGTCTCGGTTTGAAGCCTTGCAAAATCGGCAAGTCTCCAAACGCGCCCGGCGGTGTAAGAGCTAAAGCTCTAACGCCGCTTTCACTGCCAGTAGATATTTTGCAACTCTTCCGACTAGTTAAGTTTTAAAAGGAAGTTGTTAATTACTTAGTTTATTTGATAATGATAATTGTATTTTAAAATTCACTGAATATTTTAATCAAGCATTTGGTTATAACTAGTAACTGTATTTTGACCGTTATCACGAGTCATCATTGTTAAACTAGAGTTTCTTGGACTAACCGTTACGTCAAAATTTCCATCGTTATAACGGTCAGTAATTGAACGAATTGTTGTTCCGTGTGAAACTAAAAGAATTTTATCGCCATCTTTAGCAATTTCATCTAGTTTTTCGAAACCTTTGTTAACTCGTGTCCAATATTCTTCGGCATTTTCCGCGTCATGGAATGGATCGGCTTCTTTCATGAAGTCTTTTGTGGCGTCCATGCCATATTTGGCAATGATTTCGGCAAAGGTAGCGGCTCCGTGTGGTTGGCCAACCATATACCAAGCTTCTGGAGAATTCATACCCTCATAATATCCGTAAAATTCTTCCCGAAATTCCATTAGTTTTTGTGGTGTGATGTTGGCGTGGTTGATATTTTCATCCACGATTAATTTACAAGTATCAATAGCACGTCTGGCATCTGATGAAAAAGCGGCCGCAAAGTTGATGTCTTTTAAAGCATGTGCAGCTTTCTTAGCTACTTCGACACCTTCGGGGGCAAGGGGAGTATCAGACCAACCTTGCATTTTATTGTATTTGTTAAACCAAGTCCGACCGTGACGAACTAGGTAAATTTGATATTTAGCCATGGGTAAATAAATCCTCCTCAATGTATGTAGTATTAGTGTACTACATTAGGTTGATGCGTGTATTTTTCGGCAAGAATATTGAATTAGTCAATTAATGATTGGTTATATTTAGTTACCTTATTAACGCCATTGTCACGCTCCATAATTGTTAAACTGGCGTTGGCTGGAATATCATCAATCTTTAAATCAGGTGTCTGGTAACGGATGGCAAAGCCTAAAATCGTGATGCTATGTGTGACTACGAGAATTTTGTCGCCGTCATGAGCAATTCGGTCGAGCTTTTTGAAACCACGTTCAATTCTGCTCCAATATTCATCAGCACTTTCGGCATCATGGAGTGGGTCGGCTTCTTTAACGAAGTCCATCGTGGCGTCGAAACCGTACTTTTTAACGATATCCGTAAAAGTTCTAGCATGATGTGGCTTACCAATAGCAAACCATGATTCGTCAATACTGCGGCCTTCAAAATAACCGTAAAATTGTTCTCTGAATTCTGATAATTCTTGTGGAATTAAATTATTTTTATTTCGTCTAGTAATGATTCTAGTTGTGTCGACAGCTCGTTTCATATCTGACGTAACGGCGGCCGCAAAGTCAACGTTTCTCAATGCTTCAGCTGCTTTTTGGGCAACTTCAACGCCGTCATTGGTTAGGGGAGTATCGGACCAGCCCTGCATTTTTTCGTATTCGTTATACCAAGTTTTACCGTGTCGTACAAAATAAATTTGATATGCCATAATTACGCCTCCCAGCACGATAAGTTTACTATATTGAAGCCATATTCTTGGTCATTTTGCTTGAGAATATGTAAAGTTATCTTGTCGAAAGAATTTGGAGGTATTAATTATGAAGGTAGCTGTTATCGGAGCCAATGGTAAAGAGGGTTCTTTGATTGTTAAAGAGGCATTAAATCGCGACTTAGACGTTACATCAATTGTGCGTGATGCTAAGAAATCACCAACTGACAAGTATTTGGTACGTGATGTTTATAGCTTACAAGCTGACGATATTAAAGATTTTGATGTATTAGTAGATGCATTAGGATTCTTTGGCCCAGCGGTCAAAGAGTATGTTCCTGCAACGCAACATTTGATTGAAATTATCGGTGACTCAAAGACAAGATTATTGGTTGTCGGCGGTGCTGGATCATTGTACCTTGATGAGAATCATACAAAGCAACTCTATCAACAAGCAGACTTCCCAGAAGCTGTTAAACCTTTGAGTGAGGAAATGGGTAAGTCATTGGATATATTGCGTGATAGTAATATTGATTGGACATTCATCAGTCCGGCAGCCGATTTTCAAGCAACTGCCAAACGAACTGGTAAGTATGTTCTAGCTGGTGAAGAATTAACTTTTGATGCGAATGGTAAAAGTGAGATCAGTTACGCTGATTTTGCCATTGCGATGGTCGATGAAATTGTTGAGGCCAAGCACTCTCGAGAACGTATTAGCGTAAGGTGGTAATTAAATGAAGATACTTTTAACTTATACTAGTTTGACTGGACGTAATGAAGAAATAGCCAAATATTTGGCTGAATATTTAAAAAGTAAAGGTGCTGATTTGGATTTACAACAAATCATTGATACGGATGCCTTTAGCTTAACTGATTATGACGCCGTTATAGTCGAAACTTACACTTACCATGATGGTGAAGTTCCTGATGAAGCTCAAGATTTCTATGAAGATTTAGCAGACGTCAATTTGGATAAAACTAAATTTGCGGTTCTAGGTTCGAGTTCGAAGACACATTTGCACTTTGGCCGGGCAGTTGATTATTTCACGATGCAACTGAACTCTAGTAATGGGGAACAAGTGGCTGATTCAGTGAAGATTGATCGTGATCCGGATGAGGATGATTATAAACGTGTTGAGACTTTGGGTGATTATGTTTTAAAGAGTCTAAAATAGAATGTTAAATTACGAAAATATCGAAAATTCTCATGAATTTTCGATATTTTTATTTATGAGAGCATTTTTTGCCTTGTTTATAAAAATTATCTCCGATAACATGAAACTATAAAATAGTTAAGGGGGCTAGGGGAATGGCGAGTTTTATATCATTAGTGGCATTTGGATTTTTAATCTATTTTGCTATTAAAATGTTCAAAGGTCGCAAGTTAAAGTCTACAGATCGAGCTAGTAAGAAACTGAAAAAACGCAATCGGATTGGTTTGATTGTTAGTATCTTAGTATTTTTTATTGCTGCAGGTATAGGGGGCAGTAATGAGGAGACCACATCGAAACAATCAAGTAGTGCTGATACGACTAAAGTTGTTAAGAAACAAAAATATATCGGTAAAGATAAGTACAACATTGCTAAGAAGGAAAACGTTGCTTTACTAGCTAAACAAAAAAAGTTACAGGATCAAGAAGATAAACTTCAAGATCAACAAGACCAAATAGCTAGTGATGAGGCAGCGGCTAAGCAAAAAGAAGCCGAGCAACAAGCTGCCGCCCAAAAGCAACAAGAGGAACAGGCCAAAGCAGCTGAAAAACAACAAAAAGAGGCTGCCGCTCAACAGAAACAACAGCAAGAACAACAGTCACAACAAGCTTCATCTCAGACACGTGGGGATATGAATACGTCTGATTCAGGAACAATTGTTGGAAATGCTAATTCCCACATTTACCATGTACCTGGTCAAGCCGGTTACAACATGAATTCATCTAATGCCGTTTACTTCCATAGTGAACAAGAGGCTATTGCTGCAGGTTATAGGAGGTCGAAGAGATAATGAAAAAATTAGTTAAATTTTTAGTGCTATTATCCTTAGTTCCTGCCACAACTGCAGTAACAACGCAAAGTCAGGCGGCAACGAAGAGTAATGTTAAAACTGAATATGTCAAAAATTATTCTTATCAAAAGAAAGCTAAGAAGTTAGTTACTAAGAATAAAAAATTGAAGAAATCCATCGCTAAGTTGCAACAAGAAATTGCCGATAAACAAAAGGCTGTCGATCAACACGAAAACAAGCCAACTCAAACGGCAGATAATACTGATTTAGCTAATATGGATTACAATGGCACGCAAGAAATTGTTGTTAATAACAATAATCCGAAGTTTTCTGATGAAGATTTGAGTACTGCTAAAGGTGCTTGGCAACAATATGGGGACCTTGATAATCTCAACCGTGTAACAGCAGCAAATGCCTTGTTGAATGTTTCATTAATGCCCACAGCTAAACGGGAACCACTTCATTGGAATCCAACTGGTTGGCACAACAAGCGTATCAGTGGGGGCTGGTTATACAATCGCAGTCACTTAATTGGTTATCAATTGACCGGTCAAAATAATAATCCTAAGAATTTAATGACTGGGACTCGTTCATTAAATAGTCCAGAAATGTTAGCTCATGAAATGGATATTGCTTATTATTTGAAACAAAGTAGTTCTAATTACATCAGATATCGTGTGACACCTGTTTTCCGTGGAGATGAATTATTACCTCGAGGTGTTCAAATGGAAGCTCAATCAATTGGTAATGATTCAGTTCATTTCAATGTTTATATCTTTAATGTCCAAAATGGCGTTACGTTAAATTACAACGACGGAACAAGCCAAATAGGGTAAACAAAAAAGACGATCAATTGATCGTCTTTTTTTAGGTGTTAAATCTTCTAGCAGCACTTAAACTGTCTGTCTTTTGACCCTTCATGATTTTTTCCTCAAACTTGATTTTACTCTCAAGTCGCTGTAATCGTTCAGAAGATTCTTCAATATCCTGTTGAGCTTTTTCATATTGATTTAAAAGCATCTCGTGACGTTTTCTCAATGCTGCAGGACCGGTCTTTTGGCTTAGTTGAATATAGGCTTGAATTTCAGAAAGTGAAGAACCTAGTTCTCGTTGAAATTTGATTCCTTCAAGCCATAAGACAGCTTCACTATCAAAAATTCTTTCGTCATCAACATCGCGTCGTAAGGAAGGAACCATGCCAAGGTCACAGTAATAGCGAATAGTTGGGACAGTTAAATCAACTTTTTTACTTACTTCAGAAATTTTCAAGAGTGATCACATCCTTTGCAATGAATAAATTTTTTATCAAGACAAAGGATAGCATGTTTTTTCACAAGTGAAGGTTACAAAATGTTGTAAGAACTTGAGACGGAAACGTTTGGCCTTGCGTTAGTAGGAAGGTGTTGGACAGATAAATACAGAATGTATAAAAATACCTAATATCAAATATTTAAAAATAAATGTGCATATTTTGAGATTGATTTTTAAATATTTGATATTATATGTGCTAATAAGTGGTATTAGTATATTGAAAGAAAGGTATGTTTATGCTATTTTGGGGAATCCATCATAAATTGTTATTCGCATTATTCATGATTATTGATTGTTTAATGATATATTTGATATTTAATTTTACCATGACAAATGTTCTAGCAGATCCATTAGATAAAGAGGATTTTGAAAATGCATTGAATACGGCACCTCGAGGATTAGATATTGATTCACCAGCATTTAAGCTAGGTACATTTGATGGGAATGAAGCTAGAGTGCTTCGGAGAAATGATGATCCTAATGATCGTTCTGGAGTTTTGAATGTTACCAGTAATACTAATCAAATTGGGGCAATATGGAGTAATTTTGCGGCTGATAATTATTTTGATATGGATAAAACGCAAACTTTATCGATGTGGTTGTACTTTGGTCGTCCTTTTGGAAAAGATCCATTAGAAGTTGGGGATGGGATGTCTTTTGTACTGCAAAATGATCCTAGAGAGTATGGGGCCATATCAACTTATGATGGAAAACCCGCTGTAGGTGAGACTCTGGGTGTTTGGGGAGCTGATTTTGATAATATTCTCCACGATGGTAGTTTCGTTACAAGTAAGGACATCGCAAAAACTGCCATTCAAAATAGTTGGGCTTTAGAATTTGATACATTCATAAATCAACTGAAAATGTATACTCAAATTAATGGTAAGGGTGTTTCTTTCGATATGGATAAACAGGGACAACATATGGGGAATAGTTATCCAGGTGATCCATCCACATATAGACCCGAGAACTCAGCAGATGTTGGAAGCAATGGTCAAAGGAAACAATATTTTGTGTTGAATCATGGTGAAGGTTTTCAATTTATGAAGCTAACTAATCACGATTGGAATCACATGACTGTAAAATGGGATCCGTCAACAAAAGAATTAACGTATTGGCTTTATGATAAAAATTTAGATGGAACATCTGTTGGAACAATTTACACCAAAACAATTAAGTTAAATCTTGATGAATTTAATTTTAAGACTTCGGATCATAGGTTGCACTGGGGATTTACAGGAACAACTGGGCAATTTACGGAGAACAATCTAATTGTTTTTGAATCAATTCCATCATTTATTAATGCAGAATCACATGTGACAATTGACAATCTTACTTCTAATAAGCCTGTCAATGCGGGAGATAGTGTACGTCCAGGGGATGCGTTAGATTTCAATTATCAATTAAGCTATACCAGTGGTACAAAGGATTGGAAAGATATTTTAGCTAATCTTAATTTACCTAAACAAGTAACTTTTAGTTCCGGCGACATAATATATGACGATGGATTAGAGCCTGAGCATATAAATGCAAGCGAACTGAATAATGGTAATTTACAGCATGTTTTAAAGGAAAGTCTGAATAGCACTCATCCTAATGCCAAAATTATTCTTCATACGATTGTAAATTCTGTCAAAACGGATACATTTGTTGGAAAACAACACGCTTCATTTAAAAGTGACAATTTTATTATTGATGATGATACTCCTAATTTTAAAATAGCTGTTGATTCACTGATGATTAGTACAGATCCATCTGGAACAATTACTTATCCTAATATGGATACCATTTCTGATAATGTACTGATAGATGGATCAGTTTGGTATGGGGCTGGTTATGGCATAAATTATAATAATATTACGGTTGATAGTTCATTAAATGATGAACAAAATGACACGATAAAATGTACCCAAAAGGATATTCAAACAGCCGGATTCAATTTGAATATTCCCAAAGATAAATTACATAAGGGGACCAATATACTGAAAGTTCAGGCAGTCTCTACTGTTACTAATAATGGTGTAACAGTGGTTTTAAAGTCCAAAGAACTCCAAATAGATATTGAAGTAGGTGGTAGCCTGAAATTTGGGGATGTTAGTAAGAATGTTGCATTTAAATCAGTGAACGAGGGGTATAATAATCAAATAGTGCCAAGACAAGATGGATGGAAAGTTGAAGTTATTGATGGTCGCAGCAGTGAAAGTAGTTGGACTCTTCAAGCAGAAGCATCGAGGCTGATTAATCCGGATTCTAAAGAAGAACTCAATGGTGAAATGGTTTATAAAGATAATTCTGGAAAACTTTTGACATTGACTAATCCAACTAATATTTATACCAATACTAAAGATACAGATTCCAGTCAGACAATAGATGTTGTTAAATCATGGAATAATAACGTAGGTATTTTTCTTAGATTGAATCATAGTAATTCGAGTGGCCAATACTCGGGAAAGATAACTTGGAGTTTGTTAGACGGCATTCAAAATGTTTAAGAGTAACCTACGAAAAATAATCTTTTAATAATATCCTTAAGGGATTACAAAAAAAGGCATAGATGAATTTTGTAAACAAAATTTATCCATGTCTTTTTTTAGTTGTTCTTAGATTTTGAAGTAATTCTCTTATAAATTGAATTAATAATAAAGGCTATCACAACTATCATAAAGGCAAAGGTGACGACCGTATTAATATAGTCAAGATTAGCTGGTAATGTGACAAAATTCATTAACGTTATATAAACGCAATAGATAGCGATAAAAGTTAGTAGGATTGTATCAGCAGTCCAAACCTTAGCTTTATCACGATGTGAGTATTTCGAAATCATATAAATAATGTAAATGACAATTAGTAGAACAGCGACCATTGAAGTGATAGCGTTTCTGGCCAGTTCAAAGTTAGCAGGAACCATTTGATTTTTACCCCCAGATAAAATATCTAAAAAATGTTTTTTTGATGCCGTCTCCAGAGCTGGGAAATGTTTTAATGGCTGTGCGGACTGACTCGGGCCAAGGTCTCGAGTCTCGGTTTGAAGCCTTGCAAGCAAGTCTCCAAACACGCCCGGTGGTGTAAGAGCTAAAGCTCTAACGCCACTTTCATTGCCATTAAATATTTCCCAGCTCTTCCGACTAGTGTATTAGTGATGGTTTGATGGATATCTATCGAAGAGAATGATATCCATCAAGAGGAATACCTTATCAACTATACTCGTTATTACCAAATAATATAATATAGAAGAAAAAAATACACTAGCCGGAGGGAACAAGGAGGTAAACCAGCAGTGGCGGTGGTGTTAGTGCTTTAGCACTTACAGCACAGGACGTATTTTGAAATTCGCGATTTTTGCGAAGTTCAAAATCGAGATCGGAGACCTTGGCTCCGGTCGGTCCTCACAGCAGGTTTAACCCCCTTGTTCTCGGAGGCGGAATACAAAAACTGGCTTCTCCTGAACAAAAAGATTGTCCAAGAAAACCCAGTTTATTCAAAGTACGTAATTTTTTTAAAGTTTTAAATTAGTCTTTCGAAACTTTTTCTTTCCATGAAGTTGCAGTTTCAGCAAGAACTTCGTTTAATTCTTCAATGTTCTTCTTACCTTGATCGTTCATCCACTTCTTACCAGCTTCTTCACCGTCTTTAGCGAATGGTTCGATAGCGCCTCTCCATGTGGCACGTCCACATAGAACACCGTTGAACTTAGCATCAGCATCTTTAGCTAGGTGTAGTTCATCTCTGAAGGCTTGTGCTGTAACACCGGCACTCAAGAAGATGTATGGCAAGTTTGTAGCATCACTTTGTTCCTTGAAGTACTTGATAGCTTCATCCTTTGTGTAAACAACAGGGTTGTCGCCGTTAAATCCTTCAACGTAGTCAAGGTTAATAGGAACTTCAACCTTCAAAACATCAATGTGATATTGTGGCTTTGAGAATTCCTTCATAGCTTCGATAACCTTGTGTGGCTTTACCTTAGCATATTCGGCACTCTTAACGTCACCGATTGAGTCATCGTATGTAACCAATTCAACGAAGAATGGGATATCTTCAGCAACACATTCGTCACCGATTCTTTCTACGAAGGCTTCTTTTTGATCAATGATTGATTTATCTTCATCTGGATCGATGTAAAGCAAGAACTTGATTGAGTCGGCTCCGGCTTCCTTCAAACGACGTACTGACCAGATTGAAATCAAATCAGGTAATCTACCTGGTTCAGTAGCATCGTAACCAGTCTTTTCGTATGAAACTAATAGACCTGAACCAGCAGCTCTTAATTTAGATGCTGGAAGACCATATTCTGGGTCCAATAGGATTGCTGAAGCATAAGGTGTCAATTCTGAAGAAATCGCTTTCTTGAATTCGACAATATCTTCCTCATTAGCTGGCTTGTTTGCGGCTGCGGCTAACATTTTCTTTAGTGAACCACGTTGGTCAATAGCAAGAGCTGCAATAACTCCGTTCTTGTCAGACATTTTTTCTAGTGCTGCGTACTTTTTTGGTGTTGTCATATACATTCATTCCTCCGAATAATAAATTAAACATTAGTACTTAACTATGTCTACCTGTTCAAAATAATCTTTATACTGACTAATGTCAATATTTCCAGTCTTTTCCTGTAAAGTATTTAGGATGCCGACTGTCATAGCTCTTTTCATAATATCTTCTGGTTTTTCATCTTTAACCAAACCTGCGGCTAAACCAGCTACAGTAGAATCGCCTGATCCAACAGGGTTAACGGCGTGAATTTTTGGAATATTTACTTTGAAGAAGTTATTTTGGTATTTAACGAATGCGCCCTGTGAACCGAGTGAGACTACAACCCAAGGAATTCCTTGGAAAATTTCTTCGGTTGCTAATTTTTTCTTCAAGTCGTTCAAATCACTGATTTCTTTACCAATTAATTGAGCGATTTCATCTTGATTAGGTTTGATCATGAATGGTTTAACATCGCTTTCTAGAGCCAAACGTAATGCTTCGTTAGAACTGTCTAGAACAACGGGAACATTATGTTTAGCAGCGACATGGACCATCTTAGAATAAAGGCCTGTTGAAAGACCTTGTGGCAAGCTACCAGAGATTGTTACTAATTTGAAACTACTTACTTGATCGTCGAAATGTTCTAGAAAATCATTTTCGTCGTCTTTTGAAAGGATAGGACCTGCTTCAAGAATTTCAGTTTGATCACCATTATCGTGTAAAATAGCGATACAATTCCGAGATTCTTGACTAATTTTCATGAAAGCGTGATCGATGTCATTTTCATCAAGTTGATTTGTGATAAATTGGCCGATTGTTCCACCAATAATTCCTGATGCTGTGACATCAACGCCAAGTTGCTTGAGAACCCTTGTAACGTTTAATCCCTTACCACCAGCTGTCTTGGAAACATCCTTAACACGATTGACGGTATCAATATTTAGATGTTCTAGTGGATAGGAGATATCAACTGAAGGATTCATTGTGATTGTTAAAACTGAATTACTCATTGTGCGGACCCCTTTGTTAAATTTAAAATAGTCTGTTTCAGGCCATTAAAAATGGGTTCTACGAAATAAAACCTCTCAGAGTTAGTCCAGCTTCATGCACTGTACCAATAGTTCAGTGCATGAAGCCGGGCTAACTTTTTTCATTTCATATAGCCCTTGATGAGTTACACAATGGCAGCTCACTTTTTGTTTTTAATATTTTTGATTTTAATTGGAAGGTTAGAGTTGGTGTGTTGGCAATGGGTTTTTAGACCATATGCTGGCAGTGGCTCTAAAACGAGCTCCGCAATGGCAACTCCTTCCGCTTTTCATAGACTTGTAAATCACACGCAAGTTCGGCGTGTAATTCACAAGTCTACNGCAACTCCTTCCGCTTTTCATAGACTTGTAAATCACACGCAAGTTCGGCGTGTAATTCACAAGTCTACGAAAATGCTCGGGAGCTAACCGCCATTGCTCCGCTCTCTGCTATTTAGTCGTGATAGAATCCTTCGTCCCATAGCTTCATTTCGTGGTCATAGAAGTGTGGATTGTCATGTTGTTCTGGGTTGTCTTTAGATTCAACGGCATCAATCTTCTTAACAAGATCGTCGTCTTCACCTAGATAGTCAGCAGCAAGGAATGTCTTAACGATTTCTTCAGCTAGATGTTCACCGACAACGGCACCACCGAAACTGATAACATTTGCATTTAAGTGTTCCTTGGCATACTTAGCAACGGTTGTATCAGCAACTAGGGCAGCACGAACGCCTTGGTTCTTGTCTGCGGCTGTTGAAATACCAACACCTGTACCACAAAGTACGACACCATAGTCGGCTTTGCCATCACGTACTAGGTTAGCTACACGTAATCCGTAGATAGGGTAGTGAGTTCTTGTGTGGTCGTATGTACCAACATCAATAACCTTGTGGCCCATAGCCTTTAACATTTCTGAAATCTTGATTTTAGTATCTGTAACAATATGGTCGTTTCCTAATGCAATAATCATAAATTAATTCCCTCCTACTATTAATATAGTTTTTCCAACATGTCCAAACGGATTTGGTGACGTCCACCAGCGTAATCAACACCTAAGTATTCATCAACGATTGATTCAGCACGTTTCTTACCAACAATTCCAGCACCGATAGCAATAGCTTTTGCACCGTTGTGTTGTGTTGTCATGTGGGCTGTGTTTTCTTCAGTAACGTTAGCTGTTACCATGCCATGAATCTTATTACTTGCCATAGCTGAGCCTGTACCGTATTCATCAAACATGATTCCACGATCTGTTTTGCCATCAAGTACGGCGTGAGAAAGTTCAACTGATGAATCAACGAAGTCAGCAGCTGGTTCTTCTGAAAGATCTACAATTTCGTAGCCTTTGCCTTCATTTTCAAGATAATCCTTGATGTAGTTCTTTAATTCAAATCCTGCTTTATCTGAAGCTAATGCGATTTTCATAAAATGAATCCCTCCAATTATTTGGTAATGAGTCTTACATATTGTTGATAATAATCGATTGTTTCCTTTGAAGTGCTCTTGTTAGTCACAAGGTAATCTACATCGTCCAAACTATAGAAAGTATAGAAATCATTACGATTTAACTTGTATTTATCAGTTACGATGTATTTCGTCTGCGAGTTATTTAAAGCAACGCTTTGAATTCGACCTTCTTCAGTGTTGGCAGTCATAATTTGAGAATTTTGAATACCATTAACACCGACGAATGCTTTGTCGAATTTCAATCCACTCACAGCGTTGCTTGCCAAAGCACCAATTAATGTTCCTGAACGGCTACGATAAATTCCACCGGCTAAAATTAATTCACAATTGAGATCTGAATTTTTAAAGCTTTCAAAGACAGGAATACTAATTGTCACGACCCTCAAAGAATTAATATCTTTTGTAATGTTTTGAGCAATCAATTCAAGCGTTGTTCCTGGACCGATAAAGATAGTATCGAAATTTTCGATTTGGTTAGCTGCCAGTTTAGCTATTTCTTGTTTTTCCTTAATATGGACCTGACGTTTTTCCACATGAGAAGCTTCCTCTAATGGAGAAACACTAACTTTTTGAGCTCCACCGTGAATCCGGATCAACTTGCCAGATTCTGACAACTCTTCAAGATCACGACGGATGGTCATATCAGAACAATTCAATAATGTAGTTAAATCGTTAACAGTAACGATATCGTTCTTATCTAATTCCGATAGTATCTTTAGAAAGCGTTCTTTCTTTAACAAAAGATCACCTCTTTTTGTTTACTATTGTTCGTTACAAACATAATTTAGCATCTGTTTGTTTGATTGTCAACATATAAAATGAATCAACAACGAATAATGTATGCGCTTCATATGAAACTGAAAATTATTAAAAAATAACTGGTATTAAAGGCAAAAGCTGAAAATTGTAATTAAAGTAAATGATAATTAAAACTGATTTCAAGCGATTTAGGACTGATGTTAGTCACTTTTCTTAAAAAATAATCGGCTTTATTAAGAATAAGTGGTTCTTTTTTAGGAAAACCAAAGTTTTTTTTATTTCACAAATAATTTTTTTAAAAGTTTTTACTGGTAGTAGGCGTTGGGGAGACGTGGTAGAAGATAATTGTGAAACCATTAGCAAACATTGACATACCTCTTCACTGGAATATAATGAAAGCGTTATCAAAAGTAAACAAAATAACACAATAAAAAACAAAACCAAAAACAAATAAGTTTTGGTTACGTTTAACGGAGGGGGGTGAAAAAACATGGCTGCAAATATTTTATTAACTCGTATTGATAACAGATTAGTTCACGGACAAGTTGGTGTAACTTGGACAAAATCTTTGGGAGCTAACTTAATCTTGGTTGCTAATGATGATGCTGCGGGCGATGAACTTCAACAGAAGTTGATGTCAACAACTGCTGATTCATCAGGTGCAGGTATTCGTTTCTTCACATTAGAGAAGACTATTAAGATTATTAGCAGAGCTGCTGATAGACAACATATCTTCATCGTTGTTAAGACACCTGCTGATGCACGTACTCTAGTTGAGGGTGGTGTACCAATCAAAGAAATAAACGTTGGTAATATGCATTTTGCTCAAGGCAAGACTGAAGTTACCAAGAAGGTTTATGCAGATGCTAAAGATAAAGATGATCTTTTAGCTTTAGCAAATTCTGGAGTTAAGATTTATATTCAAGATTACCCAGGGGACAAGCAATATCCTATTACTGACGATCTTTTGAGCAAGGTTGAATAATGGTTATAATTTTTCGAACTTATTTACGGGGGTGAACTAAGTGACGATTACATTAACTCAAGGAATCCTGATTGCCGTATGGGCAATGGTAGCTGGACTTGATTGCTGGTTACAAGCATTCTATATTTTCAGACCTATCATCGTATGTACAATTACAGGATTAATATTAGGAGATTTGCAGTTGGGTGTTATTGCCGGTGGACTTACTGAATTAGCCTTTGCCGGACTAACTCCAGCTGGTGGTACACAACCACCAAATACAGTACTATGTGGTATTATGACCGTCGTTATTGCTGCTACTAATAAAACGGCTCCAACAACTGCAATTGGTCTATCATTACCATTTGCTATGCTTATGCAATATATTCTTTTGTTCTACTATTCATCATTCTCACTCTTCATGTCAAAATTTGACAAATATGCTGAAGAGGGAAATGCAAGATCATTTAAGCGTTTGAATTATATTCCGCTTACTATCGTTGTATTGTCATTCGGTATTGTTGCATTCTTAAGTGCCTATGCTGCTCAAGCACCAATGCACCAATTAGTTACATCAATGCCACAATGGTTAACACATGGTTTTGAACTTGCTGGTGGTATTCTTCCAGCTGTTGGTTTTGCTATGTTACTAAAAGTTATGTTGAAAGCTCAATACTTCCCATATCTTTTAATCGGATTTGTTATTGCTTCAATGATTCCATTTAGCAACGTTTTACCTGTTGCTTTAATTGGTGTCGTATTCGCTATGATTGAATACTATAGAAGTCGTAAAGACGCAAAAGTTGAAGCTAAGATGAAAGAACTTGAGACGAAAGGTGATGACATGGAAGATGGTATCTAAAGTTGAAGATGTAAAGTCTGATAAAAAAGACACAAAAAAGAAGAGTTTATTTACTAAGCATGAAATTTCCATGTTAGGTATCCGTTCGAACTTGGTTCAAGCATCATTCTCTTATGAACGTATGCACGCTCCAGGCTGGACATGGGCCCAACTCCCATTTTGGGAAAAGATTTACAAAGATGATAAACAAGGCTTGAAAGATGTTATGACAGATAACATGGAATTTATCAACAGTTCACCACCTTTGTATCCTATCCTTATGGGACTTCTACTAACAATGGAAGAAGATCACGTTGATCGTACAACTATTAAAGGTTTGAAGAATGCCTTATTCGGTCCTATGGCTGGTATTGGTGATGCCATTTTCTGGTTCACTATTATGCCTATTACCGGTGGTATTGCAGCTTCAATCGCTAAAAATGGTAACGTTCTTGGACCATTGCTATTCTTTGCAGTCTATGTATTCTTGTTCTGGTCACGTATTCCATTGGCTCACTTAGGATACAACCTAGGTACTAGAGCTATCGATGTTATTGAAGATAATTCAAAGATTATTTCACACGTTGCATCAATTCTTGGATTAACTGTTATCGGTGGTCTAATTGCTTCATACGTTAAGATGTCATTAGTAATCAAAGTTGGTACAGGCTCTGGAGCAATTAGTCTTCAAAAGCAATTGTTGGATAAGATTTTTCCAAATCTATTACCATTTGCCTTTGTATTCTTCCTATACTGGTTATTAAGAAAGAAAGTTAGCCCTATTTGGTTAATTGTGCTTACTTTCGTACTTGCTATTTTAATGTCAGCAATTGGCTGGATGTAGTTAGGAGGTAATTAGTTAGTGGCTGAAATTAATCTAATTGTAAGTGGTCATGGTGGATTTGCTTCTGGTATGCAGGCAGCACTTCATTTATTAAGCGCGATTCCAGATAATTGGTCTTTTATAGACTTTAAGGAAAGTATGTCAGATAAAGATCTACAAAAAGAATTTGAAAAAGTTATAAATAATAAACCTGATGGACAATTCGTTATGTTTACTGATTTAGCTGGAGGTACACCGTTCAAGGTTGCTGCTGCTTTATCATACAGTAATAAAAATATTCAAACTGTGTCTGGATGTAATCTTGGCTCATTACTTGAATCGATTTATTCAACATATGATAGTTCCGATGATATGGCCGAAAAGCTTGTGTCTATATCCAAAGAAGGTATACAGCATTTTACTATGGATGATAGTGATTCAACTTCGACTAATGCCAGTGACGAAGAGTCAGACGGTATTTAAATAAAAAATGACAAACTCGTTAATGAGCTTGCCATTTTTTTGTGTAATAAAAAGCGAATGTATCTTTTTGTTTATTATAGTTTGTTACAAACAAAAAGAACATTTTTGTAAATAATAAAAGATCATTTTATTAAAAAATAATATGTAGGTCTACATTTCCTATCATTCAGTTATATGTAAACGTATACATCTGTGTTCCTTGCCCCATAAGGGATGTACTATTTATAAGTTTATAAATTTATAAATAGTATTGACATATTTTGTGCAAGCGTTTACTATCGTTCTTGTAAACAAAAACAAACAAACGGGTAGGTGATGGTGTTAATGGGTGAATTAGCTACTGATGAACTATTTAGCGAAAACGAAGTTTATATTTCAAAAGCTTCAACACAAGAGGAAGTGTTTCGCGAAATAGCCGATTCTTTATTAAAGAAAGATCTTGTGACTAAAGACTTCATTAACAATTTATTGGAACGTGAGAAGAACTATCCAACTGGGATTGATATGTCAGTCGTATCACCAAAGATACCAAACATAGCTATTCCACATACGGAGAGCGAATTCGTTAAAGCACGAATGATTGTTCCTATTAAATTGGATAAAGAAATTTCTTTCCATAATATGATTGATCCATCGAAAGAATTTCCAGTGAAATTTTTATTCATGATTTTGAATAATGATCCAGAAGGCCAATCAAACATTTTGGCACAGATCATGGACTTCATGGCTCGTACTTCAGAAAACGAGCTTGTACCATTCTTCAAGAGTGATGATTCTAAAGAGATTTATTCATTCTTGAACCGTAAATTTACTAAATATGCAAAGAGTAATGAATAAAGGAGAGTGTAAATTATGTTCAAAATTTTAGCTGCTTGTGGTGCCGGAGTTAACTCAAGTCACCAAATCAAAGATGCGTTGGAAACAGAAATGAGCAATCGTGGATACGATGTTCAAGCTGACGCCGTTATGGTTAAGGATATTACTGAAGATATGTTGAAGGATTACGATCTATTCACACCAATCGCTGCCACAGATCTTGGATTTACACCAAGCTGCCCAGTTATTGATGCTGGTCCTATCCTATATAGAATGCCTGCTATGGCCAAACCTGTTTATGACCAAGTAGAACAAGCTATTAAGGACAGTGGCAAGGCATAAAAAAGGCTTCATCTAGGGGGAAACGGAAATGTCAGGAATTATTGATTTTGCCAACGCGATATTCAAACCGTTAATTGATCTTGGTGCCGCACCAATGATGTTAATCGTTTTGACAATTATCGCCTTGATTTTTAGAGTTAAATTCTCTAAAGCTTTGGAGGGTGGTATTAAATTAGCCATCGCTCTTACCGCTATCAGTGCCGTTATTGGATTGTTGACAACAGCCTTCCAAGACGCATTGAATGCGTTTGTTAAGTCAACTGGTATTCAACTATCAGTTACTGACTTAGGTTGGGCTCCACTTGCTACTATTACTTGGGGTTCACCTTACACATTGTTCTTCTTGCTAGTTATGGTTATCGTTAATATCGTTATGATCGTAATGGACAAGACAAATACACTTGATGTTGATATTTTTGATATTTGGCATCTAGCTTTCGTTGGTTTGCTAGCTATGTTCTTCGGCGCAAACTTACTAATCACTACAATTCTTGTTATCTTTATTGGTGTTTTGAAGATTATCAACTCAGATTTGATGAAACCTACTTTTAATGATCTATTACATGCACCAGCTTCAAACCCAATGACAACAACTCATATGAACTACATGATGAACCCAATTATCATGGTCTTTGATAAACTATTTGATGTTATCTTCCCATGGTTAGATAAATTTGACTTCGATGCCGCCGCATTGAACAAGAAGATTGGATTCTGGGGAAGCAAGTTCGCTATTGGTATTTATTTAGGTATCTTTATTGGTTTACTTTCACACCAAGGTGTTAAAGAAATCTTTACATTATCATTTACAGCTGCTTTCTGTTTGGAACTATTCTCACTTATCGGTTCATGGTTTATCGCCGCTGTTGAACCACTATCACAAGGTATTACAGACTTTGCTAACAAGAAACTTAAGGGTCGTACAATGAACGTTGGACTTGACTGGCCATTTATCGCCGGACGTGCTGAAATCTGGGCTGCTGCTAACGTTCTAGCACCTATCATGCTTCTTGAAGCACTTGTATTACCTGGCAACAAGATCTTACCTTTAGGTGGTATCATCGCCATGGGTGTTACACCAGCTTTGCTAGTTGTTACACGTGGTAAGATTATCCGTATGATCGTTATTGGTGCTATCGAATTGCCTCTATTCCTATGGGCAGGTACATTGTCAGCACCTATGGTTACAGCTACAGCTAAGAAACTTGGCGCATTCCCTAAGGGTCTTGCATCAGGTACAATGATTTCTCACTCAACTATGGAAGGTCCTGTTGAAAAATTCTTGGCTTACTTAGTTGGTAATGCTTCAACTGGTCAAATTAAGTTTATTCTCTACGCTGCATTAGCACTTGTTGCATACCTATTGATCTTTATCTGGTACGCACAACAAATGAAGAAGAGAAACAAGATTTATGCTGACGAAGCTGCTGCTAAAGCTGCTAAATAGTATATAAGTTTTAAAAAATCCCGAATGTTGTATTCGGGATTTTTTTTGCTTTGTTTTAGAACGTAATTGCATTAGACCTGAAACTTGAGGTCTATTTTTATATTTGTATTGAATCTTTTAAATATAGTTCAAACTTTTGTCGGATATTCGAACGATTTATAAATTTTTGTTTGGTGGATTAACAATAATATAAAAAAGTTAGTAGTAAGGAGTAAGTATCAGTAGACACTGAAAGCGACGCACACTACACGACGTGTTTGCTCCTTTCTGGAGATGATATATTTCCTTAAACATTGTGTATTTTAAGTTAATATTTAGTTATAAAAGATAACATTTTAGTCATACTTAAAATATATATTTTAGTATAGTAAACATTAATGTAAAAAATGATGAAAGCTGGCAGTTATCCGGGCTAGCTATTGTATAATGAAACTGAGGAGATGACCGGTATGAGCAGAACACCATATACTTTTCAAGATACTGATGCTTTTAAAAGTACGGAACAATTAATTATCAGAGGTCGCTTTTTTGCGACAACTGTTTCCGATAAATTTGATCAGTTTGAACCTGAAAAAAGAAATATCCACAAAATCTTGAACATCAAAAATAAGCTTTTAGTTCCAGAACTTTTGGCAGTTAAGCGGGAAAGAATGTCGAAGTCACTCTTTGCATTTTTCCGCGGAACGGTTGATGTGATGCATTATGACTTATCACGTAATGAGAATAGTGGCATCAAAGTTTTAGTTGGTGGTGACGCCCATCTCGGTAATTTCGGATTTTATGGTTCTTCAGAAGGACAATTGCTCTTCGATATGAACGATTTTGACGAAGCTCATTTGGGTCATTGGGAATATGATTTAAAACGCTTGTTGGTTAGTGCGCTGATTGTGGCCCGTGCACATGGCTTCGTTGAAACTGACGTTCAGGAATTTTTGTTGACGGTAGTTGATACTTATTTTGATACGCTAAAACACATGACAAAAATTTCCGAAATGAAACGGTTTATTTTACCAAATACGCTCCAAAATATTACCGAGATATTTGGTATGCTAAAGGACAATGAGGAGTACTTCCAAGAATCATTCAATAATATGATTGCGAAGAGTATTAAAAAAGCTCAGAAGAGTAATTCGCGACTAGTTATTGAAAAATATACTGAGTTGAGTGCGAGCGGTGAACGTCGTTTTGTTGAAAATAAACCCGTAACGCAACATATCAGTGAAAAAGATTATAAGAGTGTCGTTGACGGTTATAAGCGGTATAAGAAGAATCAACGCAGTGATGTCAGACTATTTTTGGAAGATTTCGACATTATCGATATCGTCCGTCACAGTGTTGGTGTAGGGAGCGTGGGGACTCTTTGCTACTTGATCTTGCTACAAGACTTGGATAGTAACTACTTAGTGCTTCAAGCTAAGCAAGCTTTACCAATTTACAACGATGACAAACTTTACTCTGATGATGAGGTTAGTCAGGGACAAAATATTGTTAACAGTCAATTGATTTTGCAAAGTGCCTCCGATCCATTCTTAGGAGCCTTCGATACTAAGAAATATAGTTTTTATATGCGTCAATTCAAGGATATGAAGTCATCCATCAACTTGGATAAATTAGATTTTGAATCGTTTGAAGACTATACAAAGGTTTGTGTCATTCTACTTGCCAGAGCCCACTCACATTCACCAAACTACCCATTGATTATTGGATTCGGTGAAGAGTATGCGGATATTGCCAATTCTTTGATGAACTTTACTAATAGTTACGTCAAACAAGTTGAATACGACTACGAATCATTTAAAAAAGAACAGAGGGATGAAGGATAAATATAGGAATGAAGGTTAATTAGCTATATGAAGGATAAATATTATAATAGGGATTTAAGTTGGATATTATTTGATAATCGAGTTATTGATCAAGCTTATGATGAAAATGTTCCGTACTTGGAAAAACTCCGCTTTTTAGCCATTGCCTCAAACAATTTGGATGAATTTTTCCGTGTCAGAATGCACAATATTCATACGATGGTTAAGCAAGATAAATCAGAGAAACGGACTGGTTTGTCTGGAGAAGAAATTCTCAGTTTAGCTTATGAATTCAATAATCGAAATATTGAAAAACAATATGTTGCCTACAAATCATTAATGAAAGAGGCTAAGGAAACTGGTCTCTTTAAATTAATGAAGTTCAAAGATTTAAATGATTCAGAAAAGAAATATGTCAAAAAGTTTTATAATAAGAAAATTTTGCCAAGACTAGATATGCAGCGTTTTATGAAGGGATTCAAGTATCGTCGAAATTTGAATTTGCTGATGGAAACGCCTAATTATGTTTATACTTGTCCAATTCCAGAGGATCTTGGTCGCTTGATTGAAACCGGCGTCGATAATCACTACATTTTAATTGAAGATGTAATTCGTCATTGTTCATCTGAGATGATTCGAAAATATAAAATTTCTAAGTTCTATGTTTTCCGTGTCACTTATGATCAAAACAAACCGTATGACTTTTTGGATGAAAAATTGACTGATGAAGAATACCTTAACAAGATGATTAACTATGTCGATACACGTGATTTAAGAAAAATTACGCGAGTTGAATTCTCTGACAATGGCGACAAAAAGGGTCGAGAATATTTTGCTAAACTACTCGATATTAGTAAGAAGAGTGTTTACAAGATTCCTGGTCCCGTTGATTTGAAGTTCCTTGGTAATATTTTCAAGCTTTATAAGAATCATCCTGATTTAGTCTTTCCACCGTTTGACGCTTTACAGTGGAATAAGTCTAACAATATGTTGCAATACTTGGATAAATCACCAATTTTTGTACAATATCCATATGATTCATTCCAGGTTTTTATTGATTATTTGGAAACAGCAGTCAATGATCCTAAGACAACTAAAATTTGTATTACGATTTATCGGACTGAAAATAATTCGGAGTTATTGCGTCTGTTGAAAGAAGCATCTGCTAAAGGGATTGATGTTACAGCAGTTGTCGAGTTGCGTGCTCGTTTTGACGAAGTTCATAATATTGAAGTGGCTAAGATTCTTCAAGAGGCTGGCGTTAAAGTTTTATTTGGAGACAAAATCAACAAAGTTCATTCGAAGATTTGTTTAGTATTGCATGCCGATAATACTGGTTATGTTCAAATCGGGACAGGTAATTACAACGCTATAACGGCCAATGTCTTTTCTGATGTCAGTTATTTTACTAGTAAACAAGATTATATTGATGACGCCACGAAATTCTTCCATTATTTGATAACAGGTGAAAAGTTGCCTTATAAGTATTTGACAGCTTCACCTAATGGAATAAACGATATGGTCATTGCCAATATCAAACGAGCTACTGAAGCTTACAAACGTGATGGTCAAGGTGAGATCTTCATGAAGGTTAATGGGTTAACCGATGTTGATATCATTGATGCAATCTATGATGCGGCTAAAGAAGGCTTGCCATTTAGAATGATTGTTCGTGGTCCATGTTCGTTGAAACTAGGTATTTGTGGTCCCAAAGAAAATATTCGAGTAAAGAGTATTGTTGGTGAGTTACTGGAACATAGTCGGATTTTTAAGTTCCAATATGGTAGTGATCACACCGATGTGTGGATCTCATCAGCCGATATGATGACGAGAAATCTTGAGCGTCGGGTAGAAATTGCGGTTCCTGTGATTGAAGAAAAACCTAAGCGCCAATTGTTGAAGATTATTAAGATGTTCTGGAAAGATACGGAAAATTCTTATCATCTAACAGATGAAGGAAACTATGTGAAAATCCATGAACGTCATGGAATCTCTGCTCAACAAACTTGGCTGGAACGTCTCCAATATCGGAGATACATTCATACAAAGTAAAAGTACGTAAAAAATCCTTCAAAATTAATTGAAGGATTTTTTTGTTGTGTTGAATTTAGTTTTTTTATATTGGCGGTGGCTCTGAAACGAGCTACACAAGGGCAACTCCTTCCGCTTTTCATATCTTTGTAAATCGCCCGCAAAAACGGCGTGCAATTCACATAGTTACGAAAATGCTCGGGAGATGACCGCCCTTATTCCACTCTCTAATCAAAACGAGCTACGTAGGCCAATTTCTTCCGCTTTGCCTAACTTCCCAAATCATCCGCAAAGAACACGAATAATTCGTGAAGTCATGCAAATGCTCGGAAATTCTCGGGCCTACTCCGCTCTCTAATTAAAACGAGTTACACAAGGGCAACTCCTTCCGCTTTTCATAACTATGCAAATCACACGCAAAAACGGCGTGCAATTCACATAGTTAAGAAAATGCTCGGGAGCTGACCGCCCTTGTTCCACTCTCTAGTCATTAAAATTATCATTTTCAACATCTTTGATAAATGTCTTCAAATGATCAAAGTAAACAGGGGCATTATCAATCATGTGATGGTGGCCACCGTTTGGTGTTGTTACTAAGCGTGCATGCGGGATTTCCTTTTGCATAATCTTAGCTGTTGGGATAGGCATTGTTTCGTGTTCACCAAAAGTAATCAAAGTTGGAACGGTGATTTCTTTAAGGTGTTTTCTGAAGTGCCAGTCTTTTAATTTACCTGTGATAACAAATTCATTGTCACCTTGGAATGTATTGTAAACAGGAATACCTGTTGTATCAACCAAGTGTCTGATAGCCTTTGGTTGTTTACGGTCAACGTATTCTGCATTCAAAACATCAACGTAACTTTGGTATGTAGGGTCAGATAGATTATTGTCAGCTTCGACTTTTTCCATGTATTTAACTTTGTCAGGACCTAAAGTATCCAAACGACATTTGTTAATATTCTTTACATAGTCATCAATTTCGTCGACCATACTTGAGATGATAGCACCTTTAAGATGTTGTCCATATTTAGCAGCGTACATTTGAACTAAAGCACCACCCCATGATTGTCCAATGAGGTAGAAATTATCTAGTCCAAGTTTTTGTCTAACTTCTTCAACTTCTTCCAAGAAATAGTCGTATGTTAGATATTTCTTAGCAATTTCGGGATCGCTGTAATCTGGTTGATCTGAGTACCATGAACCTAATTGGTCATAGAAAGTAACTTGAACGCCTAGATCAGCTAATTCATCGCCAAAGTTTTCCCAATATTCATGGTTTCCGCCGGGTCCACCATGAAGGCAAAGCAATTTGATGTCACCATGACCTTGGGTGTGGGTCCATAAATGGTAACCATTGTCTAAAGTAAGGATTGTTGTTCCTTGTTTCATAAAAATTCACCTTCCTGCAAATGATAACTATAAGTATATATCTAACTCTTAGCTTATTTCAAATAATCTATAATATTACTTTAATAATTCTAATGTAAAATTTATTTTATGTTTTCTGAAAGTTGCAGCCGACGTGTTTGTGTTTACCCGTACGGTGGGACCGGATCGAACCAAGGTCCCGGGCCTCGATTGCGTGAGTAAATGCACACACGTCAGCTATTTTAACTGTTATATTTTTTGTGATTTAAAAATTGAAACTAATTGGTCTAATGATTATATACTTGTTCAAATAACACGATTTCAAAAATTGATAAAAATAAAAAGAATCGCTCGGTTGAGTGATTCTTATTTAATGTATTGTATTTTTAATTTTTGCTTGAGACTTAATGTGTTCTAAATCGACACTTACGAGATTAACGGTTGAGTTAGGGTTACTTGTTCTAAGTTGGTTCAAATCAGAAGGAGTTGGTAATTTTTCTAGTTCATAGAGCGATAATCCTAATGTTTCAGGGGCACGTTCTAGAGCTTCAGCTAGACTATTTCCATAAGTTAAAGCATCAGGAACGTCTGGAAATGTCACGCTATAAACCCCCGGTTTGTTGGCAGTATCGTCAAAAATTGCAGGGTAAACAATTAATCTCTTTTTCATATGATATTCTCCGTAAATTTAGAATTATTTTAGGTCAGCTTGTTTTAAAATTAAATTGTAGGTTCCAAGAGGTATATTATCTTTTAGTTCTGAATATGCGACAGTTACGAACTTTCCTTTACCATTTGTTAAGCGATGATGATCACCAACAATTCTTATTTCATAGAAGCCGTGTTCGTTGAGTATTTTTAAAACATCTTTAACAGTGTGTTCCATAGGATTGACCCCGCTAATAATATAAGTTGTGAGATGTTATAAAGCAACCGATTTGATTATTTTTGTTAGTAATTAAAGGATAAAAGGACGACAATTAGTTTCAATCCCAAGGTAAAGATAGAAATTAAAAAATGATTTTATATAATGAGAAAGATATCGTAATATTTAAGTGTTCAAGATAATTATGATAAAATTGGTATATGTTAAAAGGGGCGATACGATGAAGAAATTACTAATTAGTCTATTGTCTGTGGGGATGCTTTTGGGAATACTTAGTGGAACCGGAGTAAACAACTCGAGTTCACCTAACTTAATAGAAGAAACAGTTCAAGCAGATTCGACAAGCAATAGTAAAACAATAAATTACGAAGTTTACAAAGAAAATTCAAATTCACTTTCACCAATGAATGCACTATTTACGAAGAGTGCTACGATTACGCCAAATGATGATGGAACTTACAAGGTTACTGTCACTGGCCGCGGGACTAATTTGAGTGATTTGGATGTATCTACCATTGATGGTCAAACGCCAAAAATTTCAAATGGTAGTAATAATCAGAAAAATATTAGTTTTAATGTAAATAGTTTAGATGATTTGGATAAAGATATTCCAGCTACTGTCCAAACCAAAGTTTTAAATTTAAATGTTGATCAACAAAATGTGACGTTTAAGTTTGACTTGAGTTCGATGGACTCTGATGGCAATAATTCTTTTGCGGATAGTTTGAATAAAATTACCCATG
Source organism: Companilactobacillus nantensis DSM 16982 (assembly GCF_001435815.1). GTDB lineage: Bacteria > Bacillota > Bacilli > Lactobacillales > Lactobacillaceae > Companilactobacillus > Companilactobacillus nantensis. Next base: position 2,450 of record NZ_AZFV01000008.1, on the reverse strand, counting down.
CGGAAAACAATATTACCAATAGTTTGAATAATGCTAAGAGCATTGTCAGTGATTTACAATCCAATAGTGGCAATGACAACATTATTTCTACACCAAACGATGATACGACAACTAATTCAACAACAAATAATAACAACAATAATAATAGTAGTAATACCGATCCTAAAACAATTTTAAAAGAGCTAACTTATAAGATTGCAAAAAATAATGGGGACGGTTCGTTGATTTCACCATACTTCACTAATACTGCCAAAGTTATGCAAAATCCTGACGGCACATATTACGTAGAAGCAACGATTAAATATCCTAAGAAATTTGGAACGAATGCTTTTGAAATCAATTCAATGAATAATCAAAAACCTTTCAACGTTAGTTTTAGAAGTGAAGGCGACAGTAACTACATTACGTTCGATTTCCCAATTAAAAAACTAACCGACTTGAGCGATTTGATACCCGGCGATATCACGATGAATATTCCTGATTTTGGATTGAACAAAGACCTAGGTTTCGATTTGAATTTTGACGGTCTAAATCCATCCGATTTATCAAACTTAATGAGTGGAACAGACACATCAGGTTTATCAGATTTGATTTCCAGCTTAGGTAACATTAGTGATCTTGGAGATGCTAAACCAACAACAGCATCGAATGACAATCCAGTTAAGAAAACTGCCAGTACGTTACCACAAACAGGGAATACCACAAATTATGTTTTAGTAGTTATTGGTGTTCTGGTGTTAGGTTTGACGATTGTTTTGTTAAAAGGTACTTATTTCAAAAAAGCTAAATAATTTTTAGTATAGAATCTATCATGGAGAAAATCTGTGGTGGATTTTTTTATTATCCAAAATAAATGTTCTGAAAATAAAGATTTCTTTTAAGTAAGCAATATTATTAAAAACAGCAAAAGAGTACAAATAATCTAGTCTGCGAGTGCGAGAAATTGGGGCAGCAATGCAGGTGGCGTTAGGGCTTTAGCCCTTACACCACGGGACGAGTTTTGAGATTCGCGTACTTTGCGAAGCTCAAAATCGAGCTTGGAGACCTTGGCTCCGAGCGGTCCCCATAGCAGCCTCAATTTCTCGCACTCGCAGACGGCATACTAAAGAGATTTATTTTGCTTTTTTTTGGCATGATAATGTGTTAATAATATTCTAACGATTAAATTAGCTACTTGGAGGCACCATTATGGGGGCTATCAGTGAACGTGATATTGTCACTCTTTGTGGTCAAGTGGGTACAATTCTACTAGAGAATGGTGCCGAAACGGCTCGAGTTGAAAATACAGTTGAATATATAGGAAGAGCTGCGGATTTACCGGTTGTTTGTCACGCGACAATGACTGGTATTTTTGTTAGTTCGGAAAAAAGTGCGACCACCAGAATTTTTAAAGTGCGGGTGGGAGATTTTAATTTACAAAAAGTCGATGAGATCAATACTTTATCTAGGGCTTTTACTAGTCATGAAATCACCTTTGAAAAATTAGGTGAGGAGGTTGAACGAGTTGATAAGGAAACGCTCGACTTCTCTTGGTTAACGAAATGTTTTGGTGCTGGATTAGTGTCAATGCCGCCAATGTTGTTATTCAAGGCAACTTGGGGTGATTTAGGATTGGCTTTCTTCGTAGGAATTATTGGTTACGTGGCTTCACAATATGTGGGTCATCATACGAAAATACCTTATATACCAGTTGCTGTGGGGAGCTTAGCTATTAGTATGTTGGCACATATTTTGGGGATTTCGGGTATTGCACACGATGCTAACTACATTATTATTAGTGCTCTAATGCCATTAGTTCCGGGAGTGCCAATGACCAACTCCTTACGTGAAATTATTGAAAGAAATACTATTTCCGGCTTAGTTCGGGCGACGGATGCCATTATGTCAGGTATCTCGATTGGTAGTGGTGTTATTATCGGTCAAATTGTTATCAAAACGTTGTTGGGAGGTTAATCATGTCAGAAATTGTTTATGGATTCATCTTTGGCTTCTTATCAAGCGTTGGTTTTGGCATTATTACCAATAATCCCCGGCGAACGCTGATTCCAGCTGGTCTAGTTGGAGCGATTGCCTGGATTGTCTACATTGTTGTCGGTTGGTACAATCATGGATTGATCATGCCCAATTTGATGGGTGCTGTTGTGATTGGTATATTGGGAAATTTGTGTGCCATTTTAGTGAAAGCACCGGTCAATATTTTTTACGTTCCTTGTTTAGTTTCATTAGTTCCGGGAGCTATTTTGTATGATAGTATGCGTAATTTTACATTGGGACACGATAGTTTGGCAGCTTATGGTTTTGTCAAAGCTTTAACAGTGGGGATGTCGTTAGCCATTGGCTTCATTATTGCGGAAGTGATAGCTAATAAATTGTATCCACCAGTTAAGCGATATTTGGCTAAAAGAGAAAAGAAGCAGTAATTGATAGATGCCACCTCCAGGAACAAGAAA
>NZ_AZFV01000079.1 GCF_001435815.1 Companilactobacillus nantensis DSM 16982 | reverse complement strand
CGAATCTCACCTGTGACATAAATAATATAGAAAAAGCCGTTAGAATTTAATCTAACGACTTTTTTTATTGCATTTTTTTAACTAACAATTTAGCCACAGCAGCTGGTGAAAATGGATTTTGTCCCGTAATAAACTGCCCATCAGCCAAAGCATATTCTGCATAAGGACGTTTTTTAGAAAAAATAGCTCCATGAAGTTGCGCCACTTCCTCATTCAAAAATGGCACATACTTCTTTTTACCACTCAATTGCTCCTCAGCGTTCGTAAACCCAGTAATATGTTTATGTCTAATCAAATATTGTCCTTGATCATCTTTTATATATAACAATCCAGAAATACCATGACAAACAGATGTCAAAAATCCATCGTTTTGATAAATTTGCCGACTAATTTGTTGTAATTTTTCGTTATATGGAAAATCCCACATCACACCATGGCCACCTGTATAATAAATTGCTGCATAATCACGTGGATCAATTTCATCTGGACTGAGCGTATTTGCTAAAGCTCGATTTTGAAAATCGGGATCTTGATACATTGTTAAATCATTGGGCGTTGCATATTTAAAACTTCGAGGATCAATTGGAACATACCCACCTTTGGGACTGACATAATCAACTTTAAAGTCAGCAACCTCAACAATTCGAACAAACTCTGTCGCCTCACCCAACCAGAGTCCGGTTGCCTCAGGATGATAGCCATATTGTGATTTATTCGTTAAAACAACTAAGATTTTTTTCATTCATATTCTCCTCAATATTCGTCTTAAATCCCATTACATTCACAAGAGTTTCAAAACTTAAAAATATTCACATATTTTTTAATTTAGTCGTTGCAACTTTTATAACTTTTCTCTATAATAGTACGAGTGATGTCACAGTGGCTCAGTT
>NZ_AZFV01000078.1 GCF_001435815.1 Companilactobacillus nantensis DSM 16982 | reverse complement strand
TCTCAAAAAATAGTTGCAGTACCGGAATAAAATCCTAACATCTTTTTTGTCATCTCAAAAACCTTTAAATTATCCAACTAAAAATACAAATCTTTGTTACCATGTAAGCGTGATACAAAGAGTTCTACAGTTTCGAGCACTAATTAAAGTAGTCTTTCATAGGAAAATTTATAATTGCACTTGGTATAGACCATTACTTAATGCTATAATGAAATTGTTAAAATTAGTAAGGAGACTAGAAAATGTCATATTATATTCATGCTAAGAAGTTCTTTTTAAAAAACACAACTGAAAACGGTGGCTATCTAGAAGTTACTGATGACGGTAAGTTTGGTAAATTCTTTACTGCTGATGAAAAGAAGCCAGAAGGCAAAATTGTTGATTACTCAGACAAGTTTATTGCCCCAGGTCTTGTTGATACACATATTCACGGTCTTGTTGGCCATGATGTTATGGATGACGACTTTGAAAAGTTGAACGAAATGTCAGAAGGTTTGCTTAAAGCTGGTGTAACTTCATGGTTACCAACAACTTTGACAGCTTCACACGATCAACTAAAACATATCTGTCAAACAATCGGTGACAACTACAAGAAAGCCACTGGTGCTAAGATTCAAGGTATTCACTTTGAAGGACCTTTCTATACAGAAAAACACAAGGGTGCCCAAAACCCTAAGTACTTCAGAGATCCTGATGCTGAAGAATTCGAAGACTGGCAAGAAGCTGCTCACGGTATGATTAAGAAGATTTCTATCGCTCCTGAAAGAAAGGGTGCCCCAGAATTCGTAAAAGCTGTTGCTTCTGATGACGTTGCTGTTTACTTAGGTCACAGTGATGCTACATTTGAACAAGCTAAAGCCTGTGTTGAAGCTGGTGCTACAGGATTTACACACACATACAATGGTATGAGTGGTTTGAACCACAGAATGCCTGGTATGGTTGGTGCAGCTCTTTCAATGCACTTAGTTGATGACGAATTAATCTGTGATGGACACCACGTTAACCCATTTGCAGCAAGAATCGTTGTTGAAAAGAAGGGTGCAGAACACGTTGCCCTAATTACTGACTGTATGCGTGCTGG
>NZ_AZFV01000077.1 GCF_001435815.1 Companilactobacillus nantensis DSM 16982 | reverse complement strand
ACACAAACAATGAAAGAGGTTTTTCGTCTTGGTGCTAGAACAGAATATCATAAATCGTCCTAAAGGACATCATTTAACTGAAATTGAACGTGGAAAGATTGCTTCCTTTCATTCAATTGGCTACTCGAATCGCCAGATAGCTAAAGCTATCGGCGTTTCACCTCAGACTATTAATAATGAAATTAACAGAGGTACTGTTGAGCAGATCAAGAAAGTTAATGGTAAAGTTCAACACTTGAATTGCTACTTTCCTGACACTGCACATCAAAAGTATGTAAAGAACCGTAAGCTTTGCCATCGTCCTTCTAAATTCGACCAAGTCACAGCCTTTTTAGGCTTCTTTGTAAGCCAGTTCATAGATAATGGATGGTCACCTGATACGGCCGTTGGACGAGTTAAGAACGAAGAATTATTCTTAGTAGATGAAATGGTTTGTACTACTACACTTTACAAATATATTGATGAACAACGACTTGAAATCCGGAATATTGATCTGGTAGAAAAGTCAACTAGACCGACTAAGCAACATACTTCAAAAAAGCATAAGCGTCTACTTGGTCGTAGTATTGAGAAACGCCCTAAAAGTGTTGATAGCAGAGAATCCTTTGGGGACTTTGAGATAGACACGATTGTGGGCAAAAGAAATGGCCATGAGAGTGTCGTCTTAACGCTCATAGAGCGTAAGACACGCTTTGAAATAATGAGACTTATTGACGGTAGAGATGCCGACTCTGTAGATTATGCTATGAAAGAGATCATAAAGAACTATGGTGATCTTATCAATTCAATCACTGCAGACAATGGCCCTGAGTTCTCTAATCTATCATCTGATATGGCTGGCGTTGCGGATGTTTACTTCACACACCCATATACATCTTGTGAACGTGGAACAAATGAAGTACATAATCGAATGATACGTCGTGACTTGCCCAAAGGGCTGTCACTGGATACAGTCAGCCCAAAAGTAATAAGAGACATAGAATTTAAGCTCAACAATATGCCTAGAAAGTTATTGAACTATAAAACGCCACAAGAACTCTTTGCTAGTTCCTGTGGCGCTTAAAGACATATTTATAAACTTCAAATACTGATATCACTTGGATTCAATTTATTTTGTCCAAGTGGCTAACTTGTTATTGAAATTTTCGA
>NZ_AZFV01000076.1 GCF_001435815.1 Companilactobacillus nantensis DSM 16982 | reverse complement strand
TGAAAGTTGTAGAGAATCATGGCGCAAGTGGCGTCGATGGTATAACCGTTGACGAACTGCATGACTATATATTGGACGTTAAACCCCAATTGATGAATTCATTATATGACCTATCCTACAAGCCAAAGCCAGTAAGACGGGTAGAAATACCCAAGCCTGACGGCTCTAAGCGAAAACTGGGAGTACCAACGGTACTTGACCGTATGGTACAACAAGCCATTGCGCAGGTAATGACACCAGTATTTGAGACAATATTCTCTGACAATAGTTTTGGATTTAGACCAGATCGAAGTACACATGATGCAATAAAACGCGTCATTAAATTTTATGACCAAGGTTATCGCTTTGCGATAGACCTTGACCTTAAGTCCTACTTCGATACGGTAGACCATGATTTATTGATGAAATTTATCAAACAATATATTGATGATGAGTGGCTACTGAAAATGATTCGTAAATTCCTTACCAGTGGAATAATGGACAGAGGTATATTTCAGAAGTCCGAAAAAGGTACGCCACAAGGCGGTAACCTTTCTCCATTACTGGCTAATATTTACCTGAATGAGCTCGATAAGGTCTTAACTGCTCGCGGACACAAGTTTGTCCGCTACGCCGATGACTGTAATATATATGTCAAAAGTGAACGAGCTGGATATAGAGTCCTTGATAGTATTACTAAGTTTCTTGAAAAGGATTTAAAAGTAACTGTTAATCGTAAAAAGACCAAAGTTGGTCTTCCTACAAAAATGAAATTTCTGGGATTCTCGATTGGAAATGCCAAAGAAGGTGCATATGCACGTCTTAGTAAGCAATCGGCAAAGAGATTCAAACGGTCGCTAACAAAGATTACGAAAAGAAATCGAGGTATAAGCCTTGAACAGATGTTCAAGGAAATCAGGCAGAAAGTAATTGGCTGGCTAAACTACTATGGAATTGCTAGGATTAAGTCTTTCATAAAGAAAGAGGACCAGCGACTCCGTTCTCGAATCAGGCAGTATATCTGGAAGTTGTGGAAGAATGTAAAAACCAAGTTTAGGAACCTAATGAAACTTGGTAGGCCTAGAAAGTGGGCTTGGCTGGACGCCAATACCCGAAAGGGTTACTGGCGAACAGCGCATAGTAAGACGCTAATGGTTACTTTGAAAAACGAAAAGCTCGAGTCTCTTGGCCTAATAAATATGACCAATACACTCAAGCTTATTCAAATGCCTAATTAATGAACCGCCGTATACGGGTCCGTACGTACGGTGGTGTGAGA
>NZ_AZFV01000075.1 GCF_001435815.1 Companilactobacillus nantensis DSM 16982 | reverse complement strand
TGACGTTTACCCAAAAAGTTAGAACTTTTATTTAGGCTACTTGTAACTGCTCGAATTCGAGCGGTGAAAGGTAGCCTAATTTTTTTTGTATTCTTTCTTCGTTGTAGTATTGAATCCATTCCTTCATAGCTGTGGTCAATTCTTTACCTGTTGCAAAACTATCAGCAGGACCAATTTCTGCTTTTAACTTGTTAAATGTAGTCTCACACGCTGCATTATCTAAGCATGTCGCTCTGCGAGACATGCTTTGTTTTATTTTTCCCTTTTTCAAGAGTTTACGCCATTGTCCATGTTGATATTGCCAACCCTGATCGGTATGTAACAACACTCTATATCCAGTTTCGGGTAAAGTCCGAATCAATCGTTTTAATGGAGATAATGAAAATTCTAAGTCAGGATGACTACTTATTTCAAATTCCAAAATTTTCTTTGTAAATAAATCTTTAATTAATTCTAAATAAACCTTATCTCCATTTTTGGCCTTCAATTCAGTTACATCACATGTTAACTTCTGGTAAATACGATCACATTCATTACGTCTTCTGAGAACATTTTTTGCCTTTTTACCAGAAGGTCCCTTTGAAGAATCGTATTTTCTCGTTCTCTTCGAGAACTTAGTACATTTCAATCCCATTTCAAACATAAGTCTTTGAATTTTTTTATGATTAGGTATTTTGATTCCTAGTCTTTTACAAATGGACCTTACTCTGGGGGATACTCTATTTACACCATAATTGCCTTTATTCTTATTAAATACATATCTGATTATTCCCATTAGGGCAGAATCAGGATGGATTAATGAAAGCCGCTTCTGCCAATATTCGAAAGTAGATAATGCGATTGGCAATGCTTCAATCATATCGATTAATCTGTATTTCTTTTTGAGTTCGAGGATGATTTTTGAGAGTTCTTTGTTTGAGAGCTCTTCAAATTTTGAGTTTTTTTTAGAAATTCGTTTTGTATCTTCAATAACAAGTTCTCGTGTTCTAACTCTTTGATTCTTTGTTTTTCGCTCTTTGATGACATGTTTTTTAACTCCCGGTCGCATATCTACGAGGGCCTTTGGCCCGTAGATATTATATTCACTTTCCCAACGTATAACAGCCTCCACTGATCTGAACGCGAAGTGTATGCAAGTTTCTGAAATTGAGGCATGATTATCTTGTTTCCACTTTATCAAAGTTACACGTGATTCCCCAGTTATTTTTGGAGGATTGATTAATTTATCTTTTCCATGAATTTTATAAATTCCTACTAAAATACTGAATAAAGTTGCGTTAATTCCATATTTTTTACATATAAAGTACTTAGATACGTTCTCTTTTATATACTCCTCAATTATTTCTATTTTTTTCTCAATTGTAATTTTAGTCACAAAAATACCCCCAAAATTGTTCTAACTTTGGGGGTATAGGTCAC
>NZ_AZFV01000074.1 GCF_001435815.1 Companilactobacillus nantensis DSM 16982 | reverse complement strand
TTCAAAACAACCTAAGATTAGTTCTGAGTGGAAATGAATTTTTCCACTTGGAACTTTTTTTGTACACTGAAGACAAAGCTAAAATCGAGCATGAATCTCGGGACTTCGAGTCCGTGAAAAAAAATGATTCCCGTTATCTTCATTTCATTAATCAGGTTTCAGGTTGTTGGACTTCGAGTCCGTGTATAGGAAATGAGATACGAAGTGTTGGTACGGACAGCTTTAGAAAGGAAATAAATTTAATATGTCAGATATAATTGCTTTAGATGTATCCAAAGGCCACAGTTACTGTGTTTCTTATCATGATGGTAATTGCACTGCTGAATTTAATTTTACACACAATAAAATAGGCTTTGCCAGGTTGCGTGCAACCGCAAAGCTTGCCAATAATCCAACGTTCTACTTTGAGGCCACAGGTGTATATTCCCGTCCCATAGAGAGATTCTGTAAAGATAATAAAATACCCTATGCATTACTAAATCCACTTGAATTACACCTTAAAACGGAGAATTTGCGTCGTATTAAAACTGATATAAAAGATGCCCATAAAATAGCCCTTAGTGCTTATGATAATAACTACAGATTGATGTATTTTCAAGATGAAAAATATTCGAATCTTAAAGAGAAATGTAGGTTCTATGAACAGGTTGAAGCTGACCGTAAATATTACAAAGTGAAAATGAAAACCGCACTACAACAGACATTTCCAGAAATGGAACAACTATTTACTGATAAAGCATCTGTTCTAGCCTTGAACGTTACTCGACTTTATCCACACCCAGATTTAGTCTCTGATCTATCAAAAACAAAATTAAAAAATACTATGAAAAAAGAAACCGGTAAAAGAATCTCAGATACAGTCGCTCTTAATTATGCCGAAAAGCTATTAAGATTTGCCAAAAACAGTTGTCCATCGGCACATGTAAACGATCCTCAAGTGGACGAGGTCAAGTATTACGCTACTAGAGTGATAGAAAACACTATAGAAAAAAGAAAGTTAATAAAAGAAATGATCAAACTAGGCAAAAAATTACCTGAGTTTGAAATCATATCCTCAATGCCTTGTATAGGCGAAATGACTGCTGCTATGTTAATTGGTGAAATTGGTAATTTCACTCGGTTCGATAATTCTAATCAACTGAATGCTTATATTGGTATCGATCTTATGAGATATCAATCTGGTCGGAGTCAAAAGAAAGACCACATAAATAAACGTGGTAATCCCAAGGCCAGAGCCGTTTTATACTCTGCCGTTCGAAATATGATTAAGCAACAAGCTTCCGCACAAAACCACATTGTGGATTACTACTACAAACTAAAAAAGCAACCCGTCCCTAAAAGGGACAAGGTTGCGACTGTGGCCTGCATGAATAAGACTCTTAAATGTCTATTTTCAATGATAAATAATAATACTAAGTATTCTTATACATATAGGTCATCCAAACCTAAAGAGATGCTCTAAACATCTCTGATTCAAATACTAACTCTTACCTTCATAATTTTAAAGAATATATTATGAAGTACTGTTTAGAATACTCTCATTTTCTCAATTCTTACTTGACTAATCGTAGGAA
>NZ_AZFV01000073.1 GCF_001435815.1 Companilactobacillus nantensis DSM 16982 | reverse complement strand
AGGACTTTTGTCACAGCCCCTTTCTCTAACTAATCTTTTTTTAATTACATAAATTCTGTTACATCATTAACGTTATAACGGACTGATTTAGTAAATGTTCCTTCTGGTTTGCCGATAGCAATGGCTGTAATTGGGATATAACGTTTGCTGTCTAAGCCAAAAGCATCAACGACTTTATCAAAGAAGTAACCTGACATTGGGTTGGCCTCGTAACCGTGAGCTCTAGCAACGAGTAGTAATTGCATGGCTGCCATACTACCATCGATTGTAGCGTCTTTTTCCAAGAAACTTCTGTCGGCATGTTCATATAAAGGTAAGAAGGTCTTGAATATTTTGTCACGTTCCTCGGCAGTGATTTGACCATTCTCACAAGCTTTATTCCAAACATCACGATACTTCAGATGCGATTCAGTATCTCCTAAAACGAAAATAACTGCTGAAGCACTATCAACTTGTGAGTAATTGAATGGCATCATTACTGAGTGAGCCTTTTCCTTACCTTTAGCATCATCACAGACAACGAAGTGCCATGATTGCAAATTACATGCTGAAGGGGCTGAGATAGCTTCCTCAAGCATTTCCGAAATCTCTTCACGAGGAATTACCACATCACTTTGAAATTTTCGATATGAGTGACGATTCAACATAATATCCTTAAAATCGTTATTTACAAAAGTTGCTAATTGAGAAAGCTCGGTAATTCATTTCCGAGATGAATCAATGTCTTGATCAACTTACTCCTTTCCAGTAGGTTTTCCATTATTATATTTTGTCACTTGTGAATTAATATATTGATTCACTATTTCTTTAGAAACATTGCCTAAGGTACTCATAAAATAACTTGGCGACCATAGGTGTCCGCCCCAAAGTTGTATCTTTGTTTCTGGGTAATGTTTGAACCACATTCTTGCTGAAGTTCCCTTTAATGATTTGACTATTGATGATGGTGTCATATCTGGTGGAAAACTTATCATCATATGAACGTGATCGGGCATAATTTCGATATTATTGACCTCGATACCATATCTTTCCGATATTTTAAGAAGAATATTTTTCATATCATTTCTTCTTATATCGTTTGTAAACACCTGTTTTCGGTACTTTGTTGTCCATACTAGATGGAAGTTAAAATCATATACTTTTGTTCGCTTTTTTACTAACATATGTATCTCCATGATGTTACAATATGTCCACATTATAACAGGCAGGAGGTGAACATATGACACAAAAGGGAATAAAACTTCGTATATATCCTTCTGAATTTCAAATTCAAAGTATCGAAAGAAATTTCGGCTGTGTACGGAAAGTTTGGAACTTAATGTTAGCTATGCACAAAGACCGCTATGAAAATAATCCTGATTGTAAGTTTGTATCTCAGTATGATATGGATAAGCTCTTACCACTATTAAAAATANTTCAAAGAACATGCCGGTTATCCAAAATTCAAAAGTAGAAAATACCCACGTCAAAGCTACCGTTCAAAATGTGTCAATCACAATATTATGCAGATTAATAAGTCCCACATTAAACTTCCTAAACTTGGAGAAATGAAATTTAAGTGTGGTAGGGATATCCCCGAAGTTATAAAGTCAGTTACTATCCGTAGAAGTCCAGC
>NZ_AZFV01000072.1 GCF_001435815.1 Companilactobacillus nantensis DSM 16982 | reverse complement strand
GAGGCTGCTGAAAAAGTCCATTAGATATTTATAATACTGTTTAAGCATCCAGCTATGGGTGCTTTTTTGTTATAATCCACTTAATGAGGTAGATGATTATGCTAAAACGCCAGGAAGAATTGAAGCTTAGTCCTTATAGTTCTTTGTATGATGTTATTGTTCCTAAAGATAATGAACTTCGATTGCTACTTGAAATGGTAGATTTCGACTTTATTTATGATGAGATGGCAAGTAAGTATTGTCTGGACGACGGGCGAATCGCCGTCGATCCAGTCCAAATGTTCAAGTACCTTTATTTGAAGGTTCTCTATAATATTTCTGATAGAGATCTTATTAAACGTGCTAAAACTGATATGGCTATGAAATTCTTCCTTGGTCTAAACCCTGAGGATGATGTTATTCATCATAGTCTTCTAACAAAGTTCAGAAGACAAAGATTAAAAGATTCAAATATTCTTAATTTATTGATTTCTAAAAGTGTTCAAGTTGCTTTAGACAAAAAACTTATCACAAGCAATAAAATTATTATTGATTCAACTCATACTGCTTCCAACTACAATCAAAAATCACCTATAGAAACGTTGCGTGCCAAGTCAAAATTGGTTAGAAAAAATATTTATAAAGTTAACGAGGATATTAAATCTGAGTTGCCTGTAAAAAACGATACTAATGATTTAGAGAAAGAAAAAATATACACTGATAATCTGCTCAAAAAGGTTGAAGAACATCCTGAATTAATAGCTATACCTGCAATTGAACAGTCTTTTAATAGTCTAAAAGAAACACAGGCTGATATTAAGGAATATCAAGACTACTCTGAAGATGCCGACGCAAAGGTCGGCCATAAAACAAAAGACACTTCTTTCTTTGGATATAAGACACATATTGCAATGACAGAAGAGAGAATCATCACAGATGCGATAATAACCAGTGGTGAAAAAGGCGATGGACCATTCCTTCAAGATTTGATTGATAATACAAGAGAACGTAAGGTAAATGTAGATGCAGTAATTGGTGATAGAGCTTATTCAGGTAAAGACAATATCAAGGCAGCCGAAGAAAAGAATTTTGTTTTAGTTTCAGGACTCCACCCAGTGATGTCGAACGGATCCAGAAAAAAAGAAGATATGTGGGACTTCAATAAAGATGCTGGAATGTTTATCTGTCCAGAAGGCCATATAGCTATAAGAAAACGTCTTGAAATTAGAAAAGATCGTCCGAACTACAATCCCTCAATGAAATACTATTTTGATGTAAAAAAATGTAGAGTGTGTCCATTACGTGACAAGTGTTTTAAAGGGAAAAAAAGTAAGACGTATTCTGTAAGTATTAAAACAGATGCACATAAATATCAAAAAGAATTTGAAAACACAGAATATTTCCAAAAAAATATAAAAACACGTTATAAGATTGAAGCGAAGAATAGTGAAATGAAAATCAAACATGGTTACAGAACCACTCAGTCCAGTGGAATTGAGGCCATGATGCTCCAAGGGGCTATTACGATCTTTTGTGTGAATATGAAACGAATTCAGAAGTTAGATAAAGAAAAAAAGGAAAAATCGAATAAAGACTAAAGGAAATAGCACGTTAATTGGATAAAATCATCAATTAACGTGCTATTTTTTTGTTTCTGTGAATTATTATCAAAAATCACTATAGTTTTTCAGCAGCCTCGT
>NZ_AZFV01000071.1 GCF_001435815.1 Companilactobacillus nantensis DSM 16982 | reverse complement strand
TTTTTCTACCCTTAGTCAAGGATAATCCTTGATATAACAGTATTTATTATTAAATGGGTGGCTAGTAAGCTTCTACGAAGTAGAAGCCCTAGCCACTATTTTTATAGATTTATATAATTTAATGTTCATTAAATAAGAGTAAGCAATAACTTAGTTTAAAATATGTATTTTAACTTACAGAGTTATGCTCACGTGTTAATATTATCTGTAGAAACGGGTTATACTTTGCCGTGTTGGGTTTTCGTATAATCGTAAGTTTCGTTATTTAATACAAGATGGTAGATGGTTCTGATGAGGCGACCTACCGCTGCTATGGCAATCTTCTTGGCTCCTTTGGAGCTAGAAGATTGCTTTTTCTTTTGGTAATAATCGTTGATATGGGTAGGATGAGTCCTCGAAGCTGAAGCAATATTTCCTATAGATCGATAGAGAATCTTTCTGGCATATGGATTGCCACGTTTACTGATAGTATCACTGGCCGTAAAGTTACCTGATTCATAATGTCTTAGATCAATTCCTATGTATGCATTCACTTGATTGGGTGATGAAAAACGCCTGATATCACCAATCTCACCGATTAATGAAGTCGCTGTAGTAGTTGATATACCAGGGATACTACACAGTATTTCATATTCTGAAAGTTGCTTTGCCAAGCATTCCATAGAATTAACTATTTCTTCCTGCTTGTATTGTAGATCAAGCAATCTTTGAGCATGATACTGTACTTGATGAACGACCAGTGAATCGCCACGTACCGCAGGTACGGCGATACTAGCCAGTTTCGTTAAAGAGACCGCAATTTTATGAGCACGTTGTACACTAATATTCTTATCAGATAAGTTCAATATAATATTTGTTAAATAATTTAAATCATATTCCTCTACCAAAATTGATATTGGAAACTCAATTAGTAAATGCCAATATAATTGCCCGGATGGATGGCTTAATAGGCTTTCTATCTCTGGAAATGTAAGCTGTAGGATTCTGTGAAGACGATTCTTCTCGGTAACTAAGTCAGATACAATCTCCTGATAAAATCTACTTTGGTCCATTAACTCTGAATAAATGGGATCTTGTACAATAGTTTTAGCTCTATCAAGCCTAAACTGTGTTTCAGCCAAATGATAGGCATCATTTTTATCAGTTTTATTCATTCTTAATCCATCCATTTCTTTTTTCGCCTGAAGTGGATTTAACTGAGTATAACTGTATCTATTTGTTTGGAGAAAAAAGGCTAATCTTCTTGAATAAACACCGGTTGCTTCAAAAACAATTTGTGGTTCTCTATAGTTGTTTAGCTCGTTTTTCAAACGGCTAAATCCAATCGCATCATTACAAATCTTAAAATCTTTTATCCTTGTTCCATCAACCATTAAAACCACCATAGATGTAGAACTACTAACGTCTATACCTAATACTGCTGTCATAATAACTACCTCATCTTGTAATTGTTGAGATGAAATATTTCTACTAAAATCAAGATTTAATTTTCTATACACGACGTTATACGTCCAACAGACTACGAACAAATTCAAATGATTTTAGTGAAATTGCCATTTTTGTTTACGACGTCTAGCGCCAAAAGGCCTCACGGCATTCATCTCACATTCACTTTAACAAAAAAAGTGAGTAATTAGATCTCCCGTCAGAGATTTAATTACTCACTAAGCTTAGTCTGTTTTGTT
>NZ_AZFV01000070.1 GCF_001435815.1 Companilactobacillus nantensis DSM 16982 | reverse complement strand
AAAAAAAGATCAGAACGAGGAAATCGTAAGATTTCCCGAACTGATCTTTTTTGTTTTGAAAATATTAAAAGGAAAATTGGCTATTTAGCTAATTTTCCAATATTCATTGCCATTAATACGAATCCCATTTGTTTCTTAATGTTTTCACTACCTCGAACCGTAAACTTAGTGAAATTCAAATAAGACTTAAGGTGACCGAAAACCGATTCAACATCGATTTTGCGTCGAGCATAAATCTTCGCACCTATGTCACTGTAAAGTCTTTCTTTTTCTTTAGCTTTAAAATATTCCCACTCAGGGTTTATATTTATGTACCTAACATTACCGCCAGCGGTAATGGCAGGTTTTATAATGTTCTGATTTTCATCTTTGTATTCAGCTTTATAATTCTTGAATTCTCTAACAAAACCATACTTGTCTGTTCGTTTAGTGTATCTATAAAAATTGAATCGAACACCTTTAGGGTCGATATAATAGTCATTTTCTTCGTTATATTCCCAGTTCATAACTTTTCGTTCATCTGATTGCCATTTACGACTATCTTCCTTCAACATCGTTCCATATGGAATTAAAGGTATCTGATCAGGTAATCCATCTTCAATATATCTATAATTGGCTTCTGAGCCGTATCCGGCATCAGCCACGATATATTTATTTGATTCCAAGATTTTATGGCATGTCATGCTTTTTAGAAATGGGATTAAGGTTCTCGTATCAGTTGGATTCCAATATAAATCATAGTCGAGTACAAACTGATTATTAGTTGCAATCTGTAGATTAAATCCTGGTTTTAATTGGCCGTTTCTCATAGGATCTTCTTTAACACGCATAAAGGTAGCATCGTTATCGGTTCTTGAAAAGCTATTTCGTTCATCAAATATTTTTATATCTTTTGCATATTCGTCGTGTTTTTCTTTAATTTGTCGGGTTTTGTGTAGTTTTGATTTTATAGACCTGCGAACCTGCTTGGCAGGGTTCGGGGACACTTTTTTGGTAGATTCTACTTCTTGATTTAGTTGATCCAATCTCTCTTCTAGTTTAGCTATAATTAAGTCTAGTTTTTCATAGTCCATGGGCAGTGACTGAGCCCATGCACTGGATTCTGCCTCTTTAATTTCCTTAAGAATCACATTTATTTTTTCACGATTCATATCATCAAAACGCATAATATTCTTCTTCCAAACAAAAGTGTATTTATTGGCATTGGCTAAGATTTTAGTACCATCAACAAATACAGCATCATCAATCAAGTTGTTATCTACGAGAAATTTATGCATTAGCTTAAAACTAGAGCGAATCATTCGCTCGGCATCGTCGGAGACGATGAAGCGAGCAATGGTCCTATATGATGGGACTTGTTCTTGGGTGAGCCATCGTGCATATAAATTTTCACGCGCTACGCGTTCAATTTGACGACAAGTATAGTGCCCACGAAGATATGAAAAAAGAACCAACTTTAATATAGCTCTTGTATCGTACTCCTTAGGACGTCCAGTTAAATAGATATCATTATGATTCATAGATTCAACCAATTGGTTGATATAATAGGCCTCATGATTTTTATCTGGTACAAATTCAGTGGTTAAACTCAAGCTAGTTTGAGATATGTTATAATTGTTTTGCATATATAGGACATCCTTCCATGGGTGTTTTAGCAGAGTATCGGTGGTTCGGACCGATACTCTTTTTTTTATTATATTATACAAAAATAGCTCCAGTACAGAAACCGAACTTTTCTACACTGGAGCTATTTTAATGTGGAGTTATGTCACAGCCCCTT
>NZ_AZFV01000007.1 GCF_001435815.1 Companilactobacillus nantensis DSM 16982 | reverse complement strand
ACCCAACAGATCCA
Organism: Companilactobacillus nantensis DSM 16982; assembly: GCF_001435815.1. Lineage (GTDB taxonomy): Bacteria > Bacillota > Bacilli > Lactobacillales > Lactobacillaceae > Companilactobacillus > Companilactobacillus nantensis. The sequence goes on along the minus strand of NZ_AZFV01000007.1, from coordinate 118,173 downwards.
ACAGACCCATCGAGACCAATTATTGATTCTAGTGCCAATAATAACGAACAACGTGTTGTTTCGAAGGAAGTTTACTATATTCCTGGCACAAGTGGAAAAAATACTGGTACATTGTTAGCTACTGACTATCAACCAGCTTATCAAAAGTCAGGCATCGCAACGTTACCACAAACAGGAAATGATAATAATGTTTGGGTACAAATTTTAGGTGTACTGTTAGGAATTATGACCTTCGGTATAATTGATATCAAAAAGATTCATCATTAAAGTTAATTTCTAAAATCTTTCGCGTTTATTTGAAATATGATTATTAAAAATCAATCATTATGAAAGTCGACCTTTTAAAGGGTCGACTTTTTTTGCTATATCATATGAACATTATTTTTTATTAATTTTTGACAAAATGAATATTTAAGACTAAATATTTAAAAAAATAATTAAAATATTATATTATACCTCCAAGAGATGTTTAGACATGTTCAGAGAGCAATCATCTCAGTTAGGATGGTTTATTATTATGGCAAATAAGAAGATCATATTAAGTAAGAGACAATTATTGTTTGCTGCAGGAACAGCGATGACGTTGGGACTGGGAACTACTGTAGGTCAACAAGTTGTTGTTCATGCGGATGCTGACAATAATGCTACTTCTTCAACAACACCTTCCGAAAAACCTTCAACAGCTAGTACAGTTACTACTGCGACTCCTGCTAGTACAGGAACTCAAGGTTCGACTCAAAGTGTCGCTGTAGCTACTAGTTCAACAAACATTGATTCAACTTCCAATAGTGCTACTACTTCAAGTTCATCTCCAAATACAGGTAGTGCTTCTTCTTTAACTTCAGCAAATAAAGATCTAAATACAAATACAGGTTCAAGTTCAGATGAAACTTTAAACTCGTCCAGTTCAACTGCGGGTCCAACATCAGCTACGGTAGAAAGTGTTGTTTCATCAGCACCAACAAATTCTAATGGTTTAGCTGATATAGCAAAAGCAAGCCCTGTAACGGAGTCGACTCCAATAACTTCAACAACACCAGTATCTGCAGCTGCAACTAGTACAGCAGCTCCAATGACAACAACTCAAGTAACAACACCGGCGACTTCAACAACTACACCAGCTGCGACAGCTTCCTCCAATTTTAACTTAGTTGATACAACTGCTAATACGATTACATCTGATGCTAATCATACTAATGCTGATAACTTCAATTGGAGTACCAATGATGATAGTGGTGAGGCTTCTTTGGTCGGCACAACTGATAAATTAACGGACTCGTCGATTGATATTCCTACACAAATTACGGTAACTAATAATGCTACTAGCAGTAGTAAACAATACAATGTTACAAGTATTGGTAGTTCAGCCTTCCAAGGTAACCAAACTGTAACTAGTGTAAAAATTAATAGTGGTGTAACTGATATTGATGACGCTGCCTTTGCTTATTCGAAATTGCAAAATCTTGATTTAACAGAAGACAATGATTTAACAAATATTGGCAATTTAGCTTTTGTTAGTGACCAAATTAAAACGGTCGATTTACCAGATTCTGTTCAAACAATTGGGGATAATGCTTTTACTTATAATGAAGCATTGACTTCGTTGACGTTACCAGCAAGCTTGAAATCAATTGGGTATCAGTCTTTCTCGGATAATGGAAATTTAACATCTGTAACTTTACCAGCAAACTTACAGACTATTGGAAATCAAGCTCTTTCAAATGATAATAATTTGGAAAATATTGATTTTTCAAAAGATACAGCGTTGACTTCCATCGGTGATGAGGCTTTTTCAGGAGATTCACACACAACTGGAATCGACTTGAGCAATAACAATAATCTAACGAGTATTGGTGACTTGGCTTTTGCATACAATGGGAATAACAGCGTTGGAACTTATGAGGTTAAATTACCAGACAGCTTACAAACGATAGGCGACCAAGCTTTTGCTTCTAACTTGAAGCTACAAAATATTAGCTTAGGACCAAATGTTACTATTATTGGAAAACAAGCCTTTGTTTATGATACTGGCTTAACTAGTGTTGATATTTCGAATGCTAATAATTTAACTGAAATTGATGATGGAGCATTTGTATATACTGGTTTAACCGGCACTTTGAAAACACCAGCCAGTTTGAAAACAATCGGTAATCAGGCTTTTGGTGGATCACACCTTGAAGGCCTTGAATTAAATGAAGGCTTACAAACGATTGGTGATTCAGCTTTTGCATACAATGAGTTGACTGGAACTTTAAATATTCCAAGTACGATTCAAAACATTGGGACAGATGCTTTTCTAAGTAACCAATTAACTGGTGTATCAACGGATGCAGCTAATTTCTCAATTGGAACGGATGCATTTTCAAATAATCGGATTACCACAGTTTTAGCTCCCAATGTTACTAAAACTTTAACGACGTATAATCCTAATGCTGCAGTTAATCAATTTGCAGCTATTTTTACTGATTCTGCTCACAACAATATTTCAAATTACTTCAATGTAAATATCGGCGGTGTTACAGAACAAGCTATTGGAATTAACGATTTGAGTAACGGGGTTACTTATAGCAATGGTATTTTTACGATACCAAGTGGTGTGACAGATTTTACTTTTAATTGGATACTTTCTCCTGGCGAATCATCGGATCAAGGATATAGTGGTACTTACGACGTTGTTTTGAATGATCCTGTTATTAAAGCTATTAATTCAAATATTCCCGCTGGTACAACTTGGTCAGCAAGTGATAATTTTGTAGGTGCTTCGGTTTCTAACAGCAATATTCCACTTGAAAATATTAACGTAACAGTCGATGGTCAGGAAAATGGATCAATCGATACATCTACTGCTGGAACTCATAAAGTGGTCTATTCATATGGTTCGAATAGTACGACCGTTACTGTTGATGTGTATAAACGTTCTGGAACATACAGTTTAAGTGGCACTAGCTCAACAACTTACAATGGTAAAAGTCAGTCCGTTGATAGTAGCGGGTACCAGATAGTTTTATCTAACGGAACTGTTTATACGCTTCAAGACGGAGATTTATCTTTTGTATCAACTGGTGATACTAAGGACGCTGGTTCATATACCGTTCAATTGACGGATCAAGGAAAAAATAATATAGAGAACTTTAGTCAAAATAATTTGTATGATTGGACTGTTGGCTCTGATACAGCTGAATTTACTATTAACCCAGCTCCAGTAACTATTACTGCTAATAATGCTACAAAGGTTGCAGGAAGTAGTGACCCTGATTTGAGTGCAACTGTGACGGTACCTAGTTACGTTGAGAATGGGGATGCACTGAATTATACCGTTAGCCGCGAACCTGGCGAAACTGCAGGGGATTATAAAATTATCGTTACAGCAGGTAATAACCCTAATTACAGTGTGCAGGTTGAAAACGGTAATTTTACTATAACTGCCTCTAAACAAAGTATTAATGGTAGCGACTACACAATGCATATAGGTGATTCCACTCCAACTGCAGCTGATTTTCAAGCCTCAGCTACTGATTCAAATGGGAATCCGTTGGATGTTTCTGTTGATTTTGGAACAGCAGATTTAACTACAGCCGGAACGTATGAAGTTACTTTGAAATCCAGTGATTCACAAACGAAAACAGTTCATTTGATTGTTGAAGATGCAATAGATCCAGATCCTAAACCAAGTCCAGATCCAGACCCAGGAANCCAACAGATCCAACAGATCCAACGGACCCAACGGACCCAACAGATCCAACGGACCCAACGGACCCAACAGATTCAACAGACCCAATAGACCCATCGAAACCAATTATTGAAGCTGACTCCAAGCAAAATGGACAACAGGCTGTTTCTGAATCCGTTTATTATATTCCCGGAATTAGTGGTAAAAACTCAGGTACATTAATAGCAACAGATTATCAACCAACCTATCAAAAATCTGGTGTCGCAACGTTCCCACAAACAGGAAACGAAAGTGGTGTCGGAATGCAAATATTAGGTGTAATAATCGCAATTTTGACGTTTGGTGTAATCGATATCAAGAAAGTTCATCATTAAGGCTAATATCTGGAATAATTCATGGTTATTTATCCCGCAAATATTGAAATAAAACGATTACTTTGATAAAATAATATGCGGTTTACAATTAATCATGAAAGAAGGAAACAGAAATGTCAGGACATTCAAAATGGCATAACATCCAAGGTAGAAAAAGTGCCCAAGATGCCAAGCGTGGTAAAATCTTCCAAAAGTTGTCTAGAGAATTATTTATGGCAGCTAAGGCAGGTGGCTCCGATCCTAACGATAATGCTGCCCTTCGTTTAATAGTAGATAAAGCTCGTGCAGCCAATATGCCAAAGGACAACATTAAACGTGCCTTAGACAAGGCTGATGGCGGTAGTGATGAACATTATGATGAAGTTACATACGAAGGCTACGCTCCAGGTGGAGTTGCAGTTTTAGTAGAAGCTTTGACAGATAACAAAAACAGAACTGCTTCTGCCGTACGTGTTGCATTTACCCGTAACGGAGGAAGCATGGGCTCAAGTGGTTCAGTTGCTTACATGTTTGACCGTAAAGGTTATATCGTTCTTGACCGTTCAAAGAACTCTCAAGATGAAGATACTGTTTTAATGGATATCATGGATCTTGGCGCTGATGATCTTCAAACATCTGACGACGCTTATGAAATCTACACTGAAGCAAAAGAATTTGCTGCAGTACGTGATGGATTGATCGAAAAGGGATACGAACTTGCCGACTCTGAGTTGACAATGATCCCTCAAAATACGACACCAGTACCAGAAGATAAACAAGAACAATTCGAACACATGATCGACCAATTGGAAGATGATGAAGACGTTTCAGAAGTTTATACTGCTGCTGCAGATGACGATGACGAATAATTCAAATAATTAAAGACCACAGACAAAAGTCTGTGGTCTTTTTTTGCGTAATCTTTTGTGAAAGGGGGTCGTTGTATGACGGCAGAAACAATGGTTAGCAATTTACTAACCGAGGCTTGTACGAATAAAATTTCTGATATTTATTTTTTACCACGCGATAATTTTTATCATTTGGAAGCACGTAATTCGTTACAAAGCTATACCGTAGCTGATTTAACGATTGAAGAAACACTGGCTATTATGAATTATCTAAAATTTAATTCAGGGTTGGATGTTTCAGAGCGACGACGTTCACAGAAGGGAGCTTTTAATTTCGTTTATCAAAATCGTAATATTTTTATTAGAATTTCTTCGGTCGGTGATTTTAAAAATCGAGAGTCAATGGTGGTGCGTTTGATTTATCCCCCAGAGTTAACTTCTAATATTGACGAGACCATAATTGATGAATTATTACCGATTTCTCAGCGTAAGGGCATGATGATTTTTGCCGGTCCTATGGGGTCAGGGAAGACTTCGTTAATGTACGCGTTAGGTCGGCGATTAAGCTGGAATAAAAAAGTTATGTGTATCGAAGATCCTATCGAAATTGTGGAGGATAACTTTTTACAATTGCAAGTTAATGCTGAAGCGGGGATGACCTATGAGGAATTGATTAAAACTAGCTTACGGCATCGTCCTGAAGTGCTGATTATTGGAGAGATTCGTGATAGCCAAACTGCTCGACAAGTGGTGCAGGCGGCTATTTGTGGCTATACCGTAATGACAACGATTCATGGGAAATCTAAGTATTCAGTAATCCAACGCTTACGGCAATTTGGAGTCAATGACACAGAAATACTGAATGCAGTGAACTATATTTCTTATCAACGATTAGTTCCAACGGAAAATGATTTGAAATTATTTCTCGATGTGATGGAAAATACTGAGATTAAAAATTTTATTGAGCAACAAATTATTGATGATAATTGGCAACAACTTTTACAAAAGTCATATCAAATGGGTCAGATAAATGAAGATATCTATCAAGAGTTCATTTTCGGGTAAGAAGTTAAAAACAAGTCAACAAGCTGAATATTTATTGATCATTAGTAAATTGTTGAAGAATGGATTTTCACTAAGTCAGTCAATTAACTGTTTACGCTTACTTGATGAGGATGAAAAAGTATTTACAAAAATCAATCGAGACTTACAAAGTGGTGCGATGATTTCACAATCGTTGAAACATTTGCAACTACCAACTGTGATTTTCAATCAATTAGTTATTGCCCAAGAACACGGCAATATTGCTCAGACATTGGAACAAACGGGACAACTATTGCAGAGCCAAGCTCGTCAAAAAACAAAATTGAAGGAGCTTTTGGCTTATCCGTGTTTCATCTTAGCCTTTCTAGTAACGATGTTAGTAGGGATGAAAATATATATTATTCCACAGCTAGAAATCGCTAATGGTGGGAAAAATATCGATTTGTTTTTACAATTAATCCTTTTAATACTTGTGATTATCTTAATATGCGGTTTGATGTTTGCTTGGAAATTGAGGCGGAAACCTGAATATCAACAAGCTTTAGTACTTGTGAAATTACCAACAATTGGAGCAATCTATTTAAGCTTTTTCCAGTTTTTGATTTTACAAGGTCTCGGAATGCAACTAGCTAGTGGAATGAATTTATATGATATTTGTGAATCAAATAACCGCTTTCAAAAGGGATCAATTCAAGTGTACTTGGCTAATAAATTTGTTAATGATTTAACGGAAGGTAAAAGTCTCTTGCAGTTAATTGATGATGAACCATTGTTGCCAAAGCAGCTACGAGTGCTTTTACAGGCTGGTGAAAGTGGCTCACAGTTGGCTGCAGATCTGTTATTGATGTCAGAGTTAAAGTTCGAGGAAACGCAACGAGGTTTGAAAAAGCTATTGAATTTGGTGCAACCAATATTGTTTGGAATCATTGCGATAGTAGTGGTTGTCACATATTTGATGGTATTACTACCAATATACGAAATGATGAAAGGGATGTCCTAATGAAAAAAATTCGTAAAGGTTTCACATTAATTGAAATGGTTATTGTATTGTTTATTATCTCGTTGTTGCTGTTGATTATGATTCCTAATTTAGCAGCACAAAGAGATAATGCAACTAAAAAATCTGAACAAGCATTTAAAACAACATTAGTAACTGAAGCAGGACTATTTTTAGAAAATAATCCAGATAAAGATGGGGCAAATGTGGAAAGCAAGTCTAAAGTTACAATTGAACAACTAGCCAAAAACGGTTATATCACAAAGTCTCAGGTAGAAAGAGCTAAAAAAGTGGGAATTAATGAAACAGATAATATTTTTGATCATACTGAAGATATAAAAATAGGTGAAGGTAAAGGTAAGAGTATGAATGGAGCATCCTAGAAAAGGATTTACTCTTTTGGAAGTATTACTTGGTTTATTAATATTTTGTTTTTTAACAACAATTTCTTTATACAATATCAAAGATTATCAGGCCAGAATTGAAGAAAAACAATCATTAGAATGGTTCAAAAACACATTTAAAACAGCCTTTAACCGAGCTTATTTAACGGGGCACGAGAGCACATTCATGATAGAAAAAAATAATACGATTATTTTTGATGTTCGTGGTAAATATGAAAAAACAAAGCAAATTGAAAGAAAGTTACCTTCTTGGTTGTCGTTTTATGAAAATTCAGGAAGTATATATAAAATTTATGGTTCAGGGGAAGGTTCTCCAGTAACAATAACTGTAAATTCTGCATTAACTCATAAAGAATATATTTATAAAGTTCAAATGGGATGGGGAGAAATCATTGATGAAACGACATGATGGTTTTGTTTTGCTTGAGTCTTTGACCGCCTTTTTTATTTCTTTGTTGATACTTTTGACTTTGGTATATTGTGTTAATGAACAATTCAATTTATTGAATCAATGGGAAGAAAAGGTCAGCTCAGATAAGATTATTTTATTGCATTTAAAAAGCGATAAAATTCCTAATCCCTTAATAATTAAAGATAAAAAATATTTTTTTTCACAAGAGTCGAATACTTACCAAGTGAAAGTGAATGGACATGTTTATCAAATTAAAAAATAAACATCGAGGTTTCATTTTATACGAAACAGTTGTGGCCTTGATGATAACGATAATGACATTAGGAATTTTGCAACAATCACTTCAAATTTTGCATTCGGTGCAAAAAACATCGTTTCGAGATCAAGTAAGATGGCATATTACACAGGAAAAGCTTCAAGATTTGCTGGGTCCCCGGAAATTAAAAAGTGTTTTGGACGATAAGGTTTATTATTTTGATGACGAAAATAAGACGATGGTCTTAGAGAATTATCAATCACAAATGTTAAGGATAACCACTGCTACTGAAGGAGGACATTTACCAGTAATGACAAATATCCAAAAGATTAACATTGAAAAAATTGAAAATTTAGTTATCATTACAACAGAGAACAAAGCCGGTCAAAAGTCACAAATGTGCATAATCAATGATCCGTAAGCTAATTTTCGACAATCAAAAACATAGCGGAACTGTGTTACTAAATAGTATATTAGTACTTATGGTTTCAATTATGGTTGTCGGTTATAGTACGTCTTATTTAAGCGAACAGATCAACGATTACCGGCAATTAGATAAGATATACAAGCAACAAATTAACAAAGAAATTAATAAAAGTAATAAAATAGACTATTGAGAATTTAGGAATCCTTGAATAAAATCGGTTCCAACGTTAAAATTTTATTATTAAGCAAAGAGGTTAACTATGTCTGAAAAAGATATGCAATCATATTTTGAAAAGCTAAACGAAGCCAATTCAATTTTGGGTAAGTCCTTGAAGGTCGGCAATATTGATTCACTTGCTGAAACATTGACGAACATTTCTGACGGTAAAGTTTACGTGGAGAATGATGTCCCCGATAAAGAGACCGTTAGTAAACTAGAGGCGATTTATCAAGAATTAAAAGATTTGAATTTAACGCCTTTACAATTAAAGCAAGCTATCACTGTTGCAATTATTAAAGCTCAAAAGGATGACAAAACCGAAGTCAATAAATTAATGACTCCGGATGCGATTGGTTTGATTGCCAGTCTCATTGCTTATGAGGTACTCAATGTTCAAAAGAAGACGAGCGTAAACATTGTTGATCCAACAGTGGGAACAGGTAACTTATTGATTGAGTTTATTGAACAATTGAACATGACAGATAAGTTCAAAATCAATGCAGCGGCACTTGATAACGATGAGACTTTAGTATCTTTAGCCAAGTCTTTTAGTGAAGTGATGAATCTCAATTTGGATGCTTATCACCAAGATAGCATTGCTGAATGGGATATCACCGATATTGATATGGCCGTGGCTGATTTACCAGTCGGTTATTATCCAGTTGATGAAAACGCATTGAAGTTCAAGACGAAAGCTGATAAGGGCCATTCTTATGCTCATCATTTATTAATTGAACAGACGATGAAAAATTTAAATGATGGTGGAATCGGTATATTCATTGTACCTTCACAAATTTTCCAAACAGATCAAGCTAAGAAATTGTCCGAATGGATGGTTTCAAGTGTTTATTTACAAGCAGTACTTGATTTACCTGCTACATTATTTGCTTCCAAAGAAGCTCAAAAAGCGATTGTTGTTTTACAAAAACACGGTGGTAATGCTAAGCAAGTAGGAAACGTTTTGATGGGCACAATACCAGATACCAATAATCCAAAATTATTTGAAGGGTTTAAGGACCAGTTGCAAGACTGGGCGAAAAATTTTAAAGGTTAGGTGAGATTAAATGTCTAAAATCATGGCCGTTAATTCTGGTAGCTCTACATTGAAGTGGAAACTATACACAGTACCTGATGAAAAAGTTGTTGCTAAAGGGATGGTTGATCGTTTAGGCCTGTCTGACTCTGTTTTTGAAGTTGAGTTCGATGGCAAAAAGATTAGTGAAATGGGCGATATTCCTGATCACACTACAGCCGTTAACAAGATGCTCGATAAATTGATCGATTTGAAAATCATTGATAATTACAATGAAATTTCAGGTGTTGGTCATCGAGTAGTTGCCGGTGGTAGTATTTTTAAGGATTCTGCTGTTGTGACACCACGTGTTATTCAACAAATTAGAAATCTTTCAGAGTTCGCTCCATTACATAACCCCGGGCAAGCTGCTGGTATCGAAGCATTTGAAAAAATTCTTCCAGATGTACCACAAGTAGCTGTTTTTGATACCTCATTCCATCAAACAATGGACCCAGTCAATTACTTGTATAGTATTCCTTACGAATATTATGAAAAATATGGCGTTCGTAAATTTGGAGCTCATGGAACAAGTCATAGATATGTCTCACAAGCTGCCGCCGATTACTTGCACAAGCCACTGAATGATTTGAAGATTATTTCATGTCACTTGGGAAGTGGTGCCTCAATTGATGCGATTGAAGACGGAAAATCTGTTGATACATCAATGGGATTCACACCATTAGCTGGTATTACGATGAGTACGCGTTCAGGTGACATCGATCCATCATTAGTTGCCTATTTGATGCAAAAAATGAAGATAACTGACCCAACTGAAATGGTAAAAATTTTAAATACAAAATCAGGACTACTTGGAATTTCAGGAGTTTCACCAGATATGCGTGATTTATTAGCAACCAGAGATGAAAATGACCGTTCTGATTTAGCCATTAAAATTTATATCAACCGAATCGTAAAATATATCGGTTCATACATTGCTTTGCTCAGCGGAGTAGACGCATTGATTTTCACAGCCGGAACAGGGGCTCAAAATGCCGAAATTCGTGCAGATATTGCCAATAGTTTTAACTATATGGGTATAAAAATTGATAAAGAAGCAAACGAAAATGGTAACGGAACTCGCGTTATCAGTACAAAAGATTCAACCGTTCAAGTCCTTGTAGTACCAACAGATGAGGAATTGATGATTGTTAGAGATGTGGTTAGATTGACTAAGTATAGCGATTAGAATAGAGGGCGAAGGACGACGCTTAGCTTATAATGATTTGCCTAGCTTCACGAATTGCACACCGGTTTTGTGTGCGATTTGGGAAGCGTAGCAAATTATTATAAGCTGTCGTCTGTAGCCCGTTTTAGAGCCACTGCATGCCCAATCTAAAAAACAACTGAATATATAAAATCCAAATAGCCAGAACAATCTTTTTTGATTGCTCTGGCTATTTTTAAATTAAAAAAAATAAATGCCACAAAATCCCAAAAATGTACCAAAAAATAGATTACAATTGTTCAATATATCAAAAATGAAAGCCTTTACTTTTTGTCTGGAACTGCTATATTTAAGGTGTATAGATGAAATAGGAAGATTTGAATGGAGGTCAGTTATTATGACAAGAAAAGCCTACATGATTGGTACTGGTATTGGAAACTTAGCTGCTGGTATCTATTTGATTCGTGATGGCGGCTTCAATGGTGAACAAATCACTATGATGGGTCTAGAAACACACGGTGCCAATGATGGTGCCCCAGTTAAGGACTATGAGGATGAATATAGCAACCAAGCTTTGAGTAACAGCAAGGGTTATTTAGCTAAGGGTGGTCGTATGTTGAACGAAGAAACATATGAAAACCTTTGGGACTTATTGCGTTCAGTTCCATCATTGGACAACCCCGGTCAAACTGTTACCGACGATATCTTAAACTTTGACCACGCACATCCAACACACGATGTTGGTCGTTTGATGGATGACGATGGTCCTCGTAACAAACAAAATAAAGATAACTACAGACACATGCAATTTACTAACAAAGAACGTTATTTGCTAAGTAAGTTGATGTTAACGCCGGAGAAGGATGAGGAAACTTTAAACAACATCAGTATTGCTGAATGGTTCGAAAGTACACCACATTTCTTCACAACTAATTTCTGGTACATGTGGCAAACAACTTTCGCTTTCAAACGTGCTAGTTCTGCTATGGAATTACGTCGTTACATGAACCGTATGATTCTTGAATTCAGTCGTATCAACACTTTGGAAGGTGTTACAAGAACACCATATAACCAATACGAAAGCATTATGTTACCAATGCGTAAGTATTTGGAAGACCGTGGCGTAACCTTTATCAATAACCGGAAAGTTACTGATTTGGAATTTAAAGATACACCTCTTCAAGATGATATTATCGTAACAGGAATCAAGTATGAAGAAGTCGACAATGACAACAAGGAAGGTCACATCGACATCGCTGAAAACGACTTAGTCTTTGATACTAATGGTTCAATTACTGATAGTTCATCAATTGGTGATTACGACACACCTGTTAAAGAAAATATGGAATATGCACCAAGTGCTATGCTTTGGAAGAAAGCCGCCGAGAAGTTCTACTCACTAGGTAATCCTGATAAATTCTTTAATGATCGTACACAAAGTGAGTGGATGAGTTTCACAGTTACAACAAATAACCACTACTTGGTCAACGAAATTTCACGTATCACCCAACAAGAACCTGGTAATGCTTTGAATACTTGGATTCACAGTACACCATTGATGTCACTTGTTGTACACCACCAACCACACTTCAAGGCACAAAAGCCTAATGAATCAGTCTTCTGGGGATACTTCATGTATCCAAGAAGAAATGGTGATTACGTTCAAAAACCAGTTATCGAAATGACTGGTAAGGAAATGCTTGAAGAATTTCTTGGTCAATTAGCCGCTGTTGATCCAAGTAAAGATGGTATTGCTAACCACAAACAAGAAATTATGGACAGCATTGTCAACGTAATTCCTGTTCACATGCCATATGCTAGTGCTTTGTTCAATCAAAGAGCTGTTGGTGATCGTCCAGATGTTGTGCCAGAACACAGTAAGAATCTAGCCTTCGTCAGTCAATTCTGTGAACAACCATTTGATATGGTCTTTACGGAACAATATTCATTCCGTGCTGCCCAACGTGCAGTTTACACATTGCTCAACATTCCATTATCAGAAATGACACCAATGCACCACTACGAGAAGGACCCTAAGGTCATGGCTCGTGCTACAAAGACAATGTTCAGATAACAAAATAATTCACAAACTGGAGCTGGAAATCAATTCAGCTCTTTTTTTGTGAATTAAAAAAAGCCGATATCAGTCACTTTGTGAAGATTTTTTCACAATTGGATACTAAATTTTAAAGCTGTGAAATTAATTATAATCACAAACTATTGCTGATACGTGTTGATATATCAACGTGAATACGTTTACATTAATTATTTAGAATAAAACGCTTGAACAAAAGATACACAGTGATAAGATAAAACGTGAATTAGTTAACAAATACAGTTTTTTTATTCTTGGAGGTAATCAAATGTTGAAAGGTTCCAAAGATACAAAGGTTGAAGAAAAAGAAGACGTCAAACCAGTTATTGACGCCATGGTTGCTAAAGCTCACAAGGCTTTGGACATTATGGATAGCTTTACTCAAGAACAAGTTGATCACATTGTTCACCAAATGGCTATTGCTGGTTTAAATGCTAGTTTTGAATTAGCTAAGTTGGCTCACGAAGAAACAGGTCGTGGCTTGGTTGAAGATAAAGTTATCAAGAATATGTTTGCTACCGAAGAAATTTGGCACTCAATCAAACGTGATAAAACAGTTGGTATCATTGAAGACGATAAAGAACATCGTTTAATCAAGGTCGCTGAACCACTAGGTGTCTTAGCTGGTGTTACACCTGTTACGAACCCAACTTCAACAGCTATGTTTAAATCATTGATTGCCTTGAAGACACGTAACCCAATTATTTTTGGATTCCATCCTCAAGCTCAAAAATGTTCTGTTGCTGCAGCTAAAGTTATGTTGAAAGCTGCTGTTGACGCTGGTGCTCCCGAAGGTGTCATCCAATGGGTTGAAAAACCAAGTATCGAAGCTACTTCATACTTGATGAATAACGAAGGCGTTGCTAGTGTCTTGGCTACTGGTGGTCCTGGAATGGTCAAGGCTGCTTACTCAACTGGTAAACCTGCTTTGGGTGTTGGTCCTGGTAATGGTCCTGCTTATATCGAAAAGACAGCTAACATCAAACGTGCTGTTAACGATATTATGATTTCTAAGACTTTCGATAATGGTATGGTTTGTGCCGCTGAAAACAGTGCCATCGTTGATGCTGATATTTATGACGAAGTTAAGTCATTGCTTGAAAAGAACAAAGTTTACTTTATCAAGAAGTCAGATTATAAGAAGTTAGCTGAAGCAATGTTTAGACCAGAGGGCGGCGTTAAAGGTCCTATCGCTGGTCGTTCAGCCTTAGAAATTGCTGATCTTGCTGGCATTAAAGTTCCTGCTGATACTAAGGTTATCGGTGTTGAAATTAGCAAGGTTGGACCTGACGAACCACTTTCAGCTGAAAAACTTTCCCCAGTTCTTTCAGTTTATAAAGTTGCTGGTCACAAGGAAGGCTTCGAAAAGGCTGATGAACTATTGCACTTTGGTGGTTTAGGTCACACAGTTGGTATTCACACCATGGACGAAGATTTAGCTACTGAATTTGGTATCAAGATGAAAGCTAGTCGTGTACTAGTTAATACTCCTGCTGCTATTGGTGGTATTGGTAATCTTTATAACGAAATGATTCCATCACTTACTCTTGGTACTGGATCATGGGGGAAGAATTCTATTTCTCATAACGTATCTTCATTTGATTTGCTTAATATTAAGACAATCGCTAAACGGAGAAATAATATGCAATGGATTAAACAACCAAGAGTTTACTATGAAAAGACATCAGTTCGTTACTTAGAGGACCTTGAAGGCATGAAGAGAGCCTTTATCGTCTGTGATCCTGTAATGGTTCAACTAGGTTACGTCGATACAATTACTGATGAATTGAAGCGTAGTAAAGTTAACGTTGAATATTCAATGTTCTCAGACGTTGATAACATTGTGACAACTGATATCGTTCAACGTGGTGTGACACAAATGAACTTGTTCAAGCCTGATACAATTATTGCTTTAGGTGGTGGCAAGACTATGGAAACTGCCAAGGACATGTGGCTATTCTACGAACACCCAGATGTTGATCTCTTTGGTGCAAAGCAAGGCTTCATTGATATTAGAAAACGTACTTACAAGTTCCCTAAGCCTGAAAAAGCTCAATTCGTTGCTATTCCAACAACCTTTGGTAATGGTGGACAAGTTACACCATTTAGTTCAATTATCGATACTAAGACAGGTACTAAGTACCCAATCGCTGATTATGCATTGACCCCTGATGTTGCTATCATTGATTCACAATTTGTTGAAACAATGCCAAAAGACATCATGGCTGAATCTGGTATGGACGTATTGACTAACGCCATTGAATCATACGTTGCTAACATGGCCTCAGATTACACAAGACCATCAGCACTCCAAGCTGTTAAGTTAGTCTTTGATAACTTAGAAAAAGCCGTTGCTGGTGATAAAGATGCTCAAGCAGAAATGCACAACGCTTCAACATTAGCAGGACTTTCATATGGAAATGCCTTTGCCGGAGTTGCACACTCAATCACTGATGCATTGACAAACGTCTATGGTATTAACCATGGCTTAGCATCAATCATAGCTTTGCCACAAGTTATTAATTATAACTTTGAACAACCAACTAAGATGACAATGTGGCCTGCATACGAAAGCTTCAGAGCCGATTCAGACTATGCTGCAATCGCCAGTTACATTGGTTTGAGCGGTAAAGATGAACGAGCATTGAAAGATGCCCTAGTTAAGAAAATCGTTGATCTAGCACATGCCGTTGGCATCAAGTTAAGTCTTAAAGATAACTACATTGATAAGAAAGACTTCGATGGCAGATTAGACGACTTAGCAGAAGCAACATTCGGAGATCAATTCTCATTTACTAACCCTAAGGAACCATTGATTGCTGAATTGAAACAAGTATTGAAAGATGTTTACGTCGGAAAAGGAATCGAAAGTAAATAGAGAGCGGAGACAGGGCGGTCAGCTCCCGAGCATTTTCGTAACTATGTGAATTGCACGCTGGTTTTGCGTGTGATTTGCATAGTTATGAAAAGCGGAAGGAGTTGCCCTGTCGTAGCTCGTTTCAAAATAGAGAGCGGAGCAGGCCCGGGAATTTCCGAGCATTTGCATGACTTCACGAATTATCCGCGCTCCTTGCGGATGATTTGGGAAGTTAGGCAAAGCGGAAGAAATTGGCCTGTGTAGCTCGTTTCAGAGCCACTGCCTACCCAGCCGCTCTAAAATACAACTGAATTAAAATAATAAACATAAATAGCGTCGGTAATCTAAATTTAAGAGATTACCAACGCTATTTTTCTATACCCCAAAATCAATATATTCATAAAAAGTTATACCAACAACCCAATAAAAACCCCACTCCAACTAAGCTATACTGAAATAACTGGGGGAGAAAGCTCTGAAAAGGGGTTGTCTATTTGAGAATTAATAAAGAACAGTGGAGTTGGATTTTTTATGATTGGGCAAATTCAGCATATGGGATTATTGTTACAACAGCAGTTTTGCCAATTTATTTTAAATCCATTGCCCAAACACAACATGTTTCGGCAGCTGGATCAACAGCGATTTGGGGCTATGCAAATAGTTTTAGCACCTTATTAGTTTCACTATTAGCACCATTTTTAGGGGCATTAGCTGACTATCCACACTTTAAAAAGAAAATGTTAAATATCTTTTGTTGGCTGGGAATTGTCATGACTTTGGGATTGGCGTTGGTTCCCGCTGACCAATGGCAGTGGTTGCTAGTTATTTATGTTTTTTCAGCTATTGGCTATTCAGCCAGTAATTTGTACTATGACAGCTTTTTAATTGATGTAGCTGATGATAAAGATATGAACAGGATATCCACACACGGGTATGCATATGGCTATTTAGGTGGTGTGATTGCTTTCATGTTCTTCTTAGTACTACAGTTGACCAATGGTTTTGGTAAGTTAGATGGGACTGGAATTGCTAGGTGGAGTTTTGTAATTGCAGGTGTTTGGTGGATTATTTTTTACATTCCTCTACAGAAGAATGTTCATCAAAAGTTTTCAGTTGCCAGTAATTCAGCACCGTTGGCTGATAGTTTAAAACGTGTTTTACAAACAATTCACCACATTAAGCAATATAAGAAAGTTGCTTGGTTCTTAGTCGCGTACTTCTTTTATATTGATGGTGTGGATACGATTTTTACGATGGCTACGGCGATTGGGATGGATATTGGTATTAAGACTAATGAATTGATGATTGTCATGCTAGTCGTCCAATTAGTGGCATTTCCGTTCTCAATTTTCTTTGGCTGGTTAGCTGATAAAACATCAACTCGTAAAGGTATCTTATTAGGAATCAGTGTGTATTTCATTATTTGTTTGTATGCTTTGAATTTGAAAACTAGTCGAGACTTCTGGATCTTGGCATTACTTGTGGGAACGAGTCAGGGTGGATTGCAAGCCTTGAGCCGTTCATACTTTGGAAAAATTATTCCGAAAGAATCCGGTAGTGAGTTTTATGGCTTTTATAATATTTTAGGAAAATTTTCGGCCGTCATGGGTCCATTTATTGTGGCTTTTGTGACGCAAATGACTGGAAAATCAACAATCGGAGCAGCATCAATTAGTGTACTGTTTTTGATTGGATTAGTGGTTTTTGCGTTGTTACCAAGGATTACATCGAAATAAAAAACGTCGAAATTCTTCGGCGTTTTTTTTATACATTAATTAATTTTTTTGGTAGCTGAAAGTCGGACTAGATGGTGTTTGTTGACTTTATAGAAACCAGTTCTAATTTTTTGATGATAAAACTTTTTCATTCCCCGAGTGAACTTCTTATCATACTTTGGCACAGCCACATATTCGTACTGCTCCAGGTCCTTTTGAAAGACAGCCTTTTTATTGCTAAAGACTGCCTGTCCAGTAGCGTTATTAGTGAAGAAATAGTAGTTCGCTAAGTAACCAGCATAATAAGTCGTAACTTCAACTTTTTGGGGATCAACAATCAAGATCTTAGTATCATTCAACTTGGTCCATGGTTGAGCAACTTTCGTCAACATCACGGGTAGAGTTCTACGGTTATAGTTATTGGTAAAGTTTGTCCCGTTGATTTCCGAATACATCATAATAATGGCAAAAAACATAACTAAGAATGAGGCTAATTGGTAACCATTTTTCGTCCAAATAGATTGAAAGTTTCTTGGACCACGAGCTGACATATCTTGTTCATAAAATGTCTCGTCAATCACACGAACTAATGCGATGGCTCCAATAAAGAGATTTAGAACCACTGTGGAGGACATATACCGTTCAAAACCATCTAGGGTGATGGCTTCGGCAAATGGCATAGAAAGGACATACATTCCTAATAAACTAAAGTAGTAAAGTAGTGAAACTAAATCAAGCCAGCCAAGGAGTTTTAAGAGATTATTCGGATGGTGACAAGTGTACTTAATAATTGCCCAGCCACCAATCATTAGGATATTTAAGACTAAAAATCCCTGTGTGGACAGTGAACCGAAATTAAATATTTGTTTCAGAAATTGCTGACCAATGACAATAAATCCATGCATGCCATCTTGTGATAATTGGTGAGAATAGGCATTAGCACTAATTTCATGCTTAGATTCGGTGAACGTTAATTTAACGTGAATTTCCCACCAGATGAAAGGTAAAGCACCGACTAACAAACTACCTAACCAAGTAACAATAATGTTTGTAATTTGTTTTAAATGGTTCTTATTGGTGATTCTGTGAATCAACATGTATAAGTAATAAACAGCAATTATAATAACGAAAAAAGCGGCCGAATTTTTGACAAGTAATAATGAACCGCTAAACAGGGCGACATGAAGAAACTGTAATTTAGGTTGTTGTTGATAAACAAAAATACCAACTAACGCTGCCACGGTGAGAATGGCTAAAACATAATCAACTAGTAAATTATTTAAACGAATATTGATGTTGAAAACGTAAGAAATAGCGATTGTTAGGCAGAGCAACATGGAATTTAAGCCACGAGTCCGGTCACGTAAGGTTGCAAAGATGGAATAACTGGCAGCCCAAATCAAAGCAAATTGAGCAACGAGCATTGTCCCTGAACTAAAGCCGACGAAATTGACGAATTGAGTAATAAATAAAGCTGTTGCTGGTGGGTAAGAAGTGAAGGAAATAATTGTATCACTAGGAGTTGGCAAGTGTCCGGTGTAAGTCATTAGTTTAACAATCGTAGCCCAGTGTGAGAAATTATCGTAATGGATTAACGGACTACGATATAAAACTAACGCCATGACAAAACCTAGAAAAATCATCCAGCCGTCAAATAGATGTAATCCTTCATAATGGAAGGATACTTTGCCTAAATAACCTAAAACCAATCGGGCAGCCAGTAATAGTACGCCCAAGGTTGTGACTATCCAAATGCCAGCTTTTAACCAACCTAGCATAGCAAAGATATAGAGCAAAATGATTTGAACTAAGATGCCAGTGATCCACGTTAAATAAGGGTTGACGTGTAGCCATCGCATAAAACTGCTATAACCAATTATGGCTAGTGAGAAGAAAATTAAACCAAAGAATGCCAAGTTGGAACCTCCTTGTTAAATTAATGAATCCGTTTTAAACCATGATTGGTAATTTTAAAGAAACCAGTTATGACGTGTTGATGATAAACCTTTTGCGTTAAGACGGTGAAAGTTCGGTGAGTTTCAGGAATGGCAACATAGTCATATTGTTCGACAGCTTGTTTAAAAGCTTCTGGAGTCATCATAAAGTTTTCTTGACCGACAGCTTTGTCAGTAAAGAAATAATAACGTCCAACGTAGCCAGCGTAATAATCATCGACGTCGACTTTCTCTGGATCAACGATTAACACTTTTTTGTGATTTAGATGATACCAAGGTTTGGCAATCCGACTCATTTGTAATGGTAAAGTATTGTGATTCATTTTATTAGTGAAATTAGTCCCAGTAATTTCGGAGTACATCATAGTAATGGCGAAGAAACCAACGACTAATGTTGAAATTTGATAAATATTTTTAGTGGAAGCACTCTTGAATGACTGCGTATTTCATTTTTGAAAGTTTTGTTCAAACTGCAGTCGATCAAGTACCCGAACTAACGGAATGGAACCTAACAGTAGATTAGCAATAACCATGCTTCCCATGTAACGTTCAAACCCATCTAAGACAATGGCTTCAGCGTAAGGCATAGAGAGGATATACATTCCAAAAAGGCTTCCATAATAGGCAATGAAGACGAAATCTAGTAGTATTGCCATGCCCAAAAGGTCGTTATGTAGTCCCTTCAATAAACGTGCATAAATCCAAGTTCCAATCAAAACGACATTAATTAGAATAATCCCTTTAGTTGAAAGTGAACTTAAACTAAAAATCTGGTCGATAAACTTATGGAAAATTTTGAGCAATTCTTGATGACTCTCGCCATTCAATTGTTTGGAATATGCTTGAGTACTAATTTCATGTTTTGAAATAGTGAAAGTTTGTTTGACATGCTGGTTCCACCACAAAAATGGCAAGATTCCGATGCCGATAGAGCCAACTAATTGTACTGGGATGGCAATAATTCTCTCATACCAGTGACCACGAGCATTAGTAATCAGAATGTACAGCAGATAAACGCCAATCATCACGACATAGAAGGTACCTGAGTTTTTCACTAGCATTAAGGCACCGATAAAGATTGCCGTGTGGAAACACAATAAAAGGTGTTGCTTGCGATAAACGAAAATCCCAACAATTGCGGCTACTGTAATAATTGGAAGTACATAATCAACTAGTAAATTATTTAACCGAATTGCCACGTTGAAGACAAATGTAATCGCCAAAGTAAAGCAAAGTGCAAAACTAGTTAGCGCTCTTGAACGATCACGTAGACCAGCAAAAATTGAGTATCCAGCTGCCCAAATCAAGAGAAATTGAGCAATCAGCATTGTACCGTCACTAAAACCAGTCCAATGAACGAACTGAGTAATGTAAAGAGCTGTCGCTGGTGGATAAGATGTGAAAGAAATTAATTTGTCTGCGGCACCAGGTAGGCGGCCAGTGAATGTCATAAATTTTACCATGACGGCCCAATGTGAAAAGTTATCATAATGAACTAAGGGACTGTGAATTAAAGTAGAACACATCACACCCCCAAGTCCCAGCATCCAAAGGTCAAACAAGTGAATCCCTTCAAATTTCAATTGACCTTTATGCCAGAAACTTAAGCCGGACCACATAATCAATAATGCAATACCTAAGTATGTAACCACTTTGATACCAAGGTTGAGCATGCCAGTCATAGCAAAAACGTACAACATTAAAATTTGAACCAACATGGCCGTGATCCACGCCAAGTAAGGACTAACACCGAATCGACGTAATGTTCCGTTGTAGCCGGTCAGCCCTAATAAATATATAAGAAAACCAATCCAAGCATTCATTAAAAATATTCCCCTTAAAAGCGATTAAAGTAACGGCTAATTTTACGTTCATAAGTTCTGACTCGTACAATCAAGTTCATATAAAGTTCGTCAAATGGTGTGACCCAAGTATCTTGAACACTTGGTAAAGTCTTATTGGCACCATCATAAACCAGCTGTAAGTAATGATTTTCATTTTCGTCTGATGGAACTTGGACTTGAACACTGTAAATCGTAGCATTGTCGCGATGACTCGTTCTGACAACTTTACCTGATAACTTAATATCATAATCTTTGTGTTTAACTGTTAAATTGACATTGTCGTTTTCAGCAATATCCGTTACTGGTCCGTCAGTAGTAGTAAAAGCAATCCCACCTTCAGAGACATCTTCTGTTTTCATAGGATGCCATTTGCCATCATCGCCTTGAATTTTGCCGTTAACACGCCGAATAAAACGTTCATTTTTTCGATAAACGGGACGTCCCATTGAGATGAACAAACACATACTGAGATTGATAAAGTGCATCAGTAGCCAAAATGTTATGACACTACCGACTAAAATTTCTGAACCGTATTTGCCATAGTTAAATTTAATAATTGCCACTAGAGTAATTGTCCAAAGAATTAAATAAGGTAAAATATAAAGTTTGTCTTTGATTGAGTAGGTAACATTTTTCGACGTCACTTTGAATTTTTTGGCTTTAATACCAATTGATTCGAGAAAGACAGGAATAAACAAGTAGGGGGCAAAGAATGTTTCTTGAACTTCACCCCAGCGTTCGTTTCTAATTTTGGCCTTGTCGTGCATGCCAGAAGTATCACCCATTACGTAATGTAATAGGAAATAACCCGGTGCCCAAATGACCATTAGAATCCAAAAGTTAGCATTAACAACTTGAATTTTGAAGAGGGCATAGAGAATTGGAGCAATCATATAAATCATGCGCCGGAAAAATGCCCACCAATAGAAATACGCGTTTATTAAAATGATTCGATTGACGAAGGATAGATGAGGATTAGTAAAGATATGCAAATTACGACAACTTTGCATAACCCCACGAGCCCATCTCGTCCGTTGTTTAATTACACCCTTCATGTCAATCGGAGTCATACCACTTGATTGCGGAATCTTAGTAGCGAGACTGATGTAACCTGCCATATTGAGTTTAGTACCTAGTTCAAAGTCTTCAGTAATGGTATCAGTCGGAAAGTCGCCAACTTCATCAACGGCTGAACGTAAGAAGACAGCATTTGACCCTGTAAATAGGGCTCGATTGTTACCGCCATTTAAAACGTTGATATCTCGGGAAAAGAAGTCTTGCTCGTTAGGGATGATTTTCTCAGAGAACAAATTAAATTGAAAAATGTCGGCATTGTAGAAACTCTGTGGTGTTTGGACGAATCCTAATGGATCGGTATGATCTGGATCATCTTGTAATTGTTGGAAATTTTCGGTAAAAAGTGGCACGGTATTTCTGAGAAAACCGGAGAAAGGAATCATATCGGTATCAAAAATAGCGAATAATGGCGAGTCTAACTTGGCTAAAGTATGGTTAATGTTACCTGATTTAGCTTGTTTGTTATCTTCCATGCCAGAATATTGGACGTGGTACTGTTTTGCTAAAGCTTTAACTTCGGGACGATTACCATCATCAGCAATCACAATATGAACTTTACTTTTGTCTGGATAATCAATGAAAGTAGCCGCATTAACCGTTTTTCGAAGCAATTCAACTTCCTCATTATGAGTAACGATAATAATATCGACGTCAGGTAAAGGTTGAGTTTTGCTATAATCGGGCATCTGTAAGTTCCATTTTTTCTTGGTTGAAAGCATACGGAAAAAAATCAGAATAAAACCAGTTGTATTGGAGAGAATTTCACTAAGAACTAACAATAAGGCAAAAATTAGTGTAAAGATATTGGAATGCCAAGGAATAGTGAAAAAGATTCTCCAAATCAGATAAATTACTGACAAAGCAATGGCTAAAAAGTAAAGAA
The DNA here is from genome assembly GCF_001435815.1 of Companilactobacillus nantensis DSM 16982. Lineage (GTDB taxonomy): Bacteria > Bacillota > Bacilli > Lactobacillales > Lactobacillaceae > Companilactobacillus > Companilactobacillus nantensis. Next base: position 94,877 of record NZ_AZFV01000007.1, on the reverse strand, counting down.
AACGCCGACGATTAGACATTCTGAGGACCTTCCTTAAAGATGAAATTACTTTGAATACGATAGCTGACCATGAAGAGTATAAAATCAACAATCATTTTGGCAATCGTTGGCATAATCGGACCGTTGGTAGCAGGGAGCAGTGTTGTTAAAAGATCTGTAAAGAATCCAGAAGCAAACATTTGAGCAACAAAAAGGATTGCGTATTTAATTAACGTTTGATGTCCAGCGTTATTAAAGACGACCTGATGATTGATCATATAGTTTGCAATTGAAGATAATACTCTTGAGACGATGGTAGCAATCATAATACTGTTTAAAACATTGTTGTTTAAGATAAAAAGGACAAGATAAAAGAGACTGATATCAATTAAAAAGGATATTAGCCCACTGGCAGCAAATTTTAAAAAGCGTGAATAAATAGCGATTGAATCACGAATGACTCGGAAATGCGATGAGGCATTACCATCTAAATAAATAGTAGGAATAGGTTGTTCTACGACCTGAATGTCGTATTTTTTAGCCTGTAATAACATGTCAAATTCAAATTCGAAACGATTACCTGGAAAGTCGATTAAATTAGCTGTGTAAGCTATCGGAATAATTCTCAATCCAGTTTGAGTATCGGAGATATTCTGACGTGTCAAAATGCGAACCAATCCACTAGTCAAAAGATTGCCGAATTGACTTCGAAAAGGAATATTATTGGTAAAATGACGAACACCGATGATTAGTCGATCAGTATTTAAAGAAAATTTATCCACGCAACTTTGTAAAGCAGCGACAGTATGTTGTCCGTCTGAATCCATTGTTGCTACACCATCTACGTCTGATAGATGATTCTGAATATAGCTAAAAGCTGTTTTTAAGGCAGCACCTTTACCGCGATTGGTTGGATGATGCAAAATTGTTAATTCTGGATAGTGCAGGGTTAATTCGTTAAAAATATTTTTGTGAAGCTTATCACTGCCGTCGTCGACAATTATGATTTGTTTAATAATATTTAATAAAGTTACTGTACTGGTAATCTCGCTGATTAATTGAATCAATTTATCATCAGGATTAAGTGCTGGAATAACAACGTCAATTTTCAAAATAATTCCCCCCATTTCCTCATTGAATACTAAGTAGTATATAAGTGCTTGGTGATAGTTAAATTCTTGCTCTTTCCAGCTAATTCCTTATTAATTAATGGTAATTTTTTATAGTTTTACCATAATTACCTAAAAAATAAGATATATCCATACTTTGAATTTACTAAATCGCACAATAAATTAACTAGCGCCACGCGTTATATAAGTAAGAAGTGTTGTACCCTCATACAAAACACTTTTACTAAAGTTGAATCTAAATATTTATCAGTTGTGCGGACTGCATCGAGTTGAGGTGTCGAAGTTTGATCTGAGTTTTATAGCTAAAATCATCAAATATGTTCGTACTAATACCTTTTAATTTAATAGATTAAAAACTGCTTTTAAAAATAAATACTGAATAAATATCGAAATATATATCAGTGCATACAAATTTATTGTAATCCTTAAAGGAGTAAGAATCAGCAAATAAATTGATTTTGTTATTGTTATATATAATTAAATATATTAATGAAAAATGAGTGTCATAATGTTGCAAAAATTAGTGTTAAAGGCAAAAAAAACTCTGCAAAATCAGATTTGATTTTACAGAGTTTTTTACTAGTTATGGTTAGTTTAGATTTTGTTAGCAGTAATTAATCGATAGTTAAATGAATTAATAACCAATTCAACAGTACCATTTTGCAAATAATAGTTTTTGCCATTTTTAATAATAGTGGTGGTGTCATCCTTGATGATTTTATCAACTAAATTTTTAATTTCTTCACTGGATAAATTTTGTTGAAGTTTCTTATTCACACGACCAAAAACAAGTGGTGTATAACAAACATTTTCTAAAAAAATATTACGTTCAGGTATTATAATTATTTCCACCGATTGATTAATTGTGCAGTTTCCTTAGTGTTATTAGTGAAGACACTGTCCAATTTCAAAGTATTTAGGGCATCGTAATTATCATTGTAAGTATTCAAAATCCAACCATTTGTTTTGAAACCATTTTTGTGTGCCAATTTAACTAGTTTTGGTGTCCATTGATTCAAACGAATCGAAATGAATTTGATATAACGAGGGGCATTTTCAATTTGTTCGCTGTATTGGCGCTCGGTTACAGAATCTAATAGCCAAAGTGTGGGTACATCTTTTAAAGCTTTGTGAACAGCTTCAATACCGGGCAAGCTCTCATCTTGCATAATAACGTTATTGGTCATCTTAGCTTTTTTCAATTCTTTGATCAAAGCCTTTTCAGTATCAGTGTTGTCGCCAGCATTTTTCTTTGTTTCAATAATATAATGAACTTTTTGACCATATCGTTTGAAAACATCCTTCAATTGGTGAATCTTCTCGCCATTGTGTAATTTAACTTTATCAATTTGGCTTGAATTAGATGTTGAAATTGTGACGTTGTGACCAGTGGATTGTTTGAGATTATCATCGTGAGAAACGTACAATTTGTTGTCTTTACTGAGCCAAACATCTTGTTCAATGTATTGCGTACCATCTTTGATGGCTTGATTATAACCACTAAATGAGTGATCAGGATTGTTATAAGGACTACCACGATGTGAAAAAATTATCGGTGAGTCGGGTGCGGCATGGTTGATACTTTGTGTTACTGAAGTAAGGTTTTTAGCTTTGGGAGTAGCCGCTGCTTGAGCACTGGTAGCAACGAGTGGCAAAGTTAAAACAGTCAAAAGCAACAAGATTGATGCAATTTTTATTTTCTTCATATTTTCCCCTCTGAAGCGATATTGTTAACCATATTTTACTCATAAAAAAAGCGTTACCGCAAGTTATAGGTAACGTTTTTAGGATTAGTTATTAAAATTTAAATGACCGGCGGGTTTTTTCTAGGTGATGGCCTAATGCTAATTGCTTAGTTTTTTCGCGTTCAATTTTAAGTTTCTTTTGAAGCTGGCGATTCTTCCAAAATCCATGAATGCAAACTGCAACTGGTAGGGTTGTTAAAGCAATGGTAGCTGGAATCAACCATGGATTTTCGTGCAGCATTTCCATATTAAATTCTTTATTTTCTGTCATTTCTTGATGTAGTTCCTCAGGTGTCAACATAATATCGCATCCTTTCGACTTTGCTTAAAGCATAAGCTAAAATGTAACCGATGTCATTAGTTAAGGCTGAAAAATGATAGAATTAATTTAACTACCAGAAGTAAATTTAATACCAACGATGCTAACTAGTAATAAGACGACGAAAACCCAAGTTAGTGGTGATAGTTTATCGCCAAAGAGAACAACACCGACGATGATTGAGCCGACGGCACCAACGCCAGTCCAAATGGGGTAAGCCAAGCTCATTGGCATTTTTTTAATAGCTAAAGCGAGCAGTCCCATACTTAAAGCTAGTCCAACAATCGTCATAATGGTGTAGTTTAATTTTGTGAAACCGTGACTAAGTTTCATAGTTGTGGCCCAGACGACTTCAAAAAGTCCAGCTGTGATTAAATAGATCCAATTCATAATATTTTCCTCCAAAAAAAATAAGTACCCCTATCAATTCCTTCTTTGGCCTAATGGAATTGGTAAGAATACTTTTTTAAGTGACACCCGGCGGTGTTTAATGATTTCAGGCTATTTTAGCAAAAATAAGGATGGATGGCAAACATGATTCGAAAGATGAGACAAGATGAAATTAATGTAGTAGGTGAAATTTGGCTCCATGGAAATTTAGAAGCACATGATTTTGTGGATAAAAACTATTGGTTGAACTATTTAGATGATGTTAAGGAACAATTTAAGCAGGCAGATATTTATGTTTATGAAGAACATGGTATTCAAGGATTTGCTGGCTTGAAAGATGATTATATTGCAGGAATTTTTGTTAATAAGTCTGTCCGCGGTCAAGGAATAGGCAAAAAGTTGTTAGATTATTTGAAGCAACGTTATGCTAAATTAACCTTAGATGTTTATGCTAAAAATACTGGTGCGTTAAAATTTTATCAAAAGAACAATTTTAAGATTGCATTTGAGGATGTTGATAAAGATAATGATGAAAAAGAATTTCAAATGATTTGGACTAAGGAGTAACTAGATGAAGGTTTGGCATGGACTTAATATATTTTGGCTGATAATGTTTCTTATCGGCGCTGTCTTTATAATGGTACGAAACGTCGATGGTGCTGGAGCTGTTCAAACGCCGCAAGTTAAGTTGGTTTCGTTGGCAGTGTTGTTTGGATTTTATTTATTCATATGGGTGTGTCAGTTTATTACGCTATATTTTATAAAAAGTCACAAATAAAAAGCCAGAAAACTCAAAATGTTTTCTGGCTTTAGTTTTATTCTGCTTGAACAATCGGATGTTTCCGAACAACGAATGTTAATAAATATGATAACGCTAAAATAACTGTAACAACCAAGTAAGGATAATGTGTATTCCAATCCATCAAGGCACCGGACATCAAAGGTCCGATAACATTACCGACACTGGTCAATGACATGTTCATACCATTGATCAAGCCTTGATTGGAACGACTTGATTTTGTCAATAATGTTGTAATCGCAGGTCTCAACAAATCAAATGATGAGAAGATAACTAACGTTGCAACGATAACTTCGATGTGTGTATGTGCTTGGGTAATCCAGAAAACACAGACAGCACTGAGTAGGAAAGCAATACTGATCAAACGCATTTCCCCAATTTTACTAATGATCCAGTTGAACGCTGCCACTTGTAAGATTAAAGAAATAATTCCGTTTAATGTCAAAACTAATGCAATCGTACTCAAACCAAAGTTGAAGACTTGGTTAACGTAAATACTATAGATACTTTCGAATCCTTGTAATCCAAAAGATGACACTAAGATCATTCCGAACAACATCACCATTGGTAAGGTTAAAATTGAACGAATTGAACCTTGTTCTTTGGCTTTTTCCTCAGCTTCTTTTTCCTCAAGTTCGATAACATCTTTGTTTTCTTTCAAGAAGATTTGAGTGAAGATAGCACTGGTAATACTTAACACACCAGCAACCCAGAAAGGTGTCTTATAACTGATACCAGCTAAAATACCACCAAGTCCTGGTCCTAAGATTAATCCACCACTAAAGGCAGCAGATAGCCAACCAATAACTTTCGCACGATCCTTCAAAGTTGTTAGATCAGACCCTAACGCCATTGAGGTTGGGATTACCATGGCAGCCGATAAACCACCAATGATACGAGAAAGGTTAAAGATAGGTAATGTCGTAGCGACCGCAAAGATGAATTCCGAAATCATATAAGTGAAAAGTCCGAAAACAATAACGGGTTTACGACCAATTTTATCAGACATCTTACCAACGATAGGTGATGCGACAAATTGTGCAAAAGCAAAGAGTGAAGTCATGACACCCATTTGGGATGTTGTGAAGTGATATTCATTCTTGATGAATGGTGTGACCGGTATGACCAAACCAATTCCTAAACAGATTAAAAAGTTACTAAATACTAGAATATAAATCGATTTTTTGTTTTTTCCCATATATTCCCCTCCTCGTAAATATTTGTACAGTTCAAAAAAACTACCATCTGCTGATAGTAGTTGATTATAAGAAAACCGATACCCTAAGTTGGACCTAGGTATCGGCTTGAACTGGAAATCTCACATTACTGATTAGCATACTATGGATTTATATTAATGTCTAATAATTTACCTAAACTTTTTTGTTAAAAATATATAACAAAAATGACTTTTGGCACATAAAATTATTTTAAATGGCTCGATTAATGGACATTTTGTATTTAAGTGCTTATTATAGGTACATGGCTGTTTAAAGGAGGTCATATTTTTGGATTTTCGAAGCGGGTTGAACAGTGATAAACCCCAGATAATAAATTTACTTACAGAATCATTTAAGGAATACATAACGACGAAGAACATGTTCCAACAAGAATTTCGCTCTAGTGCTAAATTCGACAAGTTGATGCGAAAATATTTTGCACTCGAAGTTAATGTATTTATGAAAAAAGGTTTGGTTTATGTTGGAGCTGACGGAAAGGGAACGCCTAGAGCAGTTGCGCTAATTGAATTTAATCAAGGAAGACAGATCAGCAATTGGGACTATCTAACAATGGATGGTTTGAAGTTGTTGCCTGAAATCTTAAAGAGTGGATTCAATGGTTTCAATGCATTCGATATCTTTAAGTTCGAAGATCTTTTCGATAAAGTCAAAGGTAAGAAAAAGTGTGTTGTTGAATACTTAGCTGTGGATAAATCCTTGCGTGGTCAAGGTATCGGTAGCAAGATGTTGAACAATCACATTAGTCCTTACGTTAAGAAGATTGGTTACCGGAATATTATTTTGGAAACTAATACGAAAAAGAACGTAACATTTTATAAGAAGAATAATTTCGCCGTTCGTTCAGTTAAGAAAGTTAACTTGAGCCACGGGGATGTTAAAGATTGGGTCTTGTCAAAGGCCATTTAAGTCAAAAGAAAAAGTCGCTCACAATTTGTGAACGACTTTTTTTAATAAAAACAACTGATTCCTACGAGTTAAGAATACCAAATTGTTTTGTTTTGATTACTTTTATTAAGGAAACTTAATTTTTATTACGAATTTATAAAGAGATAATAGTGCAAGATTAATTAGACTGATTCAGTTAATCCCCAAGTTAAGGTTCCCTTGTAAAGTCCTGATGGGGTATTTGCGGCTAACTTTATTCTCCAATCATTTATTCCAACGTATTTAGTTAGATTCAATGATTGTTGGTTTCCCTTGAAGGAAGCTGTTTGTATGGGTGTTCCACCAGGCAGAATTGGTTGCCAAGTTCCAATGTCTTCAAAGGAGTTATTTCTTTGTTTAATAAAAAGTAAATTGGAGTCATTAGTTGGAATTGTTGCACCATTTGAATTGACCATATGGTTATGTTGATTATCGTTATCATAGAAAACGTTAACTTTAAAATTGCTATTATCTGGGTGTGACACAATTAAATTACCGTCAGTATAGATGTTGTTGAGAGTGATTGGATTTCCATACATATGTGTGGAACCAAAATCAATATTTTTAGGTGTACTTATGAATCCATTCATATTTCGAATATTAAGGATTGCGGCCTTGGCAACTTGTTCAGCGTAAGTAGTATTTTTTTTATTACTATCAAAAGGTTCGTTGGTTTCTACGTTTGTAATGAATGCGTTATTGGCGAGTGTGCCTATGGCCGAAGAAGAAACATTTACTTCGAACTGAGTTGTTATTTGTTGGCCAGGTTTAATCGTATTTACTGTACCTGTATGGATTCCCCAGTCTTGGACATACCATTTTCCATTAACGCCTTGGGTTTTGATACTTTTTGGGTCTAGAAGCAGTCCATCAGGTAGCTTATCATCCAAATTGTCGGCTGTGACTAAATCAAAACGGCTATCGGGTTCTACTCTATATATAGTTTGATAGCCGATTCGATCACCAATTTTTGCATTTGTAGATTCTCGATAATCTTCATGGTTGGTTATGTTTTTAATTTTTGTTTGGAAGGTGTATTTAAAACCTGATGTTGAAACTGGAAAACTTGTCGAAGCTTGAAAGGTATCGGTCATATTAGATGAAACTTCCGCGTCAGATCCTAAAAAATAAGCAGTATTAGTGAAATTGGAATCGAGATCTAAGTTTTGAAGTGCATCAGATGTCAGTGTTGCTTCAAATGTGACTGTCTCTGATTTTCCATCGGTTAATTTATATGGTGTAGGCACGGTTAAGGTTCTTGTAGTTGGATCATAGTCTGTTGGTGATGATTGTGAATTTAAGAATGAATCTGATGATTGGGTGATAGAGCTTGAATCTATTTCTAGTCCTTCTGGAATATGATCAATTATTTCCTGAGCGTTCCATCGAGAATCATACCCGTTGTTAGTTAATTGAAGGGTGAATTTTAATTTGTCACCAATCCTATTAGTACCATCTTGTCTTGTTTCATTAATATAGGTTTTTGATGGTGTAGGAATTGAATAACTTTTTTTATTAACTCCTATTGCTGATGAAAAATGGGCAATTTTATTGGGGGCAAGAGTTTTAGAATTCCATTTTAGAATGTAGGCTGAATCGACTGCCCCAGTTAGTGGAGTACCTTTAGAATTATTGTGAATTTCGGCACCTGAACCTGTTACTAAACCATTAGTTAAACCAGAAGCCCAATTTGATACACGAGCTTGTCCGTTGTAACTGTCGAATCCATCAACTGTTTGATTAGTTACCATAAGTCGGTAATATTTGTCATTATTAAGGTCCTCAATATAAATGCCTTCTTTGTTTCCTAAATCTTTGACGACTACTGAATCATTCCCATACGTACTTTCGCCGATTTTAGTATCTTCACCAAATAATGTGACAAATTCAGCAGGTTTATTGTCTAGGTTTTTAACATAGAGCTCTCTTTGAACCATGGCTGAATATTTTGGTGAGGCCCGAAGTAATAATTCGACTTCAAAGTTGTAGTCTCCATTTTTGAATCCAGAATTATTTTTACGATTAAAATAACCCATGATTTTATATGCTGGATTACCTTTTTTGTCTTTACCCATAAAGAATTTCTTTGAAGATAAACCAGTATTACCGGTACCATTTATTGATTCTGGATTACCTAGGATGCTAAATGCAGATGAGGTAATCCCTTTGAAAGTATTAGAAGTACTTGGGGCAATCATAAAGTCTGGTGAAGTTTGTGAAACACCTTCTTTGTTACCGGCACCAAAATATCCATTCTGAAATATTGCACTTATATAGTTGTTATTATCATTAAGAAAAACATTCATTTTGGAGTAACTAGAAAGATCACCTGATGAAATTGAATTTTTTTCAATAGTATCATCACCACCGGTAGTAACTTTTCCAGAAGTGTCCTGTGCCAATCCAAATGCATATCCAAGTTTAAGATTTTCCTTAATGGGAAGTTCGCCGACATGATTTATAATATTACTGGGATAATACCAAGTGGAGATACCATCATCGAAGTCATAACGTCCGATAGCTGCGGTAATGGTATCTGTAAAACAAATAAACGATAATAATGCGGTAAAAAAACTAATAATAAATAATATTGAGGTAACTTTGAATTTCAATTGTAATCTCCCTTTGAATCGTTTTTAAGATTGATTATTAATGAAAATGTGACTGTATAATTGCTATGAGTAATGTTACTTTTTATGAAATTTTCAGAACATGCAACATCAATAAAACCATGATAAAGCATTATAACAATGATTATCCAGTGATTAATTGAGTTTTTTTAAATAAATTTCAGTTTTAATTAATAATTCAATTTTGATATTTTTAATGATTTAATTAGTGAATAAAATAACAATTGCTTAAACAAAAAGCCGTTCACACAACAAAGTGTGAACGACCTTTTTAACATGAAAATATATTTAAATTGATTCAGTAAGTCCCCAAGTCAAAGTTCCATTATAAGCACCAGGTACGGTATTGGAAGAAACCTTAAGTTGCCAATTACCTGCGCCGATATAATTTGTTAAGTTAACCGCTGTACTGTAATCCGTAAAGTTAGAGCTTTGAATTGACGTACCAGTTGGTGTGATTGGCGTCCATGTACCAACATCAGTATCTTTATCGGTTCTTTGTTTAATAAAAATTAAGCCTGTGGCATCTGTTGGCAGTGTATCGCCATTACTGTTAGTCATCTGTGAATCTGCACTATCGTTATCATAAGAAACGGTGACATTGTATGGCGTATTGCTTGGATGGGAAACAACTAATTCACCTAAAGTGCTGACATTGTGCAAAGTCTTATTTTGACCGTACATATTAGTTGATCCAAAGTCGATATTAGTTGGCACTTGAGTGATTGCATCAACGTTTTGAACATTGACATCAGCAGCAGTAGAAGTTTGTTTGGCAAAAGTTTGATTACCAGTCGTAGTAACATTGCTCATCGTTGCCGTATTGGTTAATTTTCCAACCGAAGAAGCGGTGACGGTAGCGCTGAATTCAACTTTAACACGTTGTCCTTTACCGATAGCATTAACTCCAGTACTAATGTGATCTTGATGATAACCACCATTGTCGTCGTCGCCAGGTCCCCAAATTTTAATTGAAGATGTATCGAGTTTGAGTCCTTCTGGTAGAACGTCATCCAATACTGCACCGGCGTTTACACTATCTGTACTTCCAGAATCGATTGAATAGATAATTTGATAATCAACAACGGCACCTTTTTTAGCATCAACACTTTGTGAATAAGCTATGTCACCATGCTTTTTGACTTGTTTGGTAAAAGTATAGTTAAGTCTAGCTGGCTGAACCTTAATATCAACTGAAGCAGGGAAGGTCTTCTGGACAGTTTCATTATTTCCAACATCGATACCACTAAAATCAGCTGTATTAGTTATTGTATTTTCGCCACCAGAACTCGTTAAGGCAGCTTTGGTTATTGTTGCTTTAAAAGTAATTGTGGCGTATTGATCATCAGTTAACGATATCCCAGGTGGAACAGTGATGGTATTAGTTGCTACATCATAATCGGATTCATCAAGTGGTTGTGAAGTTCCGCCATTATTGCTGATTGCCATTGATGAGGCGTCAACTTGTAAGCCAGCAGGTAATTTATCAACTAGTTTGTTATAGTTCCATTTAGCTCCATAACCGTTGTTGGTGATTTTTAAGTTGAATTTTAATGTATCGCCAACCATATTTGTTCCATCAGAACGAGTTTCGTTGGTGTAAGTTTTTTCAGGTGTCATGATTGAGTATGGCTTAGCAGTGACGCCCATGGTTGAACCAAAATGAGCTGTTTCGTTTGTTTTTAGAGTGGTTGGATTCCATTTCAAGGTATAGGCTGTATCACCAAATCCAGTCAATAACGTGCCTTTCGGATTATTATTAGCTTCAGCACCAGTACCAGTTACTAAATTATTAGCGAATCCTGTAGCCCAATTACTAGACTTGATTTGTCCGACGTAACTATTAAATCCGTCGGGTAAATTATTAGTTACGAATAGACGATAATTGTTACCTGAATATGTATCTTGAACATAAATTCCTTGTTTATTTCCGAGATCGTAAACTGGTACCATATCGTTGTTGATACCATTACTGTCACCTAGTTTAGTATCTTCACTGTAAAGTGTTATGAATTCGGCGGTATCAGTAGACAAATTTTTAACGTACATTTCTCTTTGAACAATTGCTGAATTGGTTGGTGAAGCTCGCAAGAGAATTTCTACTTCCATGTCGTAAGTTCCATTTTTGTATCCGGAATTATTAGTTCTAGTAAAGTGACCCATTATTTTATAGGCTGGGTGACCGTTGGCATCTGTTCCAACATAATATTTCTTGGATGTCATACCAGTATTTCCGGTACCATTATTATTAGCACTAGGGTTTCCCAAAATGTTATAAGCTGATGAGGTAATCCCTTGTAATGATGATGGTCCATTAGGGGCAATCATAAAGTCCGGAGAAGATGGAGAAACATTTTCTCGATTAGTTCCAGTACTAGTATATCCACCTTGAAAGACCGAACTGATATAGTTGCCATTCTGATTTAGAAAAATATTGACTTTAGAATATTGAGATCTGTCACCAGAGGAAATACTATCGGAGGCAATAGTACCGTCGCCACCAGTAGATACTTTGCCTTTAGTATCTTGAGCTAAACCGAAAGCATACCCCAATTGAAGATTGGTGCCATCAATAGGGATATTGGCAACTTGATTAGAAGTAAATTGACTCCAATTGGTAATGCCGTCGTCAAAATCATAAGGTCCAATAGTAACAGACGCAGCTGATGCAGTTTGTGTAAAGCAAATTAAAGTTAAAAAAATTGAAAAAATACCAATTAAAAATAACTTGAAATTTTTATTCATTCCCATAGTTATTACCCCTCGCAGGTTAGATTTAAGTATTTAGTATGGTTATATTTGATATAGTGATTATTAAACTAGTTTTTATTTCAAAACTATTTCCTCAATTTTTAATAACCAATAATCGTATCAATGCCCTTATCATGATATATTATATAATCTATGTGAGGGGATTAGATTTCATTTTTTATAAACCATGTTATATAATGTTGGAATTTGTTAAAAAATATAATTACTTAATATTTAATTATTGATTTTATTATAAATTCAATAATTGTTGGGACTTAAGTGATATTTATCAATGATTAATTTTGGTAACAGAAATTATCACAGTTGACTATGGTAAACTTGAATGAATGTCTTAATAACAAATATTGGAAGGTAAATATATGACAACAGAATTTTCGGGCGATTTTTCAGATCAGAGGCTTACTTTCAAATTAGATAACTTGGGTGAAGTTAAGTATTATAAAAAGCAACCGACTGAAGTTGATGATGAAGCCATTTTTATTATTATCAAAGAGAATTTAATGGCCGGTTTGAGTTATGGCAGTTTAGAGGATTGGTCAGAGGATAGCAATTTTGTAGAAATAGATGTGCCAGAAAATATTATTGCATCTGATTTCTTCTATTTTCTGACAAAAGAATTTGATCAAGCAGGGTATGAATTGAGTGTCGGTTATGAAATGACTATTTCTCCGGAATCAATTAATGTTTATTCTGAATACTTGGAGAAAATTTTACCTTTGTTGAGTTTTTTTGGTGTTAAGATGGTAAAACCAAAAAAGGTAGCCATGAAGCCACGTCATAAATATGTGAAGTCGTTAACTGATGTGCCATTTTCGATTGATTATAAAGGTAGTAAGGCGACAGTTTACTGGGTCAAACGAAATGAGTTCTTAATTAAAGCTGGAGCTAACTTATTAGAAACAGCACCATTAACGAAAGCTGGTGTAATTGGATTTGCTGGAAAATTCGGTTTACGCTTGCGTGAGGAACATGCTGACCAAATAAAAAATAACGTCCTTATACAAGACGTTAAATTACGTAGTGTCAATGAAGTAGGAACGTTCCTATATTTTGCGGGAACCAATAGCTGGCTACAGTTGAAATCACCTGAAGGTAAGACTTTACACGAATTGACGGTTGTTAAATAAAGCCTGTATTGACAAGTTTTTTTAGAATGATAGAATTTTCTCATAATTAGTAAGATCGTTAGCTTAGTGCTGGCGGTCTTTTTTTCAAATGGGGAGATTTGCTGATGAAAAGAGTAAATGCGCAAGTTTTGATACTTGGAGCTTTTCTAGAATCAGTCGGGGCTAGCTTTATTTGGCCAATTAATACGATTTTTATCCACGATTATTTGCATAAATCATTAGCCGTTGCCGGAACAGTTTTGTTCTTTAACTCGATTCTGACATTTATGGGAAATTATGCTGGAGGTAAATTATTCGATAAAATCGGCGGACATAAAACAGTCATGATTAGTACGATGATTGGGATGTTGGCATTAGTAGGATTAATTTTTGACCATGGTTGGCCAGCGTATCCGATTTTGTTACCAATATTAGGTTTTGGAGTCGGAAGTGCTTTTACCGTAATTAATTCCTTTGGGGCACAAATTGATGAAGTCGATAAATACAAAATGTTTAATGCTATTTATGTGGGAACAAACTTGGGTAATGCGATTGGAACGGCTCTTGGCGGTTATATTGCCGGTATTCAAATGACTTGGGTCTTTATTGCTAACTTCATTTTTCTCAGTTCATTCTTTCTCTTGGTTGTATTTTGGTATGGGAATCGTGATGTGAAACCTAAGCATGTGACTCCAGATCAGCCTAAAGTTAAAACTAAATTACGTTCAGGAACAGCTTTAATTGCTATTTTTTTGGGAACAACATGGGTTTCATATTCTCAATGGAATAGTAATATTTCGGCGCACTTAACGAAATTAGGTATTCCTGTTAGTAAATACAGTTTATTGTGGACGATAAATGCCATCGTTATTGTCGTCTTTCTTCCATTAATAAATCATTTGATAGAGAATCAAACTTGGTTTAAAAAAATTCAGATTCCAGTGGGTGTTGTTTTCTTTATTATTGCATTTGGTTCCTTGATTGGAGCGACCAAATATTTAGCCTTCGTAATTGGGATGGTGCTGTTGACGCTAGGTGAGATGCTCGTTTATCCGGGGATTCCAGCATTGATTGGTGAATCAACGCCTAATTCTGAAGCGGGGCGTTATCAAAGTATTATTAGTATGGCCGCGACTTTTGCTCGAGCGATTGGACCGTTGTTGGGTGGGATGCTGATCATGCGCAGTTCTTATGACGTGATGTATTTGGCCGCAATCGGTGTGTTGATTGGTTCGCTGTTTATTTTCCAACGTGGGCATAAAGAATTGGTAGCCAATGTGAAATAAGAATTTGACAAAACATGCTCAGCTTTCGAGCATTAAGGCAAGTAAGAGCAGTAATCCGATTTTGGATTGCTGCTCTTACTTGGTTTAAACGAAAAAATCTATGGTTTGGTCACAGACAGATGCTTTTTTATCCATAACAAAAATGAATAGATAATGATTAAATCTAAGCATTAGACATGGTGACTATTAAGATTTAAGGTATTGTCAGTAGAAAACAGAAACTAAATGACAAAAGAAGGTTTTTAAATGAAAAAAGTAATGATTATTGGTGCACACGGTGCCACAGCACAAATTTTGGCAAAGCGTCTTTTAGCAGAAACTGACGATGAATTGATTTTATTTCTCAGAAATGTCCAACGATTGGCAGAATATTCTGACAATAAGAGGGTAACATTAGTTGATGGAAATGTTTTGAAGACAGCTGAATTGGCTAAAGCAATGGAACCAGCTGATATTATTTATTCAAATGTTGGTGGAACAGACTTGGCTGATCAAACGGCAAGTATTTTAGCAGCAATGAAACAGGCTGATAAACAACGTTTGATTTTTATAAGTGCTTTAGGAGCCCGTCACGAAGTTACAGGTAAGTTTGGCGAATGGAATGAACAGGCGATTGCAGCATTTTTACAAGGTTTTCGCAAGTCAGCTCAATTATTAGATGATTCTGACGTAATTTATACCGAGATCCGTCCGTCTTGGTTAACAAATAACGAAGAAGTTGCTTATGAAGAAAGAACTTTAAATCAAACATTCACAGGAACTGAGGTTTCACGTGCAAGTGTGGCTGATTTTGCTTTGAAGGTTATCAATGATCCAAATCAATATCAAAATGAAAGTATTGGTCTAAATAAACCTAATACTGACGGCGATAAACCAAGCTGGATGTAAAAATAATACAAGATGATTGAACAGTAAAAAGGTAAAGATTCACTCGAAAACGAGGAATCTTTACCTTTTTTGTATTTCTATAAGTTATTCATAGCAGATAATAAGGCAAGAATTTTTTCAGATAAATCCTCACGTTGTTCTCGAGGAAGTCCCGCAAGAAAGTCTAATAATTCTAGATACTTAATACCGTTGTTAGCAGGTTTATCAAAGAGGTCTGCTAATTTCAAATTCATTGCGGTAGAAATTCGGTCAAGCTTATTGATTGAGATATTGCTGTTAACACCGCGTTCCAATTGTGAAACTAAACTCTCACTGACATCGGCTTTTTCTGCCAGTTGTTCAATGGTTAAGCCAAGTGATCGTCTCTTTTCACGTATTATTTTACCGATTTCGTTAATCATTCATATGCACCTCAAATCGTCATTATTCCAACCTTAGTAGAGATGATGAGTGATTTGAACAGATGATAGTACAGACTTTGGTGAATAAGATGTAATATAATGCATTGTTGGATGTGATAAATCAATGAAAATAATGTATTATATTGTTTGTTTTAACAGAATAATACACTTTAGTAGCTTTGTATACGGAGATATAGCAAAATTTTAGTTAATATAATTAGGCTTTTTTAACAGTTAATAATAACCCTGAGAAATTTCCTTTTCAATTCAAACAAGAAAATATAATTCTTGTTACAATAGCAGTATGAAAAATCATAAAATACGATTTAGAAAAAAAACATATCAAGGGGTTATTTATTGGTCGTATCAATCTGATAAAGAATTAAATGATTTAATGCATATATTGGAACGTCAGGTGCGTGAGCAGTTTAAAATCAGAAAAAGGATAGTTGTTACAAGTGTTCCGATAGATAGTGAACATGGTGAGATTGAGTTAAGAATTGATAATGTAGTATTTAAGAGGTATTTATTACTAGGGATTGAAACATTGTATTTGAATGTTGACGATATGATTGAATATAATGGTGCTGCACAGGATATTTTTAAAGAGGAAGGGGTTTATGGAAGAAAAGGTGTTACAGATATCAGCACCCTTGAATATACTATTGAAGATGTAAAAAATTCAGTTTATTTCGGAGTTGATAGAAGTCCATCAATAGCCCTTAAAGCAGCCAAGTATTGGCACAGAACAGCATATTATCAAGCTTTTTCCAATGGTAATAAACGTACGGGATTACTTGCCGCGTTAATGTTTTTGTATTTGAATTATTATATTTTTGATGAAGAACAAAGCAAGGCGGATTTGTATGAAAGCATTTCTGTAAAGATTGCTAATAGAAAACTTTCAGAGTATGATGTCTACATGTTTATAATTAACAATGTTAATTATGATATTGAACGATCAACGAAGGATTTTATTATGAGAGGTAAATCAAAATGAATAAAATTGTAAAAGTTTCAAATATATACACTGAAGAACAAATTAAAGAAAATAAAAAAAATGCTTTAAAAGAAATTTTAAGCCAATCTACAGTAATTGAAGCTTTAAAAAAATTATCAACCCAATAATGAAAAAAATAAGCTATCAACCTTTAGTAATGGGCTGATAGCTTATTTATGTTATGAAATGAATTATTTTAATAAGTCATACGATTTGCTATATTCAATAAAATTAGCTATGATATTTAAGTGAACATTCTTGGGGGTGTTCTGGATTCGACATGTGTAGTAGCGTGCAGGCTGCATTTAGGGTTTCGTGTCCCTCTAAAAACACACAGTTTATTATAACTGCAAAAAATAATAATAACTACGCATTAGCTGCCTAAAAACAGTCTAAGCGTGATCCATTCTAATTTCGCCCGAGGGTTGGAAATGGGTCTCAAAATTATTGGGCTACGTTTAACTGTGCATTCTGAATAGTTAAAAAGAGATCATCGGAATAGTCACTGTGGTTAGCCTTGTTGTATGGCGTTCAGAGTGGCGAAACAATAAATGATACAACTATGAGTGTAGATGCTTGCATAGCATTATGCTTGGACAGGGGTTCAATTCCCCTCACCTCCATTTTGCAGATTTAAGCCAGTTATATCAGGTGCTAAAAGCCTTGATGTGACTGGCTTTTTGAGTTTTAAGTATTGCTTAATAACATCTTTTTGGTAGTCAATTAGATCACAAATAATATTATTGGTCGGGCGGTTGTCATCACATTCTTATGTGGTGGCTTTTTCGTTGCCTATTTTATTACTTCGTATTACAATGTATTACAAATGGAGGCGTATATAATGGCAATGATTACTATAAGGGTTTCCGACTCTGAAAAAGAATGGTTACAATATATGGCTGATTTTTACGGTATAACTTTATCTGAATTATTAAAAAAATATTCTATGGATCAATTAGAAAGTCAGTACGACCAGCAAACTGCCGATTTAGCTCATAAACGCTGGATTGAGGATAATAAGGAAACTGTTTCCATGAAGGACATAATGGATGAATTTGGCGGTCTTTCATGAGCTATAAACTGAAATTTACACACGATGTACAAAAAACTCTTCGAAAAATGGATAAGCATCAGGCAAAGTTGATTGTACGATGGCTCTATCAAAATGAAGATGACATTGATAATCCTAGATCAATTGGTAAAGGATTAACTGCTAATCGTTCAGGACAATGGCGCTATAGAGTTGGCAACTACCGTGTGATTGTTGAAATTGATGACGGTAATATGATAGTTGTGGCAATTAACATTGGTCATCGTCGAAGCATTTATTAATTAGCTACTCATGTTGTGGGTGGCTTTTTTTTATTGCTTGAATAATTTCAATATAGAATATTTGTCTATGAGTAATTTAATTTTTAAGGATGATTTAATTTTAAGAAAAAAATAGATCAATATCTCGATGTCTAATGACGTAAGGTGTTGACTATATTTTTATGGGTATATTAAAAAATAATGCGTTAAAGATGCTACTTAACATGAATATTGTTAAAATACACTATGTGAACGGAGGTATGCAAATGATGGATGAAAAAGATAGCAAACCTTTCTACCATAGAAACTGGTTTTGGATTACGATTTTTTCTATCTTTATTATAGTGTCAGCCACAACATACGTCGCAAATTACTCATTTTACAAGGGTCAAGCTGACAAAGCTACTGTTAGTCAAAGTAAAAGTTTAGCTGAAAAAAAGAAAATTGAAGATAATCCTTCAATCGTAGCTAAATATAATTCTATTAAAACTGGTAAAAAAGGTTTCGATAAAGATGAAATTGTTCAATTGTTAGGGCAGCCCACAACAACGCAACAATTAGATGTCAATAATCCAATCAAAACTATGATTTGGAACGGAACAGATAGTAATCAAAATATTACTATTCAAATTACATTTGAAAAAGATAAAGCAACTTCTAAATCCATTCAAGGTTTAAACATAGATAGGAAGAAAGTTTTAACTTCTTTGGATTACGATAAACTTCAAAATGGTGATAGTTATAACAAAGTTATTAATACGTTAGGTGATCCTGACGATTATTCTGATGTGAATGGTGTCAGAACTTTAACATACGAATCAGATCTTTTGGAAGCTGATCCAACGGCTGATGCGATGATTAAAATTGAAATTTCTAATAATCAAGTTATTTCTAAGGAACAACAAAATTTAAAATAGACCAAACAAAAAAGGTGCATATGTCAAAATACTCGAATTTCGATACTTTGATATGTGCGCCTTTTATTATGCTTGTGCCAATCTTCTTGCATGAATGATTCCAAAGCCCTTAATTGAAAGACTTGAAATTCCGACTGACATGACTGCTAATAGGAAAGAAACGATATCTGTTAAAGCAATGTTTCCTAAGCAGACAATGGCATCGATGATGAACAAACTAATATATTTGTCGACCCCGAAGTTTTTATGGATGATCATTGGCGGAACGGTTGTCCCACCACTTGACATATTGAGTGTATATAAAATTGCTAAACCTATTCCGAAAATAATACTTCCTACTATTATAGAAAGAACTCGACTGTTAGGAATCAAGTTATAGACGGGTGTGATATATAACAATAACGGAAGCATGAAACTTCCAAGTGCTAGTTTAACCGTTGTTTGACGGTCTAAATGTAAGTAGGCCAGTACTAACATCACAATATTTATGACAAGAACCGAGATGAATGTTGGGATTTTCCATCCTGCTTGCAACAAGATAGCAATTCCGGTAGCTCCACCGGCTGCTATACTGTGCGGCTCGAAGAACATATTTAGACTAAATGCGATAAGTTCCAAAGCGACTAACATTATTAGTAGTTTTGCGGACAATCTTGTTTTCTTATTCTTCATATATATAACTATAACATGATTATATCTCCATGACAATAAAAGTCTGAGTTACCTTAAATATTTAATATTTCACTAACATTACTAAGATTACATAATATCTGGAAAATGTAACTTTGCGGACGTTGTTGTGTAATATTGAGCTGTTAGTATAGCACCATAGCAATTGAGAGAAATTAAATTTTAAATATTAAGGATGTAATTAATTTATGAAAAAAGTTTTATCTATCGCTTTAGTAAGTGCAATGGCTTTGACAGGAGTTTTAGCTTCAACAAATACAGCCCAAGCTGCCGTAACTAACGGAAACAAGGTTACAGTTGAAAAGGGTGATTCATACAAGAGTATCGCCGAAGCTAACGGAATTAGTATTTCTGCTCTAGAACAAGCTAACGGACGTGAAGTTGGCGGATTTGACTTAATCTTCCCAGGTGAAACAATCACATTGCCTGGCGCTACAACTACAACCGCAAATACAAATACAACTACAGATACAACTACAGATACATCTGCTGATACACAAGCTGCCGCAACAACTGATACAACAGCCGCTTCAACAGACACAACTACAGATACTACACAAACACAACAAACAACAGATACAACTTCACAAGCTACAACACAATCAGCAAGTACAACTGGTACTTCACAAGGAACATTCAAGATTTCTTTCTATGATCCAGCTGTTTTAGGTTCAAACATGGGTTACAGTGGTGTTGCCGCTAACCTTTCAGTATTCCCTAAGGGTACACAATTGAAGATTACTTTATCTGACGGAACAGTTCTTTACAGAACAGTTAATGATACAGGAACATTTGCTAACTCTAACTCACAACAATTAGATGTTGCTATGCCTAGTTCATCAATTCCTTCATATGGTGTTACAACAGCTTCAGTTGAAGTTTTATCATAATTTAGGGTAGAATATAGATGCAACAGACAATTGCCGAAAAAGACTTTCTATTAATTTAGAAGGCCTTTTTTGTTATGACAAATGTTTCAAAAGTTGATGGGAATAACGTTTATCGGGTTGATTTTTAACGATTTTCCATAAAATAGCTGCTGATTTTAACTTATTACTGAATTTTTGAGTAGCAGAATCAGCACAGAAATCCTTAACAAATTGATTCCATTGATAGCTCACATCATCTTTTTTGGTATCAATTAAAAGTTTTCTATCGTGAATATCAATAAGTGTTTGAATTGTAACCGTTGAATCATTTGTTTTTTTAGCATTACGGATAGCCACAGCCATTTCTTTTGAAAATTTGAAGAATTCTTGGTGGTAATGTTGTGCGAGAAAATCACGTAAAGTTTGGTTCAATTTAACACCATCAATGATTGAGGTGTCTAATGTTAAAACTTTAGAAACCGTATGCTGTTTTTTCATGACAATAATAGGTTGTGTTTCTGAATTTAAGTAATTAATAATTCGCTTATTTAGATCGTATTTAGTACCAGTAGTGTTTAAATCTAAACTACGACAAATAGATTGCAATTCAGTTTTATAAAAATATTTAGATTCAAAATCGGTTTGGGTAATTTGACGAGATTTAATACTATCAATTGGCAGAGACATTTAATTATCCTTTGGTGGTCGAATTTTAGTTTTATTATCTCATTTATTTGAAAATTATATATGAGTAGTAAAAGGAATATAGTTATTTTAGTTGATAATATCATTATTAGTAAAAATTTAATTTTACTAATGTAAATTCTAAAATGAAAAGATATTTATAAACTTTTTATTTCTACAAAAATATCATTAGAACGTTATAAAACGCATAACGGCAAACCTCAGAAACCATTGAAAAGACGGGACTTCTTTCAATATCATGTTATAAATACCATTTGGCATATAAATATAAAATTAGAAAACTAACTGAAAAAACTTATTTTTATTGATTGACATTTCAAAAATTAGATTGTATTATCTAACCAACGATTAACAAAAGATATTTATTAAACAATTTGATCGGGGGAAGTAATTCAGCCTCGTTTGTACAGAAAACCTCTATTTGCTGAGATGAGGGCAACGACTTGAATGAAAATGACCCGTGATTGGTGCGCTGAATCTTCGGATAAAGATGCAATGGTTGGTACCCTTTACAGTACACGCATATAGAAATTTTGTATGTTGTTAAGGGGATAAGTGTAAATTTATTCCGAATTAGAATGGTACCGCGAGGAGTCGCTTCTAAGATTGGACAGAGATGTTCAGTTTTGAAGCGACTTTTTTTGTTTCCATAAATATTTTTTAGTCGATTAGTATTAGGTAAGGTGGGAGAAAGATATGAGTAAAGTTAAGAAATTTGGTAAGGTGATTTTATTAGCCTTCACAGCATTATTTATTTTTGTACTAGCTGGTTGCGGTAATCAAAGTAAGACCCAAACAGTTAAAGTAGGAATCAACCCTTCAGATGCTCCAATTTGGAAAATTGTTCAAAAGAACGTTAAGAGTGAAGGCATTGATTTGAAGATTGTTCAATTCAACGATTACAATCAACCAAATACAGCCTTAGTTCAAGGGGAAGTTGACATTAACGCTTATCAACATACTGACTTCTTGAATGCCTGGAACAAAGCACACAAGAGTGATTTAGTTTCAATTGGTAAGACAGTTATCCAACCAATGGCTTTATATTCACACAAGATCACAAAGCTTAGTGAATTAAAGAACGGTGCTAAGATTGCTATTCCTAACGATGCTTCCAACGAAGCCCGTGCATTACAATTACTAGAATACAATGGTGTTTTAAAGCTTGATGATAGCAAGACATTACCTTCAACAAAAGATATCAAAGAAAACAAGCTTAACTTGAAGTTCACAACATTAGACGCAGCTCAAACAGCTCGTTCACTAGATGACGTTGATGCCGCAGTTGTTAATGGTAACGTTGCTAATGATGCTAAATTGAACCCTAAGAAAGCCGTTGTAACAGAAAAAATCAACAAGAACTCAATTCCTTGGATCAACATCATCGTTGCTCAAAAGAAGAACAAAGATAACAAGACTTACAAGAAAGTTGTTAAAGCTTTCCAAACTAAAGATGTTGAAAAAGAAATCAAGAAAGTTTACGGCGGAAACGAAATTCCTGCTTGGAACGCTAAGCTTTAATTAATAGTAGAAATAGGTTTTGAGAGTTTAGAATTTGGTGTTAGCTTTAGTTAGATAAAGTAAGCTGCAGTATTAATTAGCCGGAGGGAGTGATAGAATTTGCCAGCAGTGGCAGTGGTGTTAGAGCTTTAGCTCTTACAGCACAGGACGTGTTTTGAAATTCGCGTACTTTGCGAAGTTCAAAACCGAGTCTGGAGACCTTGGCTCCAGACGGTCCCACAGCAGGCAAATTTCTATCACTCCCGGAGGCCTACATGACTTTATGATTTGGGGATCGTTTAGTCACACAAACTATCGCGATTCAAAGATTTTAAGTTAAGGGAGTAATTATTAAATGGCAGAACAAAATGGGATAATTCAGCTTAAGAAAATAGATGTTACCTTTCAAAATGAAGGGAAAACAATTGAAGCCGTTAAAGATGTTTCAATTGACGTTAAGAAAGGCGACGTTTTCGGGGTGATTGGCTACTCCGGTGCTGGTAAGAGTACTTTGGTTCGTGTAATCAATTTATTACAAAAGCCAACAGCTGGGACAGTTATCGTGAATGGTCAAAACATGCTCGAATTAAGTCAAAAAGATTTGCGTACAGCTCGTCGTAATATTGGAATGATTTTCCAACACTTTAATTTAATGAATTCCTTGACCGTCTATGGAAATGTTGATTTTCCATTACGTGATTCAGGTTTAAGTAAGGCTGAACGTAAGCAGAAAATCGACAAGCTCTTGGACATTGTAGGCTTGTCAGATCGTGCTAATAACTATCCATCACAATTATCCGGTGGTCAAAAACAACGTGTGGCAATTGCGCGTGCACTTGCAAATGATCCTGAAATTCTGATTTCTGATGAGGCTACAAGTGCTTTGGATCCAAAGACTACCACTGAAATCTTGGATCTACTTGGTCGTTTGAACAAAGAATTAGGTATTACCATCGTGATTATCACTCACGAAATGGATGCCATTAAACAAATTTGTAATCGCGTTTCCGTCATGGAAAATGGTCGTTTAATTGAAGAGGGCGACTTGCTTTCAATCTTTGGTAATCCAAAGGAACAATTGACGAAGGACTTTGTTAATACATCAACACACATCGGTTCTGTCCTTGATGAAATTCGTGATAGTGGAATCGTTGATAAGCTTTCCGGTCGTCTGATTGAATTGAATTATATCGGTGATTCAACTAATGAACCAATTGTTGTTGAACTATATAAACGTTTCCAAGTTGAAGCAAATATTCTTTTCAGTAATATTGAAAGACTCCAAAATACCACAGTTGGAATTATGCTATTCGCTTTAACAGGTGATGATGACAAAGTTGAAGAAGCAATTAAATATTTAAATAGTTTAAAAGTTAATGTTAAAGAAATTGATTTAAAGAAAGAGGGCAAATAATTCATGACAGGATTAGTAAATAAGTTTTTACCCAACGTTGTTGCTAACTGGGAAGGCGATAATGGTTTCGTTACCGCTATCTGGCAAACACTTTATATGACTTTTGTCAGTGCCTTATTTGCCGGTATTATTGGTATCATCTTAGGAATTCTCTTAGTCGTTACAGCAAAAGACGGCATTACACCACATAAGAATTTCTACTATTGGTTGGATAAGTTAGTCAACCTATTCAGATCAATTCCGTTCATCATTTTGCTAGCGGTTATCGGACCGTTCACTAAGTTGATTGTCGGCCAAACAATTGGACCTACTGGTGCTTTGGTACCGTTAGTTATCGGAACAGCTCCATTCTTTGCACGACAAGTTCAATTGGCATTAGTTGAAGTTGACCCTGGTGTAATTGAAGCCGCTGAAGCAATCGGATTGTCACCAATGAAAATTATCTTCCGTGTTTACCTACGCGAAGGATTACCTGAATTGATTCGTTCCGGAACTTTGACAATCATTAGTTTGATTGGATTAACTGCCATGGCTGGTGCCGTTGGTGGTGGTGGTCTTGGTAACATGGCCATTTCCGTTGGTTATCAACGTTTCGAAAATGATGTGACAATTGTTTCCATGTTATTCATTTTAGTATTGGTTTTCGTTATTCAAGGACTGGGAGATCTCGCAGTTCGTAAGCTAGAACATTAATTTAATTGCAACTACCACAATAGCAATTGAATTAATTGGTATTTTGAAAAGTAAGTATGAGAAAGTTTGCTTTTAAATACCGCGTCATAAAAAGACGCTTCTATTTGGCAAACATTGTCCGATAGAAGCGTCTTTTTAATTTTGAGGAGGAAAAAATTATGAAGCGTCGAATTAAGGGGATATTATTATTATTCGTTACCACACTTAGTTTATTTATTTTAGCAGGCTGCGGTAATAGCAGTTCTGGCAAGACAGTTAAAGTTGGTATTTCTGGAGCCAACAATCCGGAGTTGGAAAAAGTTGCCCAGATTGTTAAAAAAGAGGGTATCAATATTAAAATTGTTGAATTTTCTGACTATAACCAACCAAATACCGCATTGGCTGCTGGGGAAATTGATATGAATGATTTCCAAACTTATACTTTCCAAAGTGATTGGAACAAGAAACATAAGACTAATATCGTAGCATTAGGAACAACTGTAATTGCTCCAATGTCACTCTTTTCTAAGAAAATCACTAACATCAGTCAATTGAAAAAGGGTGATAAAGTTGTTGTACCTAATGATGTGACTAATGAGGGTCGAGCATTACAATTGTTAGAAAGTGCTGGCTTGATCAAGTTGAATAACGCAAAGATTCCAAGTTTACGTGATATTACTGAGAATACACGTGGTATCAAAATTTCATCTTTGGACGCTGGACAAACAGCTAAATCATTAGACGATGTCACGGCTGCATGTGTTAACAGTGGAGTTGCCAGTGACGCTAAGTTGAACCCTAAGAATGCTATTTATCGGGAAAAGATTACTGCCAAATCAAAGCCTTATGTCAACATTTTGTCAGCTAATGCCAAGGATAAAGACAATCCAACTTTTAAGAAAATTGTAAAAGCTTACCATACTAAAGAAGTTGCTGATCTAATCAATAAGAAATTTAGCGGTTATGAAACTCCAGCTTGGACTCAAAAAGAGTTGCAATAATATATATTGTTCTAAATAATCTTTTTAACATTAATTCTAATGTTTTATTATATTTCAGAAATTCACAAAAATTAAATTTATAAAAGAACTAGTTCGCACAGCCAGTCCAGCTTTTCTCAGTTCAGAAGACGACATATTTAACTGACACTACATAGAGTGATAATATTAATCATGCGTTAAATATATAATTAAGGAGTGGACGCATGGAGGCTTTGGAATATAACTTTCCAGATGGTACGTACACATTTATCACGATGACGAGGTCCGTTTACAAAATAATTATTAAAGATTCAAAAGTCTTTTTAAATCGGCATCGGGATGAATTACGAGGTCGGCAGCTTAGAATGGATACTGAAAATATTGAGGTTTTGAATCAATTCAGAATCGAAGTTGGTCAACCAGCAATTTTAGCTTTACAACCACTTGATTCAGAAGCCGCTTTTACCACTCGAATTACTAGTCCAGTTGTAAAAATATCACAAGAAGATTAATAAGGAATTGCGAAAGCAGTTCCTTTTTTGTGTATTTATTGCTAATTTACTTTAGAATTGAAGTAAGTTATTAAATGTAGAATTCAGGGATTGTATATGAAAAACTTAGGGACTGTCTTAAAAGAATTACGTAAAGAAAAAGGACTGACACAAAAAGAACTTGCTGAAGGTGTTTGTGCCCAATCAATGTTGTCAGCAATTGAGAATGATGTTTATATTCCCAACGCTAATTTGTTGATCAACTTGGCGAAAAAACTCAATGTCGATTTAAATGAAATCAGTTTGGCAACTAATTACAACATTAGTAATCACGAGGATTTCAACCAAACGGTGGATAAGCTGTGCAATCAACATCAATATAAGGAATTGTTGGCTTTTTTACAGCAAGATGATGTAGTTGATCAACTGGAAACAGCTCAACAAATGCAAGCCTATTACTACTATTTAGGCGTTTCCCAGTTACAAACGGGTGCGCTCGATGAAGGATTGGCTTCATTTAAGCTGTCATTAGCAGAAGTTAATCACTTGCAACTGAATACAATTTCACGACTAGGCTATTTGGCGATGGGATGTATTGACGCCCTGCAAAATAATAAAACGGGTGCGGTTGATAATGTTGACTTAGCTTTTCGGAATTGGAATGAGTTTGCTTATGATGAGAATCAAAATATCATCTATTACTTGGCTGCATTAATTTATTTCAAGTTGAATGATTATCAAAATTCAACGGCTTATTTGGTTGATGGCATCAGTTTTATTGCTAAGCATGATTCACATTACATGTTGGCTAACTGCTATTTTCTAATGGCACGTTTGGCTCAAGAAGCCCATGATGACGATAAACGTTTGGAAGCTCATCAACGAAAAGATTTGTTTTCTGAGTTATACGGTGAGAAAATTTTTACAGATTTCTAAAATATCAGAATACTGATTTTTAAATAGACGTAATTTTTCATATGATTGCCTTATCAAATCAAGGGAGTAACAATCATGAAAAAACTATTTAGAAATGAAATTTTAATTAAAGCTGATAAAAAAGATGTTCAACAGTTCTTACTAACCGCTCCAAATTGGTTGAAATGGAATTGGGCAATTGGCAAAATTGAAACCGTTAATGAAAATACTTACGCTATTCATAGAGATGTTGATGCCTTAAATAAGGATGAAATCGTTGAAATCAAAGCTGTGGATAATAAAATTATTTGTCAAAGTACCACTGGTCGGATGGAGTATCAGTTAGTTTTCGAATTAACCGATCAAGCTGGTCTGACGAAAGTTACTGAGACACTTTATCCAACAAATAATTTACAATTGCCATTAACTTTATTAGCACCAATTGCCAAACATGCTTTTAATCAAAACCTTCAAGTGTTGAAAGAATTTTTAGAAGCACAAGTGACAAAATTGTAAGTTGGTTGTAAGTGAATTCAATGTACTATTTATTTAGAATCATTTATTATGTAATTAAAGATAAAGAGGGGGAAGTAGCTTATGCATATTTCAATTAGACGTTCTAGAAGTAATTACGTTTTCGCCGGTGTTATCGGTGGACTAGCTGAACATTTTCAATGGAATCCAACTATCGCCAGAGTTTTGTGGGTCGTCTTGAGTTTGACACCATTTCCAGGTATCATAGGCTACTTGGTACTCTGGATGTTAATGGAAAATCCTGAATAATAGAGGTTAATGACAATGCATATTCCTGTGAAGAGATCAAAAGACAATCAGATTTTAGGTGGAGTTATCGCCGGTTTCTGCGAACAATATGATTGGAATCCAGCTATTGGTCGGATTCTTTATGTAGCCATATCGTTGACACCAATGTTTCCGGGAATCATCGTTTACTTGATTCTATTATTATTGATGGAAAAACCTGATGAAAATTAAAAAATAAAGGGAGTTAGCAATCGTAAGTGATTGTTAACTCCTTTTTTGTGTTTGAATTGTGCCGCCTTCGAGAGCAAGAAATTTTGGCTGCTGTGGGGACCGACGAAAGCCAAGGTCTTTCGTCTCGATTTTGAACTTCGCAAAGTACGCGAATTTCAAAACTCGTCCCGTGGTGTAAGAGCTAAAGCTCTAACGCCACCTCCACTGCTGCCAAAATTTTTGCTCTTGAAGGCTAATGTATTTGTTGTTTTTTGATATATATATACTTTAGGCGAGTCCTCTAGCAAATAATGAACATTAATTATTCTTAATAGTAATTCAATAATTACAATTGAAAAAATTCTCCGATTGTATTCAAAACACCATCATGATTGTTATCATCTTTAGTAATTCGGTCGGCTGCTTTTAAAATTTGTGGTTTGGCATTCTTCATGGCGAAGCTTAGACCAGATTCCTGAAGCATTTCGAGATCATTAGTGTTGTCTCCGAAAGACATGACATTGTCTAAAGAAATATTTAGTTTTTCACAAAGGTGTTGTAGGCCAAGGCTTTTATTGACGTTGGCACTCATAATGTCGATACTGCCGAAGCCACTGACTGCTGCGTAGATTTTAGACCCGTATTTGTCATTTAGTAATTGAACACCTGCATCCAAGTCCTCATGCTCAAGCTGGATATTTAGTTTGAAAATTTCGTCGTCCACTTTAGTAAGATCATCGACACAAACGAGATTATTGATGTGGTAGAGTGGTTGATTTTCGGCTGTATTGGAGTAGCTAGCTTTTTTTCCTGATAGTGAAAGTGCTTTGAGATCTAAATCACGATTGAATGTCTGAATCATGTCATTTACTAACTCAGTTGGTAGTGTTTTTTCATAAAGTGTTTCGTTATCGTTGTAGATTTGTGAACCATTTTCCGCTATAAAAACGTCAATGTCTGGACTAGCTTGGAAAATTTTCTCTAAATGATCACGATTATTACCACTGGCCACAGCAAATTTAATTCCCTTTTGGCGTAATTTATTTAAATAATTATTTAAGCGCTTTACATCATAATTGTGTTCGTTATCAAACAGCGTCCCGTCAATATCGGTCGCTATTAATTTAATGTCAGTCAAAATATTTCCTCCTCTAATTAACATAAGTTAACCATACGGTTTCGGATTTAAATTATCAACCGGAGTTTAGAAAATGCTACAATTAATTCCAATGTGGAATAATTTAATCGGGGGTGAGATCTTGGACATTCAGAAGTTTCAAGTTTTGATCGATTTAGCGAAAACACTCAATTATACTGAAACGGCGGAGAATCTTTTTACTACCCAAGGAAATATTTCTAAGCAAATTTTAGCATTAGAAAAAGGTTTAGGGGTGACATTATTTAAACGTGCCCATCGCAAAATTGAATTAACGGCTG
Organism: Companilactobacillus nantensis DSM 16982; assembly: GCF_001435815.1. Classification (GTDB taxonomy): domain Bacteria; phylum Bacillota; class Bacilli; order Lactobacillales; family Lactobacillaceae; genus Companilactobacillus; species Companilactobacillus nantensis. The sequence continues at coordinate 65,397 of NZ_AZFV01000007.1, read as the reverse complement.
CTGGTAAATTAGTCTTACCTTATGCTCAAAAAATTTTAAAAGATTATACTGAAATGACTGTTGATTTGGCTGATTTTAAAGCTGCTGAAAATTTAACGCTTGAAATACATACCATACCAACGATGCCAAGTTATCAAAGTTTTGGCTTAATTAGTCAATTCTTACAGGATCATCCCGAAGTTCAAATTAAACTGAAGGAAGAGGAAAGTTATAATTTGCTGACGTCTTTGAAAGCAGGGAAATGTGAAATAGTTTTTGCGCGGACGTTTGGTTTTGATGATTCTGACTTGGAGCGTATCATCATGGAAGATGATAAATTTGTTGCTGTCTTGCCGTATAGTCATCCATTGGCTAAACAAAAACAATTGGATTTAAGTAATTTACGTACTGAAAACTTTCTAATTTTAGGTCCATCAACGAATCTTTATGAACCAGTGTTAAAACTTTGTCAGCAAGCTAATTTTCAACCAAAGATAACTTATCAAGGTACACGTGTGGACTTGATCATGCAAATGGTTCAAAATAATATGGGCGTGTCGGTAATGACAGCTAAAACAGCCAAACAGTTTGATAATCAAACAGTTGCTATTGTGCCATTGACGGCGAATATCGCAAATAAACTCTGTTTTATTAGAGTTAAGGGACAACATTCCCAAGCTAATAAGCTCTTTTGGGAATATATCCAAAATGAAAGTAATGGGGGACAAAACGATTCAAGAATTATCAACTAATGAAATAATTGATCTGATGGAATCAGGTCTAAATATGAAGTTCTCCGATGAACAAATAAGAATTTTAAATAATGATTTTACCAAACCGTTGCTAGTCAATGCATGTGCTGGTTCGGGTAAAACAACCATCTTTATTTTAATGGCGTTAATTGCTGTAGCGAAAGGTGATGCTGCTCCAGATGAAATTTTAGGAATTACTTTCTCACATAAATCGCGAGTTGATATGGGAGAGCGGTTCAATAAATTTGTCACCGATTTAGCTGATACGGGTTTGGAGTTTCCAATTGGACGTCCTAACTTCACAACTTTTCATGCCTTGTTTTATCAACTTTTACGACAAAATCCCGAATATCGTGATGCCCAGGTTTTAACGAGTTATCGAATGTTCATGCGCGATTTATCTGATCAAATCAAACATCCAAGTAACGTTATAACGAAAGCTGAAATGCTTGAGGAAATGTTTGATTTAAATGAATATATGATTAATCAGGGCTTAACAACTGATGGAATTTTGCCAACTGTAACTGAAAATGAACCGTTATCGCAATCAATTAAAGTTATGTCCGAATATTCACGTCAAAATCATGATGATGAATTTTATGAAGATTATGTTGATGTCATTGATAAGTATCAGGAATTGAAGCGTCGTAACGGTTATATTGATTTTAATGATATGAAGATGTTGCTGTTAGATAGTATGAATAATCCCGATTATTTGCAGTATTATCAAAATATCATGTCCCGTTATAAGATTGCGGTGATTGATGAGTTCCAAGATATCGACAATTTACAGTGGCAAATCATATCTAAATTACTCAGTCCTGAAACGATGCAGCATTTGATTGTCATTGGTGATGATGATCAAAGTATTTATTCGTTTAGAGGTAGTAATCCACAGTATATTTTAAATTACAAACGACTCTTGCCAGATGCTCAAAAATTAAATTTATCAACCAATTATCGGACAGGTGAGAAAATTTTGAAACGGGTAATTCCGTTAATTAAACATAATCATGTTCGTCTAGATAAGGATTTGTTATCTGGTCGTCCCGATGTTGGTAAGTTTGTCCTATATAGTAGTAAGAAATCAGGCTTTAGCCAAACTTCCAAGATGTTAAAGCGCCTAGTTAAGCAAATCAATGATCCGGAAATCAACAATAACAATATTGCAATTTTGGTTCGTTATAATTCTTCGAGAATGCTATTGGCTGATTGGTTAGCTAATCAAGAAATTTATTCAAATATCAACAATGCCGGTGCGATTCTTCAAAATAATTTAATTTATCTGATTATAACTGAATTGATGAAGGCTCTGTGGCAAGATAAATATAAGTACTTTGCCAATCAAGCGAACCGCATTGGTTTTCGAGCATACAAGGACCACACGACCAAAGTTGAAGCACGTGCCAATGATGAATTTCATAAGTTGAGCAAATATTTGTTGGCAGCTGAAGCGTATAACGCCGAGACAAATACACCTCATAAACGGACAGATGAACGTGTGCAAGTTTATTTCAACAGTGTTAAACGTTTTAAAGCACGTATGAATGATACTGATGACGAGGAAAAGAAACAAAAATTAGCGAAGAGTTTGATAAAGGATTTATACAAAGCTGCAACTAAATTGACTGATCGATACTTTGATTTTATGGAAGAGAAAAATTTCATGTCGAAGGTCGAAGTCAACGATATTAAGCAGTATCTCGAAGATGAGATTGAAACCTATTCGGATGTTGATGCTTTCTTTTTAGATGAAGAACATAAGAAAGATATTCTGTCGAGTCGGATGGAACAAGATAAACAAGAACATCGAATTCAATTTTTATCATTGCATCAGGCGAAAGGTTTGGAATTTAAGTATGTTTATTTGTATGGCTTAACAAATAAGGAAGTTGAAAGTGCCGGGGTGGCCTTGAATAATTGGTTCCCACCAGAAATGTCATTTGACCAATTTGTTAAAGAATGGAAATTGGTTTACAACAAGAGTTATGAATTTTTGGAACGTGCGTTGCAATCGGCTCATATTGATAACTACAAAGATATTACGAATAATAATGGTTTTAATCCGATTAATTTAGATAAAACTTTGGATAAGAAAAAAGAATTTTCAATGTTTCATATTTTCTATAAAGAAGTGGAAAATTACTCAGCTTTTATTGAAGAAGAACGTCGTCTATTGTATGTTGGCGTTACACGTGCTCAACAGGAACTATGTTTGCGAATTGCTCCTGATTCTAATCCATTGTTATTTGAATTAAAACTACCTAAGAAGAAGCCAAAAAAATAGTTATTAGCGTATGATAGTTGTATATACCAAAGATGGGGGAAAGTAATGAAAATTCGTCGTATTATTGAGGTCATTCCAACATTTGTTTTGATAGCACTTTATATTTATAGTATGTCAATAAGATTGTCAGGTGGTGTTTGGAAGACACCGTTTGTGCTTAGTATTACTGGTTTGAGTTTTTACATTCCAATCATTTCGTTTATTGAAGCAATGGTTAATTCATCGCGTAATTTGAAATATAAGAAGCAGAATAGATTGTTTTATGGTTATATGATTGCTGTTTGGGTTATTTCTTTGGTTGCAGCTGTTTTTTCTATGTAATGAAATATGCCGTCTCCAGGAACAAGAAATTTAGGTCGCTATGGGGACCGGTTCGAGCCAAAAAGCGGTCTCGAGCCTCGATTTTGAACCTCGCACAAACCGCGAGTTTCAAAACTCGTCCCGTGGTGTAATGGCTAAAGCCATAACGCCACCTTAATAGCGACCTAAATTCTTGTTCCTTCCGGCTAGTTTATTCTTTATTCCGAATTGTTAAAGTAACAAGATTTATAAATTATTTCACGATTCTGGGGACGGTAAACTAGCGTCACGCGTATATATGGTTTTTGTAATAAATTATTAGTCGTTAATACACACAATCATAAATAAATGTCAGTTGAAAATACAAAAATTATCAAATATAAAAGCATTCCATTATGGAATGCTTTTTGTTTTATCTTGAATTGTTCTGAACCCACCTCTAGTCCTATACTTATCACTGTTAAGAAAACGGAGGTAGTCGTATGTCAGAAGAATTGTATGATTTGCGAAAAGTTATTGATGAGTTAAAACAAGAGCCTGGTGAATACCATGAAACTGATGTTGAGGTTGATCCTAATGCTGAATTGTCTGGTGTTTACCGTTATATCGGTGCTGGTGGTACGGTTGAACGTCCGACTGCAGTTGGTCCTTCAATGATGTTTAACAACATTAAGGGTTTTCCCGGTGATCGAATTTATATTGGTTCAATGGCTAGTCGTAAACGTGTTGGTAAAATTTTGCATCACGATTATCAGACGCTCGGTCGTTTTTTGAAGAATTCGGTTGATAATCCAGTTGCTCCAGTAGTTGTTTCGGAAAAAGATGCTCCAGTTCAAGAAGTTATCCACAAGGCGACAGATGCAGATTTTGATATTCGCAAGATTTTGCCTGCTGCCACGAATACTGAATATGATGCTGGTCCTTATATTACGGTTGGTTTGGTTTTGGGTTCCAATCCTGATAAATCAATGAGTGATGTAACGATTCACCGGATGGTCCTAGAGGATAAAGATACTTTAGGGATGTATATTATGCCTGGTGGTCGTCATATTGGTCACTTCCAAAAGGAGTTTGAAAAGTTGAACAAACCAATGCCCATTACGATTAATATTGGTTTGGATCCAGCTATTACCATAGGTGCTACTTTTGAACCACCTACAACCCCACTTGGTTACGATGAGTTGAATGTTGCTGGAGCTTTGCGTCAACAAGCTGTTCAATTAGTTGCTGCTAAAACTGTCGATGAAAAAGCTATTGCTCGTTCAGAATATGTGATTGAGGCTGAAATTATGCCTAATCAAACGATGCAAGAAGATATAAATACTAATACTGGCAAAGCAATGCCTGAATTTCCTGGTTATGATGGGGACGCCAATCCAGCTGTGAATGTGGTTAAAGTTAAGGCAATCACGCACCGTAAGAATCCTATTTTCCAAACAATGATTGGACCTAGTGAAGAACATGTTTCTATGGCTGGTATTCCAACAGAAGCTTCGATTTTGGAATTAGTTGATAAAGCTATTCCTGGTAAGGTTACTAACGTTTACAATTCTCCAGCTGGTGGTGGTAAATTGATGACTATCATGCAAATTCACAAGGATGACGAGGCTGATGAAGGTCTCCAAAGACAGGCTGCCATTTTAGCATTGTCAGCATTTAAGGAATTGAAGACAGTTATTTTGGTTGACGACGATGTCGATATTTTCGATATGAACGATGTTATGTGGACTTTGAATACACGTTTCCAAGGTGATAAAGATATTATGGTTCTTCCAGGGATGCGTAACCATCCACTTGATCCTTCAGAACGTCCCGAATATGATCCTAAGTCGATTCGTTTCCGTGGTATGAGTTCCAAAACAATTCTCGATGGAACAGTTCCATTCGATATGAAAGATCAATTTGAGCGTGCCAAGTTTAAAGAAGTTAAAGATTGGCAAAAATATTTAGATTAAGGAAGTGTTAATATGTCACGGACGAGAAAAATTGTTATCGGTGTAACAGGTGCTTCAGGAACAATTTATGCGATTGATTTGATGAAAAAATTAAAGGCAATTGCAAATGTTGAAACGCATGTTGTTTTCAGTGCTTGGGCTAAGAAAAATTTACAGCTAGAAACTGATTTGTCATTAGCTACAATCAAAGATTTGGCTGATTATTTTTATAGTGATAGTGACCTTGGAGCAACGATTGCCAGTGGGTCATTTTTAACTGATGGCATGATTATTGTACCTGCTAGTATGAAAACAGTTGCTAGTATTGCTGTTGGTATTGGTGACAATTTGATTTCTCGAGCCGCTGACGTGACACTTAAAGAACAACGTAAATTAATAATTGTCCCACGTGAGACACCATTGAGCACGATTCATTTGGAAAATATGACTAAGTTGTCGAAAATGGGTGTCCAAATGATTCCGCCAATTCCTGCCTTCTACAATCAACCCAAAACGATTCAAGATTTAGTCGATCACCAAACAATGAAAGAACTAGATGCCTTGGGCATTGAAAATGAAATTAGCGGTCGTTGGGAGGGAATTTAATGAAATTCACTGTTACACAAGAAAATTACACAATGATAGCTGACGTGGAAGCCATCGGCAAAGATTTGTTAATTAAAATAACTGGTGGTGACACTCCACATATTGGAACCGTAACGACTTTGACAAAGATGACAGATTTAGAAACGATTCGTTATCCTAGTCATGATGGGCGGTTACATAAAGATGATGTTTTAGCCGTTCGAGTTGGCAAAATTATTCAAGCTGATTTACCAGGTAGTTGTACGATTACGGCTGGTGTGCATGTTAATCACATCTCAAAGAAACAGATCATGGTTTCAGCAATGATGTCGAAGAATCTTGGTGAACAAATCAAGGATTGGTTGAAACATATTGATTTTGATATACCTGAACCAATTTATTACAGCAACAATGAAAATCCACAATAAAAAAACATTCCCGATGAAGGAATGTTTTTTGCTATCTAGTCAAATAAAAATCCCAGAACTTCTTAGCAACATCAATTTTTGACATTAATGGCCAAGTCTCTGGCTGTTGATTCTTTTGTAATAAAGTAACGCGATTCGTATCAACATTAAAACCAGCGCCACTTTGAGCAACGTTATTAGCTAAAATGACGTCGGCATTTTTACTAGCTAATTTTTTTTCAGCATTGGTTAATAAATTTTGCGTTTCAGCTGCAAAACCAACGACAAATTGTTTGTCTTTTGTGGCAGCAACGGTTTTGAGAATGTCGGGATTCTTAGTTAATTTGATGGTGAAGATATCTTCGTCATCATTTTTTTTGATTTTTTGATCAGCTACATTAATTGGTTTAAAGTCAGCGACGGCAGCAGCCATAACTAAAACATCAGTTTCAGGGAAAGTATCTTGCAAATGTTTCATCAATTCTTCAGCGGTTTGGACTTGAATAATATTGATGCCACCAAGATCAGTGTCAACAGTGGTTAATAAAGTAACGTCAGCACCCAAATCACGAGCAACTTTAGCCATGGCAAGTCCCATTTTTCCAGAAGAACGATTGCCGATGAATCTAACTGGATCAATTGCTTCTTTAGTGCCGCCAGCAGTGACAATAACTTTTTTACCCGTAAGAGGGCGTGGTTGGAAGGTTTTCTCAATGGCACCCATAATAACAGGTAATTCAGGCAAACGACCTTTACCAGTCATTCCCTCAGCCAAAAAGCCAGTTGCTGGTTCAACTATTTTGATATCCATTTTTTTCAAAGTTTGTAAGTTGTTTTGGACAGCTGAATTATTGTACATATCAGTATTCATTGCTGGAAAAACTAATTTCGGTGCAGTTGTAGCCAACAAACTAGTTGAAACAATATCATCTGATAAACCATTAGCCATTTTTCCAATAATATTAGCAGTTGCGGGAACGACAATTGCAAGGTCAGTCCACAGAGATAACTTAATGTGCGGAATAAAGTCGTCTGAACTAGTTTGTGGTGTAAAGTTATCAGTAATTACTGGACGTTGGCTGAGTGTAGCAAATGTTAATGGGGTAACAAATCTTTGAGCAGCATCCGTCATAACAACTTGGACTTGAGCTTCCTGTTTAATTAGTTCACGAACAATGTTCAGCGATTTGTAGACGGCAATACCGCCAGTAACGTAAATGGCAATGTGTTTATCTTTAAGCATTTTTTCACCTCAAAAAATTTTGTTTAAGTTGTAGTTAAGCGCTTACTTGAATACTGGTATACGTATGGTGCTCATTAAATATGCCGTCTCCAGAATCGAGAAATAGTTACTGGCTATGCGGACCGGCCTGAGCCAAGGTCTCAGACCTCGATTTGAAGCCTCGCAAGCGAGTCTCCAAACACGCCCGGTGCTGTAAGCACGGGGAAACCACCCGTACTAACACCACTTTCATAGCCAGTAACTATTCTCGATTCTTCCGACTGAAGTCTTTTATAAATCTTATTTTTTTGAAATTGTATGAGATATATTAAGATATGGTCAATATGTATTTTTTAAACCGGTATTTTCATTGCTTAAGCTTGTACTAGAACTACAACTAAATAATCATCTTATTATAATTATATGATACTATACGCATGATAGTAGTTAATTTTTAAACTTGAGAATTTATTTTTATTAAAACAACAGATAAACTAGCCGGAAGGAACAAGAATTTAGGTCGCAGTGAAGGTGGCGTTATGGCTTTAGCCATTACACCACGGGACGAGTTTTGAAACTCGCGATTTATGCGAGGTTCAAAATCGAGATTCGAGACCGCTCTTTGGCTCGAATCGGTCCCCACAGCGACCTAAATTTCTTGTTCCTGGAGGCGGACTATTACTATTCATTTATTAGGAGGGTTCCATGAATATTTTTACAGCAGATATAATTCTCTACTTATTACTAATTTCAGTTTTTAATAATCCCGTGTTAAATGTCATGCAAGCCATTGGTTGGAATTTTTTAGGTAGCGAAATGGTTATTGGCTTGGTTTTATTAGGTATAACCATATTGATTCATAAATTCGTTTTTCGGAAAATTTGGAAAAAATAATTGGTGATGTAATGAAAAAAACAATTTTATTGGTTGAAGATGAGGAGAGTTTAGTGGCTTATTTACAACCAGAATTAGAGTTTGAAGACTATCAGGTTTTAACAGCGACTGATGGTGAAATGGGTTGGAAGATGTATCAAGAACATGAAGATCAGCTTGATTTAGTGATTCTTGATTGGATGATTGCAAAGTTAGACGGGCTAGAAGTTTTGCGTCGGATTCGTAAACAGTCTGGCAAGCCAGTTATCATGTTGACGGCCAGAGATTACGTTGGTGATAAAGTGGCTGGACTTGATAGCGGTGCTGATGATTACATAACGAAGCCGTTTGAAATTGAGGAATTATTGGCACGGATTCGAGTCGTTTTGCGGCATCAACAAAAGAACTCGACTGAACCAACGATTTATAAGGTTAAGAATCTCATACTTGATACCAAAGCGCGACAGGTGAAACGTGATAATAAAGTTGTTCAGTTGACGCAACGAGAATATGAGTTATTGTTAATTCTTTTGAAAAATATCAATGAAACGTTGACTCGTGATGAATTGTTAAATGATGTTTGGGGTGTTGATTTTGAAGGACAGCCTAATATTGTGGACGTTTATATCCGCTATTTGCGTCATAAAATTGATAGTGATGACCAAAATTCAATCATTAAAACAGTTCGTGGCATTGGTTACACATTGAGGGATGACGATTATGAAACTGGTGAAAAATAATTCAAGTGCCGCCCAAATGACATGGACTTATACGCTGATATTGGCATTAGTTACCGTAATTATGGGACTATCATTAGTTATTGGTGTTGGTTATTCCTTAGCTGCTTCAACAGTTGATGATGCGAATGGCTTAATGGATAGTTTACAACGTTCATTTATAGATGATCGTCCTGATTGGGAACAGTGGCGACGCAACAGCAATATCAATACTAAGGATACTCATGTCCGGGTATCGTTTACTGAACAAGGCAAAAAACACGTTTATTATTCTCCAGGAACCAATAAGTTTTTGGCTAAAAAAGTTAAACATTTACCATTTGATCAAAATATTGAAATTCGAAATCTCTGGCGTCCATATTACTATACAGCACAGACGACTAAGGGGATTCGTTATGAAATCTGGGTCAGCTTTCACAGTGTGACACATATTTTTCATTTAATTTTTGATATTTTGTTAGTGGTTATGTTGATTAGTTTTTTGATTGGTTTATGGCTAGTGATTACTTTAGCTAAGAAACTTAATCGGCCACTCCAAAATTTAACTTCCTCCACACACCAAATAAATCAATCTGGACAGCTGTCTTATGATACCCAGTTGCCAATACCCGATAAACCACAAGAAGTTAAAGATTTGACCAATGAATTTAATCAACTTTTACGGCAACTGAATCAGCAAGCTATTCGTGACCGACAATTTGTTTCCGATGCATCACATGAATTGCGTACACCAATCACCGCGATTCGTGGACATGTGCAATTTATTCAACGACATGGACAAGATCATCCCGAAATAGTTGAACGTTCAGTAGGATTTATCGATAGTGAATCAAAACGAATGCAAAAGTTAGTTGAAAGTTTACTACGTTTATCACGAATGGATAATTTAAAAGTTAAACGTGAAAAAGTTGAAGTTAGACAATTAACTGAGATGATTTTAGAAACTTATCAAGAAAGTATTCCACAAAAGTTAGTGATAATAGGAGCGTCCAAATTATATTTAGTAGTTAATCGAGATAATTTGGAACAAATTTTAGTGGCATTGTTGAATAACGCTAGTAAATATTCTGATAAATCAACAACTATTACAGTCAACTTAACTGAACATGCCATTGAAGTAATCGACCAAGGTCAAGGGGTTCCTGATGAAGATAAAACAGAAATCTTTGAACGATTTTATCGAGTTGATAAGGCGCGTACCCAAAAAATTCCCGGAACAGGACTTGGATTGGCAATCGTGAAAAAATTAGCCGATCTCAATCAAATTAAAATACAAGTGGTTGATAATAAACCACAAGGCAGTAAGTTTATTTTGATTTTTAAATGAGAGATTTGTTGAAGTATGCAGTCACAGGATGAAAACTAAAAAAGTCGCTGTGAGGACCGGCTCGAGCCGAAGAGCGGTCTCGACCCTCGATTTTGAGCTTCGCAAAAAACGCGAATCTCAAAATAAGTCCAGTGGGTAAGTGATAAGTCGCTAACACCACTACCACTGCTGACTTTTTAGTTTTCATCCCGTGGCTAAGGTATTCGTTGTTTTTGGTATGATGTGACTTTTAATTTATATTAATAATATTTGGTTCCATATCGTAATTAATATTTGTAACATATATTATTATCTGAAAAACTTTAATAAGATAGAATGGAATTTCAAAGAGGTTAGATAAAATTTATTATAAATTTATCTAGCCTCTTATTTTTAACTTTTCTACTTTGATAGTTTGTTTAAGGTCATACAACCAACTCACAAACAAACTAGTCGGAAGAGCGGAACCATATTAACTGGCAGTGAAAGTGGCGTTAGAGCTTTAGCTCTTACACCACCGGGCGTGTTTGGAGACTTGCGTGCAAGGCTTCAAACCGAGAATCGAGACCTTGGCTCGAATCGGTCCGCACAGCCAGTTAATATGGTTCCGCTCTGGAGACGGCAAACATAAAAAAATCAATTCTGAAAAATTCTCAGAATTATTTCATTTTTTATACGTTTAACCTTCATGGCTAACTGATTAAACTAACGTTAATCAATTAATCATGGAGGTCTTTTTTTATGATAACTGCAATCGTAACTTTTCTATTTCACTTAGATACAGTTCTACCACAACTAATGAGCCAATCAGGTCTGATGGTTTATGGTTTGATTTTCTTAATGATCTTCATTGAGACAGGAATTGTTGTCTTACCATTTTTGCCAGGAGATTCATTGTTGTTTCTCTGTGGCTCCTTGGCTGCTATTTCGAATAGCTCCTTAAATCCCTTACTTTTGATTGTCTTATTAGGTTTAGCAGCATCTTTAGGGGATAGTTTGAATTTTGAGATTGGCAAACGTTTTGGTGAACACATTAGTCAGAGTCCGCGCTGGCAAAAAATTGTAAAGCCTAAGCATTTACAACAGGCACATGAATTCTTTGACCGTCATGGGAATTCAGCCATGTTCTTAGGCCGTTTTATGCCAATTATTCGAACACTCGTACCATTTACAGCTGGCGGTAGTGAAATGAAGTACAAGAACTTTTTGATTTATAACATTATCGGTGGTTTCTCATGGGTTTTGTTGTGTATCGGCGCAGGTTTCTTTTTCGGAAATATCGCAGTAGTTAAAAATCATTTTTCATTAATTATGGTGATGATTGTCGTTATTTCGTTACTACCAATTATGATTATCACTTTGAGAAATTACTTAAGTAATAGAGGAGGATTGGATTAGGGATGGATTCAAAAAAAATAAAAAAATATTCATATTATCCCATCGCGTTCTTGATTCCATTTTTGATTGTTATTTTAGTTTTTATTAATCTACGATTGACTCCATTTGGAAATGCCAATCTTTTGATAAGTGATACTGGTACACAGTATTTATCATTTTTGACGTATTTACGTAATACGTTAATTAGTGGTAAATTCTCATTTTATTCATTCAGCTTGTCACTGGGAGATAATATTTTTCCGTTAATGGCATATTACTTATTGAGCCCATTTAACTTAATATTGTTTCTTTTTCCAGCCAATCAAATTACAACTGCAATTGACATAATTATTTTGTTAAAAATTTCAACAATCGGTTTGACAATGAGTTACTTTTTAAAGAACGTTTATCAATTGAAATATAGTAACTTATTATTCTCAACTATCTTTGCTATGTCGGGTTTTGTAGCCTTATATTTCTATGATTTGATGTGGTTGGATGCTTTGATTTTATTGCCTCTAGTAACTTTAGGTATTAGAAGAATTTTTTATCAAGGCTCCAGTAAGTTGTATGTTGTCAGCTTATTAATGACAATCGTAGCTAATTATTATTTGGGATACATGACTTGTTTATTCTCAGTATGCTACTTTCTTTATCTATGCTACTTAGAAAAAAAGTTTCCTAAGAAAACAGTCAGCAAGTATATTGTAGCGTCAGTTTTAGGTGGATTAATGAGTGCCATCATCTTAATTCCAACTTTACTGGGTATGATGCAAACAAGTAAACAACAGTTGAAATTGGCTAGCTTTTTACCAACACCAACATTTGGTTTATCGGCATTCAGTCAATTAGGTGTTGTCGGCAGTGACTATACACAGCGTGTTTCACACAACCCTAGTTTTTATATGAGTTGCGTTGTAGCAATTTTAGTACTACTTTTCTTTTTCAATCGAAATATTGCTCGTCGTCAAAAAACTAGTGCAGGTCTTTTATTACTGACATTATTCTTAAGCTTATTTATCCGTACATTTAATACTATTTGGCACATGTTCCAGCAGCCAGAAGGTTTTCCCTTTCGAAATGTCTATTTCTTTACCTTCCTCACTATTATCCTGGCCTATGAAGCTTTTCAAAATAAAAATACTAATAAAAATATTTTTCTGGCAACGATTTTAATTATGGCAATGGTCACAATTGGTTATTTCTTTGCGATAAAGAATTCCCAACTGGTTAATGTCAAATATTTACCAATTAGTTTAGGTTTTATCGTCGCCAGTGGTTTGTTGTTAGCTGTTTATCAACGTTCAAATTATTACAAAGCATTCATAGTATTGTTAACTTGTTTGGAACTAGCTATCAATTTTAACTTTAGTCTCACAGGTGCTAGTTTCGGAGATCAAGGTCCATACGAAAAAAATTATCGAATTGAAAATAAATGGTTCAAAAAAATTCAAGCTTCTGACAGTAGTTTTTATCGAGTTGACAATGAAAAATCTTTAATCAATGGTGCTTTTGATATTAAATACAATAATTACAATGATGCACTTTTATTTAATAGCCGTGGTGTCAGTCTATATAGTTCAACGCTTAATGATCAAACACGACAAATGTTGAATAAACTCGGTTACTTTAGCAAAAATAGTCGTCGTATCGGTTCATTAGGTGGCACTCAATTAACGGATGCATTGCTGGCAGTTAAGTATCGATTAAGAATGTCAAAAAATGATTATGACTTATTCACAAATAAAGTACTTACATTGGGGACTGTCGCTGACCGTTCGATTTTAAAAGTAACTTTAGGTAGTAGTGCTTTTCAAAATCAAGAACGTATTTGGAAATCGTTAACAGACAAGTGGGAAGATTACTTTTTGGCACCAAAGGTTCAAAGTAGCGGATCAAAAACATTAGTCGTTAAACCACAAGCAACGGGCAGGCTATATTTATTAAAACCCAAAGGACTGACCAGTCTGAAAGTTGATAATAAAAAAATAGATGTTAGCTCTGTCAGTACTGGTGATGTGATTGATTTAGGAAAGCAGCAACAAAATCAATCCGTTACGATCAATAGTTCCAAAAAGATACCAATCAAAAAATTGGCAACATTAAATGAACAGACTTTTGCACAATCAGTCAATAAGTTGAATCAGCAGAAATTGAATGTCTATAAATCAACCTCAGATAATATGTTGGGAACAGTAACCATCGCTAAAAAGAATCAAGGTCTGTTCTTGAGTATTCCGTTTGATAAAGGTTGGCACGCGACTGTCGATGGTAAGGAAGTTCCCTTACAACAAGTCGCAGGAAATCTCAGTTATTTGAAATTAGACAAAGGATTTCACCAGATTGAGCTGCAGTATAAAGTTCCAGGGCTACAACTAGGAGCAATTGTCAGTTTTATTTCATTAATTATCTATGTGGCAATAATTATAAGAAAGAAGTTTTTATCATGATGTTTAAAACAAATAAAAATCGTTCCATTTTAACAGTGGTCTACTTGGTATTATTTTTATCGTTAGAAGTTTTGGTTACGACTAAAAATGCATTCATAGCAAATTTTGATACGCAAATCCAAAACAGTATCACACCAATGGTTAATGCGATGAGAACTTCAATTATGGTCGTTGTATCTTTTATCGGTAGTCCAGTGGTATCACTTTTGTTAGCCATGTTCATCGCCATTTTATTTTATTCCAAAAAACGCAAAGTCGATGGTATTTGGACAGCATTAACCTTTCTTGGTGGGGATGCATTAGCATTTATCGTTAAAGAGGTCGTTCATCGAGCTCGTCCAACGGACAAAGTTGTTCCAGATTCGGGATACAGCTTCCCAAGTGGACACATTTTTGGTTTAACGTTACTAGTTTTAATCATAATTTACCTAGTCTTACCATATGTTCAAAATCAAGAATCACGATTTGTTTTTGGCTTGTTAGCAGTCATTTGGTTACTCGTTGTTTCATTTGCTAGGTTGTATTTACGAGGACACTTTGCCAGCGATATTTTAGGAAGCATGTTATTAGCAGGTACTTGGTGGAAGTGTTGTGAAATGTTGTATATCAGATATTATCAAAAAGTAACGAGTTATTTAAAAATAAAATTAAATTAAATGCCGCCTCCAGGAACAAGAAATTTAGGTCGCTATGGGGACCGATTTGAGCCAAAGAGCGGTCTCAAAACTCGTCCGGTGGTGTAAGCTTAAAGCACTAACGCCACCTACACAGCGACCTAAATTCTTGTTTCCTCCGGCTAGTGTATCGTTATTTTGAATGTTTCATTTTCTGAATTGTCGGAGAGCCAAGATTTAAAGACTATTTTTAAGAATGATTTTCTTTAGTATGGACAATTAAATATTTTAATAAATTAACTGCTTTTTCTAGTCGCATGAACTTCGCCCTTTGGTTTTAAAAGTGTAAAATTAAAGTAACTACATTTCCACCAAAGGAGAGATTAGATGGAAAGCGATATTTCACAACGTGAGTTAGAAAATCAAGAATTAGCTAAGACGGCAGCTGAGGAAGCTATTGTCTTGCTACAAAATAAAAATCAAGTACTACCTTTACGCAATAAAACAGTTGCTTTATATGGACATGGTGCTTTTGCCACTGTCAAAGGAGGCACTGGTTCGGGTGATGTTAATCAACGTAGTATCGTAAGTATTTTACAAGGATTAGAAAACAAGGGTTTTACTGTTACTTCAAAATCATGGTTGATGCGTCTCCAACGTTATTATCAACAACAGAAGAGTTTATATGAAGATAAATTAAAAGATGATCCAATGGCTCTGTTAGCTCCTGCATTTAACTTCAAGGATCCTGAGATTGCTGAATTTGATGATGCAACGACTGGTATTTACGTAATTTCACGTAGTTCCGGGGAAAATTATGACCGTCGAAATCATAAAGGCGATTTTCGTCTAACAGATAATGAATTGTCGAATATTCAACGAATGAGTGAATACTATACTAACAGCATTGTTTTGCTGAATGTTGGTGGTGTGATGGATACTAGTTTCATTGACAAATGTCCCACACTTGATAGTGTCATTTTGGTTTCTCAATTAGGGATGACGATTGGCGATGCGATTGCTGATATTTTAGATGGTACGAAGAGTCCTTCAGGTAAATTGACTGATACGTGGGCATATTCTTATCATGATTATCCAACGTCGGAAAACTTTGGGATGTCGAATCCAGAATATATTGAAGGTATTTTTGTCGGTTATCGTTACTTTGATAGTTTTGATATTAAACCACGCTTTGAATTTGGTTATGGTCAAAGTTATGCTAATTTCTTCATTAAAACAACAAAGGCTAATGTGAATGAAAAACGAATTCGTCTTCAAGTAAATGTTGAGAATACGAGCGATAACTTTTCCGGTCAAGAGAGTGTGCAAGTGTACGTTTCTAAACCACAGACGGAAATTCCTGTAACTTATCAAGATTTAGTTGAATACAGTAAGACAACCAATCTTCGTCCTCATGCTCAACAAACGTTGGAGTTTGAAGTTCCAATTACTGATTTGAGTGTCTTTGATACCGAATTAGGAGCCTATGTTTTAGTTCCTGGAACTTATCTCGTTAGAGTTGGTAGCAGTTCACGTAAAAATGATGTCGTAGCTAGTTTTAAATTAGATGAAAAAGTTATTTTGAAGAAAGTAGAAAATGTTCTCAAGCCAAGAATTGACCCAACGACTTTATTGAAGAGCAAGGTGCCATTGAAACAAGTCAGTGGCGTGCCATTCTTTATTTTAAAAGCTGAGAATTTCCCCGAAACAAAGTTTGTTCAATATCAAGAAAGTTCTGATGTGACAACTTTTTTGGCTGAGCGTGAGAACTTACCTGGTAAAGGTTTAGATCAAGTCATCGAACACGTCCGAAACGCTGAAGGTAAGACTTTGCAAGATGTTGCCTCTGGGGATGTTGAATTGGCTGAATTTATCGCCAGTTTGTCAGAGCAGGAGTTGGTCGATTTAGTTGAGGGTCAAATGTCGAGTGGTGAGAATAACATGGTCGGCATTTCGTCTGATTTAGTACCGGGTGCTGCTGGTCAAACTGGTCAGATTGCTAATAAACGAGTCCCGGCAGTAGTTATGGCTGATGGACCTGCTGGATTGCGAGTTGAACCTGTTTTTGAACGAAATCAACAAACTATTACGCATTACGCGACAGCTTGGCCTATCGGAACGGCTTTAGCTCAAACATGGAATAAAGATTTGATTGAAAAAGTTGGCTTTGCTATTGGAACGGAAATGAAGGGATTTGGCGTTGATCTCTGGTTAGCTCCTGGGATGAATATTCATCGTGATCCACTTGGTGGTAGAAACTTTGAATATTTTGCCGAAGATCCTTATCTATCAGGAACAATGGCTGCTTTTGAGACTAAAGGTGTCCAAGCGCATGACAATGTTGGTGTAACATTGAAGCATTTCTTAGGTAATAATCAAGAAAATTTCCGTAATTTTGGTAATAGCGTTATCGGTGAGCAAGCCTTACGAGAAATTTATTTGCGTAATTTTGAAATAGCTATTAAATTAGGACAACCAATGGCTATTATGACGTCATATAACCGAGTTAACGGCATCTTCTCGGCTGCTGATTTTGGCTTGTTAACGAATGTTTTGCGTGATGAATGGAACTTCCAGGGGGCAGTGATGACCGACTGGTTCAGTGCCGCTGATCCAAAACAAAGCATGCATGCGGGAAATGATTTAATTATGCCTGGTAATTCTAAGTCAGAGTTGATGAGTGCAGTTAGTGACTTTGGACCTGAATTTGATGAACAAGGCAATATTAAGATTAAAAGGGATTACGATTTATTGAAGAAACAATTCATCGAAACAGAAATGTGGAATGATTTTGTGGTTGATGCTGACGGTGAAGTAATCGTGAAGGTTAGAATCGATAGTAATTCACGACTCAATGATCGTGTCAAAGACTGGATTTACAATGGCGAGGCTCAAATTATTGATGATGAACATGTTCTTTTGACTGGTAAGTGGGAAGACAATAATGAATTGTATCTGGGTGATTTGCAGAAGTCTGCGATTAATGTTTTGAGATTGGTCTTGAAGTTGAAATTTTAGCAGTATTCCACTTTTGGTTGCCGAAGGATATTGTACTTTTAAAGTGGATTGATAATTTTTATTATATTTAGAAATGATAAATGTTAATAAATAAAGCAATAAGAGCCACGATTAATTAAAATCGTGACTCTTATTTTTTTGCTTAATGAGCTTTTTTATATTGATTGTAAAAACGTTTTCATTGAGATATATTGTAAAAGTAATCGAGGATTAAAGGCATTTTTGACGAATAATAATATTGATGCATTAATATTATTTGAATGAATTAATTGTTTTTAATGCAACAATCCTCACAAATTTAATAGGGATGGTGATATTTGGGGAAAATAATTATTTTTTTTGCATAGGGAACCAGAGGGCTTAAAAATATATTCGAATGGTTTTAATAGGATAAGAAGGAGATTCTATTTATGAAAAAAAGATATATGATTTTTATCAGTGCTACGTTGTCAGTTTTGGCTTTACAAGTTAACAATGTTGATGCCGCAACAACTGATAATGGGGATAATAGTAAAGCAGAAAATGTCCAAGATAATTTTGAAACAAAGAGTAAAATTTCTGATGATTCAAAAACTACCACAGATCAAACCACAACATCAGATATTAACAATGCTTTAAAAAATGATAGACCAACTACCACTTATAATGCTTTAGTTCAAAATAAATCAGTTCCGCAAAAAGAAAGTATTACTACCACAACACCGCAATCAAAGAGCGTTGCTGTAGTAACGGCCGCCCAAGATACTCCCAAAACAGATACATCTAATAAAGATGACTACGACAAAATGTTACAGTCATGGAAAGATGTTGTCGTAGGTGATAGTTATTATGACAACTCCAATCAAGAAATGACTCAAATGGGTTCACAAAAGGACAAGAAAGTCACTCAACTTTGGAATTCTATGGATAAGAGTGATCAACGTAAGAACCTTTGGAATGGAATCGAGGAATTAACAACTTCAGCACATATCACAACTGATTATCGTAATTTGGAGTCGTTAGCTATTGCTACCGTCAATCCAGGTTCGAAGTATTACAATGACCCACAAATGGTCAAAGATGTTGTGGATGGTTTCAATTGGTTGAACGTCAATAAATATAATCAAAATATCAAGGCTTATGGTAATTGGTGGGATTGGGAAATTGGTACGCCACTTTTCGTCAACAATATTGCAACAGTTATGCAGCCATATTTAACCAAAGAACAAGTTAAAAATTCAATGGATGCAATTACTTTCTTTGTACCTGATCCTGATTATTTCCGAGGTAGTGTCTATCCCCAATATAAAGCCGAAGCAACGGGTGCCAATCAAGTTGATATTGCTAAAGTTAAAATCATTCAAGCATTGATTGAAAAGGATGAGTCTGGTTTGAAGAAAGCAATCAAGGCTTTGGAAAAAGTCTTTCCGCTGGTCAATGATGGAGAAGGGTTTTATCGTGATGGTTCATTCATCCAACATGAGAATGTTGGCTACAATGCCTCATACGGCAATGTTTTGGTTGATGGTGTTTCACAATTGTTGCCGGTGATTCAAGGCACTCCCTATGCTTTAAGCGATGATTCGATGAATTCAATTAAGTTTTGGGTTGAAAAAGGATTTTCACCTTTTGTTTATAAAGGTAATTCGATGGATATGGTCCGTGGTCGAGCAATTTCACGAGCTTATTTCCAATCAAATGACTCTGGGGCGGATCTAATCAGATCGATTACACGTGTTATCAGTACTTATCCAGCATCCGAAAAAGCCAAATTTCAAAGTTTGATTAAATATTGGCTGAGCTACGGTAATAATTATGAAAATTATATTCAACAATTGACGAGTTATCGTGATGTTGATTTGATTTCTAAGATTATGAATGATGATACGATTGAAGCCGCTGATTTTCAAAATACTAATCTATATAATTTTGCAACGATGGACAAAGTTTTGCTGAAGAATGGTTCCAAGAATTTTGCGATAGGAATCAATATGTCTTCTAGTCGTATCAAGCGTTATGAATCACTTAACAACGAGAATTTACATGGTTGGTACACAGGTGACGGGATGCTGTTTGTCTATAATAATGATTTGAATCAATACAATGACAACTATTGGGCGACAGTCGATCCGTACAGACTTCCTGGTACAACAGAAACTGATGCTGTTCAGAAGAATGCTGCCGGTGCCAAACCTTCAACCAAAAGTTTTGTCGGTGGCTCTGTATTTGGAAATATTGGTTCAATTGGTAATGTTGGTTCCATCGCCATGGATTTCATCAATAATGACGGAAATTTAACAGCTCACAAGTCGTGGTTCTTGATGAATGATGGCGTGGTTGCTTTGGGAAGTGCAATCAATAATACCTCCAAAAATAAAGCTCTGACAGTGATTGATAACCGTAAATTAGCAGATACTTCAAAATATACGATTTATGTTAACGGAGCTGTTTATGAACCAAAATTGAATAATCCTCAACAATTAGAAAATGTTTCTTCTATATATTTACAATCTGATAAGCCAGACGAGTCGATTGGGTATAAATTTATTACACCTCAAAATCTCAATTTGGGATTGATTGAACGTCAAGGTGCTTGGTCCGAAATCAATACTGCTGAGAGTAAGACCGAATATATTAGAAAGTATTTAGAAATTTATAAGAATCATGTTCAAGCGGATGATACTTATAATTACGTAATTTATCCGAATGTCAGTTTAGATGAGTTTAATAACATAACAGTTCCGAAGATTATTAAGAATACTAATGATGCTCAAATCGTTAAATATGGTGCTACTACTGGAATTAATATCTTCAAAGCTGGTGATGAAAAAGTTGATGGTATGGAGTTTACCAATCCAATTTCAGTCACAAAGATTGATAATGGTAATCAAAAGTTATTTGGTATTTCTGATCCAAGTCAAAATATTGGAGCTGAAACAACTTTCAAGATTAAAGATAATGGATATAGACTTATGAATAGTGATAAGAATTTACAAGTGAAATTGGTTGATGGATATTGGAATGTCAGTCTCTTAACCAACGGTCATAATGGAGAAACACATTTCTTGTCGTTAGCTAAGTAGAACTTTTTTCAGTTAGAATGATGGTTTAGTGAAAAATGTCATTTCCAGAACTGAAGGTATTCATTAGGTTGTGCGGAATCGTTCGATCCAAATGACAGTCTCGAGTTTTTGCTGCATAGGAATACTCTCAGCTCTTCCAACCATTTTTTTCAAATGAATTAATAATATAGAAGTAAAAAATCCAGATAATCTAAGAGAACATTAAAGTTCTCAAGATTATCTGGATTTTGTTTTTAAATTATTAAAATATCTTAGTCAGAGGTTTCTCATAGCAGGTAAAAAAAACAATGAGTAACCGGATAACGACATATTTTAGTATCTATTTACTAAACCAACATAAGCATCAACAATACTTTGTAAGAAGCCAACAGTACCTTCAGCAACGTTACCATCTTCATCAAGAATCTTTGTAACATTTCCGATGTAAGCTTCTGGTTGTTGTAATGTAGGCATATTTAAGAATACCAATGATTGACGTAGGGCATGGTTAGCACCAAAACCACTGATA
The DNA here is from genome assembly GCF_001435815.1 of Companilactobacillus nantensis DSM 16982. Lineage (GTDB taxonomy): Bacteria > Bacillota > Bacilli > Lactobacillales > Lactobacillaceae > Companilactobacillus > Companilactobacillus nantensis. The sequence goes on along the minus strand of NZ_AZFV01000007.1, from coordinate 43,986 downwards.
GCACCAGGTGAGACGCTGACAACAGCAGCTGGCTTGTTATTCCAAGCATTTTCACCATAAGGACGTGAACCAACATCAATAGCGTTCTTTAAGCCACCAGGGATTGAACGGTTATATTCGGGTGTAACGAACAAGACACCGTCAGCAGCCTTAATTTGGTCTCTGAATGCAGTATATTCAGCGGGAACTGTTTCTGGTGTATCAATATCTTCACTATATAGTGGCAAGTTACCAAATTCCAAAAATTCTAATTCGTAGTCACTAGGGAACAACTTCATCATGTTCTTAGCAATTTGCTTTGAATATGATCCTTTACGTAGACTACCTACAACAACAGCAATTTTTTTTGACATTTAAAATTCCTCCATCACTTTCGATATTTCTAAATTATCACAAAAAAATTTATTCAACAAATATTTGTTCTCGCAAACAAACATTTTTTTATTTTTATCGTAATCGGTTACAAAAATATTGCTAAAAGTATCACAATATGTTAAAATTCTTCACTTTGTGTAATTACTAATAATATATTTAGTATTATTTGACCCTTATTACGAGAATGTTACAAAAAATGAGTTCAACAGAAATTTCTTATTATTCCTGTAATATGTTTGTTATATTCATCTTGTATAGTTGCCTCTGGTAAACATAAAACCGGGGAGAGATTAGTTGCTAAAGCAAATTAAATTAGATGCACTACTTATCATTAGTTTGATAATTACAGGGGGTATGGGATATTCAGTTGCCTATGCTGCAGATTCATCATCAAGCCAAGTAAGTAATACAACAGATTTTCAAAAGACATTAACTAACTTGGAAACAAAACAAGCAGTTAGTGGCGATGCTTATACACTAAACAAAAAAGTATCGTTATCAGACAATAAGGAATTTATGCCTGGTATCAGTCATAGTGAAAAGGATCCAAATATGGGGGACGTCACATCACAATCAGACGATTCAGATGTTGACCATGCACCAGTCCAAACTTCACAACCAGAACAAATCGAAGCATCACAACAAGCTATTACACAAGCGGCCGCAGAGCCACCAGTCGAAATGCAATCAACAGGTAAAAATGTTGGTACATTTAAAATTAGTTTTTACGATCCAGCTGTTTTAGGATCAGACATGGGTTATTCAGGAGTTGCTACAAATCTAAGTGTGATTCCACGTTGGTCACGTTTGAAGATTACTACAGCTCAAGGGGATGTCTACTATCGTACCGTTAATGATACAGGTACATTCGCCTATGACAATCCATACCAAATCGATATGGCAATGCCAAATAGTATGATTCCTTCATACGGAATTACTAGTGCAACTGTTGAGATTATTGGTTAATACATTTGAATATTGAAAAAACGACTTCCATTTTGGAGGTCGTTTTTTTGTTCTAGTAGCATATTGGTTTAATAAATACTATTGTTTGGCTTTATTAATTAAATTAAATAAGATATTATTAACGCATATTCTAAAAAGACTGGTAACTTAAATGAAAATTCTACATGAAACGGTGCAATCATTGGCACAATTGCCTTTTAAATTTTACGAGCATGACTCTCAAACGATTCATGTAAATCCACATTGGCATCAAGAAATTGAAATTAATTATTTGGTTCAGGGTGGACCAGTAAATTTTGTGATTGATGGGCAAACAAAACGCTTTCAACCTGGTGATATTTGGGCAACTAATCATCGAGAAATTCACAGTGCCACTGCACTGAGAAATGAACATTATTTGGAGTTTGGCTTAATTATTGATGATAATTTTTTACAACAACAAGTTCCCCAAAGCAAGGATTGGCAACTTATTTTAAAAGGAATTGATTCAGCGCACAGGCACCATCAATCATATCAACGGATTAAAAATCATTTACTAGCAATTCAACAAATCTTACGTGAACCTTTAACTGATCTTTCACGATTAAATGTTTTGAGTCATTTTTACGGTTTGTTAAATGAATTAGGTGAAAATTTTACGCAATCACATAGTAATAAGGATGTAAGTCCCAATTCAAATTTGGTCGATGATGTTATGGTACAAATTAATCAAAATTACGCTGAAGAGCTTGACGGCAATATTTTGGCAAGTAAACATCATATTTCTTTGACAACCTTAAATAAACAGTTTAATGCCAATATTCAAATGTCAGTCAATCAGTATTTGCGTTTGATACGCCTATTGAATTCACGACGTTTGTTGCTCGAAACTGACCGGACAATTGATTACGTTGCCGCCAGTTGTGGCTTTTCAAGCGGAAAGACTTTTAACCGTAATTTTAAAGCTTGGAAGGGAATCACTCCCAGTGAATATCGCAATAATTTTGCTAAAGATTATCAAATTGATACTAGTTGCTTTTAAAAATGTCCCTTGTTCAAGTTATTCAGATGCTAAACTACTGCTATCAATTAATAACGAGGTAAATTACTATGATCAAACTTATTGCAACTGATATGGACGGAACTTTTTTACGTTCAGATATGACTTATGATGAAGCAAAATTTGCACGGCTATATCAAGAACTCCAAAGCCAACAAATTCAATTTGTCGTTGCTAGTGGGAATCAATATTTCCAACTCAAATCTTTCTTTAAAGACTATCCAGATATTATTTATATTTCGGAAAATGGTGCCTATATTCGTAACACCAAACAAACTTTTGCCAAGCATGCTTTTAGTCAAAATAACGTTCAGACAATTTTAGATAAAATTCAAGCTATTCCTAATTTGAAACTTCTTGTTTGTGGTGCTAAGAGTGCATATGCTCTTTCTACAATGGATTCTGAACATGTTGAAGAAATGCGACACTACTACCATCATTTAGAAGTGATGGATGATTTTGAATCAATTGATGATGATATTTTAAAATTTGCTATTAGTTGTCCTGTTGCAGAAACTGACAATATTGTTGAGCAACTTCGTGAATCATTAGTTGGTTTAGCTGAACCGACAAGTAGTGGTCACGGTGATATTGACGTCATTCAACTAGGACTTAATAAAGCTGCTGGACTCAAAGAACTTGGTCAAATTTTGAATATTGATTTGAGTGAAATGATGGCTTTTGGTGATGGAGGTAACGATTTAGAAATGTTGCGTGAAGTAGGATGCGGCGTGGCTATGGAAAATGCTCAAGCTAACGTATCTGCTGTGGCTGACCAAACTACTGCCAATAATCAAGACCAAGGTGTTTTACAAACGATTGATAAATTCTTGGAACACTAATTATGAAACAAGTATCTGCTAAAACAACAATCAGTATTCTCAGTCTTTCAACTGTTAGTGGAATTACGACTGTCATTACGGGAATTATTCCACAATTAAAACAAACTTTTCCAACGATACCGACAACGTTTATTGAATGGTTAGTTACGATTGCTAATCTCAGTGCCTTATTAACTTTGCTACTAAACCCCTATTTAGTCAGAAAATTTAACCTTCGCAAAGTTGTAATTAGTGGGTTAGTAATCAGTGGATTATGTGGATTGATTCCCGCATTAACCAATAACTTTTGGTTAATAATGTTTAGTCGAATACTATTAGGACTGGGAATTGGTCTATTCTCGCCGCATGCTATCAGTTTAATCGCACACACATACCACGGAAACTTGCGAGCTCGATTATTGGGTTATCAAACCGGTTTGTCGGCTTTGGGAAATGCCTTACTTTTAGGTTTAGCCGGATTACTCATCAGTTTAAGTTGGCATGCAGTTTTCTGGTTGCATATGATATTGTTTATCATTGCTATATTAGTTGGATTTTTCGTTCCAGAACCAGTAGTCAAAGAAGAAGATACTACTCATTCGATCAAACTACCTAGCCGTCAGTGGAAATTAATTGCGTTAACTTTTCTAACCTACTTATTAATTTGGGGCGTTCAGTTAAAGCTACCCAGTTACTTTGAAATCCACCAGTTCGGTAATGCTCAAGTGATTAACTTAACTCTAGCAGCCATGAATATAGGTGGACTCATTGCTGGGTTAACATTTGGATACTTGCATCAACGATTACATCGATTTACTTTGACGCTTGGTTATGCTGGTGCTTCAATGGCTGTCTTGTTACTTTGGACCACTAATAATTCAAGTGTTGCCATCGGTTCAGCTATTTTCTTCAATTATATTTACTCTTACACAGGTCCTTATTTAGTTTTTACTAGTAATGCAGGACTCAAGCCAAATCAAGTTAATACTCTCAGTAGCTTTTTGACTATTGCGACAATTATCAGTGCTTTCTTTGCGCCAGTTGTTTGGAATCAATTAGGGAAAGTTGGTCCCAAAACTTTAACTGATAATGTCTTACTTTGGGTTACCGTAGCGTTGGCGATTATTGCTTTTTTAACCCTAATTTCAAAACCCCAAAATAAAAATTTAATAAATAAAAAGCAATAACTAACACTTGCATCGGATGATTCCGAACAAACAACAGACTCCTTGCATTGATAAATTAATGATTCTAAATAAACTCACCCTTCAGAGATAATTAAAAATCAAAGTCTATCAAGTAAAAGTGTTTGCTGAAAGAAGATCAAATAATTTAACCTCAATCTAATATTGAAAAATATTTAGAGTACAAAATTATTAATTGTTAAGTATTATCGGTTAATTTAAAGGGATTAGCTGGTAATGCTTTTTTTAGTATTTAACATGTGATGCTAGTTAATTATGTTAAAACTATAAAAAACAACCATTGGAAAATTACCATTCATTAACAGCGACCTAAATTTCTTGCTCTTGGAAGCGGCATACATAAATATAATTATCACGGGGGATAAAAATTTTCTCACTAACTTATTTGTTATAGAATGGAGTTAACGTGAAAAGAAGGTTGGATAAATGAAAGCATTTGGTGTTACTGACAATAAAATAGATAGTTTTGTAGAATTTGATAAGACTAAGGAAACAGCTACTGGCCGTGATTTGTTAGTTAAAATTGAGGGAATTTCAATTAATCCAGTTGATATTGCAACTAGAAAGAATATCACGGACAAGTTGAGTGAACCAAAAATTTTGGGATACGACGGTTATGGTGTGGTTGAAGAAACTGGTTCTGAAGTCGAGAATTTTAAAATTGGTGACAAAGTTTTCTTTGCTGGTGACTATACGCGCGATGGTTCAAATCAAGAATATGAAATTATTGATGAACGAATCGTTGCCCACGCACCTAAGGAAACTTCGATTGAAAAAAGTGTTGCTATGCCATTGGTAACTTTGACAGCTAGTGAATTACTTTTCGAAAAATTAAATATCAATCCAGCCGTTGATAATCGTAATAAAACAATTTTAATTATTAACGGGGCCGGTGGTGTTGGTTCAATTGCCACTCAATTGGCTCATTTAGCCGGTTTAAGAGTAATTGCGACTGCCTCAACACCGGAGAAGGTCGATTGGGTCAAGGACCTTGGAGCGGATCTTGTGGTCAACCATCATCAGGACTTAATTAACCAAGTTCATGATTTAGGAATTGAAAATGTCGATTACATTGTTGGCTTGAGCGATAATGATCCACATTGGAAAGAAATCGTAGAATTAATTAAGCCATTTGGAACGTTCGCAACAATTACTAATTTACGTGAATCACAAATCGCCGATTTGAAATCGAAGTCGGTTAATTTTGCTTGGGAGTGGATGTTTACTAAGGCCAAGTTTAAGTTAGATTCAATGTCAGACCAGGGAGCTTATTTGGAAAAGTTAGCAGATGGTCTGGACAGTAGTATGATTCACTCAACTGTTACGAAGGTTTTCCATGGTTTTAATTTGGAAAATATTAAGAAGGCTACTGAGTTAGTTGAAGGTGGTCATATGATGGGTAAGGTTGTTGTTAAAGCCTAGAAAATTGGGATGATACTATTTGGGGTATCGTCCTTTTTGCTCGATATGACAACTAATTAATTCGTTGAACAACAAGGAGAAAAAAATATGGCAAATGTTCTCATAACGGCCGCTATTCCACAAGCAGCTTTAGAAGTCTTGCAAAAGGCAGGATTAAATGTGGAAAGTTATACAGGCAATGATTTGATTACGAAAGATGAATTAATCAAACGTATCGCCGGCAAAGATTATTTAATCACGCCACTATCTACGCAAGTTGATCAAGATGTGATTGACGCTGACCCACAATTAAAACTGATTGCTAATTATGGAGCCGGATTCAATAATATTGATGTTAAATATGCTCGTGAGAAAAATATTCCAGTTACGAATACACCAAAGGTTTCGACCGTTTCCACTGCTGAGGTAACAACTGGTTTAATTATTTCCTTAGCACACCGCATTGTTGAAGGTGACAAGTTAATGCGAACGACTGGATTTGCTGGTTGGGCACCATTATTCTTCTTAGGTCATGAATTAGCTGGTAAAACATTAGGTATTTTTGGAATGGGTCAAATTGGTCAAGCTGTTGCTAAAAGAATGGCAGCCTTTGATATGAAAACCATTTATACGCAACGTCATCAATTGGCACCGGAAATTGAACAAAAATTAAATGCCAAATTTGTTTCTATGGATGAGTTAATTCGTCAAAGTGATGTTTTGACGTTACATGCACCATTGACGCCCCAAACACAACATATTTTGGGTGCTGATCAATTTAAACAAATGAAAAATTCAGCTTATTTAATCAATGTTTCTCGTGGTCCTGTAATTGACGAAGCTGCTTTGTTAACGGCTTTACAAAACAAAGAATTAGCTGGAGCAGCCTTAGATGTTTATGAAAAGGAACCAGAAGTAGCTGCTGGTTTTAAGAAGTTAGACAATGTTATTTTGACGCCGCATATCGGTAACGCCACAGTTGAAGCACGAGATGCGATGGCTAATATCGTTGCCAACAATGTTGTATTAGTAAATCAAGCTAAGGAACCTTTATATATAATCAATTAAAAAAACGTAATCATCAGTTAACAAAATAACTGGCGATTACGTTTTTTTGAATGCGATAATTTATATTTTCCTCAAGGTTAGTGAGTTTTAATAGTAATAAATAGTTTAGGAAATTAGATTAAATCAAAGTGTTTCAAACCGTTAACAATACCACCGTTAACGTTTTCAGTGGTAACATAAGTAGCAGCATCCTTAACTGAATCTATACCATTACCCATGGCAATGCTGTAATCGGCAAACTTAATCATTGGCAAGTCATTGGTACCATCGCCAAATGCATAAGTAGGTTTGTCTTCCAAATCTAAAGCCTGTAGCAAGTGTTGGATGCCACTCATTTTGGAAACGCCTTTAGCTACAGTATCGATTGAGTAATAACCGGTGTTGTAAAATTGCAAGTCAGGGAATTTAGTTTCGTAACTGGAGCCATCACCATCTGTTAAGATAACGAACATAGGGATGTCATCTTTTTTGTAAAAATCAGGATCGATTTCTGGTACATCAAGACGTAATTTATGGAAGAATTCTTTAATATAAGGAGTATTACCACTTAAGAAAGTTCTGTCTGGTGTATGCATGTATACTGTATCGCCAGATTTGTGTGCTAATTCCATGACGTCCTTAACTAGCTCAGGCGCAATATTTTTTTGATAGACAACTTTGTCTTGAGATTGGACAAATGCCCCATTTAAAGTAATATAAGTATCAATACCAGTTGTACTTGTTACGGCATCAATTTCGATGGGAGAGCGACCAGTACAAATAACTGGCAAATAATTGTTTTGTTCGACTTGATGGACTGCTTTTGCAACAGAGTCATCAACTTGAGATTGTGCATTTAATAGGGTTCCGTCTAAATCAAAAAAGACGGTTCCGCGATAATTCTTTTTCAAAAGATCACCAACTTAATTTTATTTTGTATACTTACAATATGTTAACAATTATCAATGTAATGAGATAGTCAAATTCTTAAAAACTTGGAGTGATATTTATGAAGATTTTAATGATAGAGGATAACAAATCTGTCTCCGAAATGATGGGCATGTTTTTCCAAAAGGAAAAGTGGGATGCAAGTTTCGCATATGATGGTAATGAGGCAGTCGACATGTTCAATGAGGACCCCGATAAGTGGGATATGATCACGTTGGACCTTAATTTACCAGGTAAAGATGGGATGGAAGTTGCTAAGGAAATTCGTAAAGTTTCTAAGACTGTTCCGATTATCATGCTAACAGCCCGTGATACCGAAAGTGATCAAGTCTTAGGACTAGAATTTGGCGCTGACGATTATGTAACGAAACCATTCAGTCCCATTACTTTGATAGCGCGAATGAAAGCTATTCACAGACGTGATGAAAACTTAGCTGAAAAACTAGCTGAAAGCACGCCAGTCAACGCTGAGGTTGAAGAAGCTGATGATGGTTTTGATATCAATACTGGTTTCTTCAAGCTAAATTCTAATACGCGTGAAGCATACTTAGATGGTAAGGAAATTCCCGATTTAACGCCTAAGGAATTTGATTTGTTGAAGACTCTTGCAAGTAAGCCTAAGCAAGTATTCTCACGTGAACAATTGTTGGAACAAGTTTGGGATTACGACTATTTTGGTGAAGAAAGAACCGTTGATGCCCATATTAAAAAACTTCGTCAAAAGATTGAAAAAGTTGGTCCCCAAGTTATCGAAACTGTCTGGGGTGTCGGCTACAAATTTGATGATTCAGGAGTAAAGGCTAAGGCATAATGAAATTAATTTATCAAAATATGCTGAGTTTTTTGATCGTTATTTTAACGACTCTGGGGATTATTTTGTATTCCGTAACGAGTGCTTCTACAAGTTGGGAATATAACCGGACATATAAAAGTTTGGAAAGTTATGCCGGTAACCTCGAGAAGATTGCCTTAAAGACTGATCCGAAAACTGGGCAAATTCATAATATTACAGGCGACAATATTCGAACTGTTGAACAAGTTTTATCGGAAAGAAATGTTCAATTTGCTATTTTTGATTACAACAATAATCAAGTTTATCCAACACCACCAACGAATGTTAAATTACATTTGAAGCAGTCGTATTGGAAGAAACTAAAGCAAGGCAAAACGATTCGAAATATTCAAAAGCCACAAAATACTGAAGGAAACCCGCGGCTTCGAAAAGATGACAATCGAAGTTACGTCTATGTTTTAACGCCGTGGTTCCAAAATGGTAAATTGATTGCGGCTGTTTGGGCTGGTTCAGATGTTTCTGAACTGCAAACAAATATCGGTGAAATCAACAGTCGACTTTATTTTGCCTTGTTGATTTCCTTACTAGCTGCGATTATTTTGAGTTTCTTGTTGTCGAGATATCAGGTCAACCGAATTAATCGTTTACGTAGCGCGACGAAGAAAGTTGCCAATAATGATTTCTCAGTTCATATTGAAAGTAAAGGTCGCGATGAGCTAGATGACTTGGCAGATGATTTCAACCAAATGGTTAAGTCACTAGAGGCCTCTGATACCGAAATTAAGCGTCAGGAACAACGCCGTAAGGAATTTATGGCCGATGCTTCACACGAAATGAGAACGCCGCTAACAACCATCAATGGACTTTTGGAAGGATTAGCTTATGATGCCATTCCGGAAGAGTCTAAGGGTCAAAGTATTCAATTGATGCGCAACGAAACGAAACGTTTGATTCGATTAGTTAATGAGAATTTGGATTATGAAAAAATTCGAACTAACCAGATTACGATGGCTAAACGTGTTTTTGATGCCAATAAACCATTGACTGATATTACTTCACAATTGGAGAAGAAAGCTAAAACTTCAGGTGATGAACTGATTCTCAAGCCATTCGACGGTGAATTGCAGACATATGCGGATTACGACCGTTTTGTCCAAGTGATTTTCAATATCATGCAAAATGCTATCCAATTTACTAATAATGGTAAGATTTTTATCAGTGGAATTCGTAATGAAGAACGTCATGCTTCAGTGTTTACAGTTTCCGATACTGGTATTGGGATGTCAGAAGACCAAGTTAAAAATATTTGGGATCGTTATTATAAAGCTGATCCATCACGTAAGAATCGTAAGTACGGCGAGTCTGGTTTAGGCTTGTCAATTGTTCACCAATTGGTTGAAAATCATGGTGGTGAAATTGAAGTTAAGAGTAAAGTTAATGAAGGGACAACCTTCATCGTAACCTTGTTTGACGAGGGATACGAACACAAGCAAAATCAAGAAAGTTGAGTTAGAATATAGTTACAAAGTGTATTCAGACTCAAGACGAAACCGAAATTTAGAATAAGTAAGACTAATTTGTCTTCAATCTGAGAGCTTTTATTTAAGAGGCTCTTTTTTTGTTTTTCAGAATCATAGGAACCTATATCGAGGGGGAAAGATTATGAAACTTAGAATAAATAAATTTACGTTGTCATGTGTTGCAGTTTTAAGTAGTGCTATTTTGTTTGGTGTTAATGGAATTAATGTTCAGGCGGCTGATAGTGGAACTGGAAGTGTCAACTCTGTAAGTACGGTTCAACCTAAAGATGAATATACATATGTTAATGGTGAAACTGCATATGGTGGTTTTAATTACTCTGGAATAACTTGGGCTGTTTATAAAATAAATGGTGATGATAATAATTATCAGTTGAGGTTAGGTAGTACTGATGGTTCTGTCGTGGAAAAACCAGAACAGTCGCAGGGAACTGGAAATTTTGACTGGGTAGACTATGACAGTAAAATAACTTCGGTTGATATAGTTGGAAAATTAAAAGCAAATGCAATACAGCAATCACTGTTTGAAGGATTAACTAATGCTAAGGTAATTTCAGGGTTAAACTTACTTGATACATCAGATACTGGTGACTTTTCAAATATGTTTAAAGGTGATAGTAGTCTTGAATCCCTTGATATTTCGGATTGGAATATGTCAAAGGAGACAGATACTAGAAATATGTTTACTGGAACACATTTAGTATCGTTAACTTTGGGACCCAATAGTGTTATTACTAGTTCGGATTTACCTTCAGATCCTTTTGAATATATGATTGCGGGAAATAAGTACACTGCCAACGGATGGAAAGATGCATCGGGTACTGTAAAACCTGTATCAACAACTGATTTAATATCTACATATTCTCTAGGGAATACTGGCAGAACTCAAACTACATGGGTACCTAATGTAATACCTGAGTCAGTTGATTATTATATTCAATATGCTGACAGTAGCTCTGGGGAAAATTTACCGGTTAAATCAAGTAAAACATACAAGGGAACAACTGGTGAATCTGTTAACTTATCAACAGCTACAAACGGAAGGGTGACGCTTTCTCAAATCGGTCAATTACTACCAGGATATTCTGCGGATTCAATTGAAAACGAAACGGGAACTGTCAGTGGCGACGGTAATGGAGGATATGCAGTTAAAGCTGAAGTTAAAAAACTCGATTCAATCAATATTGCGGTTTCACAAACAGTTGGTACTGATAAGTCAACTGATGCATCGTTTAAGATTCCTGTAAATGATGCTAGTTATAAATATTCCAATATCACAGCCCCTACTAATTCAACAATTGATTTGAATAAGTCTACAATTAAAATTGGTGATGGAACGGCAGAGTCATTTGCTAGTTATTCTCCTACTTCAAAAGATTTGAATTCTGTTTTGTCTGGCGCAATTACTAGTCAATTGAAAGATGGAATTTTTGGAGATAAAGCTGCAGGAACAACCCCAATTACAGTAAATGCCGTTTATACAAAGAAGAGTACAGGTGGAGGCAGCAGTAGTGGCAACCACCATAACAACGGCAATAATAACAATGAGGATAACAACACCGAAGATAAAGGTGGAACTACAAGTTCAGTGAGCCAAACCGTTTCCACAACAACTAAAGATGTTAATTTATACGATAATAAGGGCAAACTGATTACTAATAAAGCCCTAGGAAAAGATTCAGGCTGGTTCAGTGATCAAGAGTATACTTTAGATGGAATTTTATACTATCGTGTCGCAAGTGATGAGTACGTTAAAGCAAGTGATGTCTATGTTTATACTGCTCAAAATAATATCGTTCGTGTTAAAGGCAAATCAATTGTCTATATGGTTGATTCAGTGGGTCATAAGATAACTGACCGGGCTTTAAGTCCTGATACCGAATGGTATAGCGATAGATATACTATGATTAATGGTCAAAAGTATTACCGTGTTGCAACCAATGAATTTGTTAGTGCAGCAGATGTTTCACTTTTGTAATTATTGATAGACTTAGTGATTGCTAAGTCTATTTTTATTGGGATAAAATTAACCTAAATAACTGTGAGGTCAGAAAAATGAAATATGAATGGCGTAAACAAGAAAAAGATTTATATTCGACAAAAAAACAGCCAGTGATTTTAACAATTCCTAAACAAAGATTCATTTCACTACATGGTGTGGGAAACCCCAATGGACCAGAGTTTAGTCAAAAAGTGCAAACATTATATCCAGCTGCTTATGGTATTAAGGGAGCTTATAAGAAATTTTGCGTTGACAGGGATGTAACTTATGATGATTATGTCGTATTTCCATTGGAAGGTGTTTGGTCGCTAACTAAAAAGGGACAACAATTAGATCATTTAGATAAAAATGAATTTAGTTATGACATTATGATTCGCGTGCCTGATTTTGTGCCAGATGAGCTAATTAAGCCAACTTTGGAAAGTGTGAAAGTTAAAAAGGATTTGTCTGAGATTGCTGAAATAGAAATTAAAGAATTTCCAGAAATGGAAGTTGCTCAAATTCTTCATGTCGGAAAATACGATGATGAACCAGCCAGCTTTCAAAAAATCGATGCACTGGTTTCAGATAATAATAAGCAACGTATTTCCAAAATTCATCGTGAGATATACTTGTCAGATGCTAGACGAGTTGAACCTGAGAAGCTGAAAACAATTTTACGTTATCAAATTAAATAGTTAACAAAAAGGACTAATTCATTTTACGTGAATTAGTCCTTTTGCTATTTCTTATCTAAATACGACCAACTATCAATTGGAGTTCGATCATCTTGCAACTGAACTGAATCGGTAGTGTAGAGGTCAGTAGTTGATTTATTGCCATTTTGTGAATACAAGCTAGTGGATTTGTCGCCTAAACTATCCCGTAATTTTTCCATTTGTTGAACTTGGTTTTGATAGGAATAATTAGTTGGGTTAACAGGTATAAATCCTAGTGGGGTATAGAAACGAAGCAGATTCTTATTGTTGACGTTATCAGAAGTCTTGAGCTTCAAATCAACACGCTTTTCCCAATTATCGACTTTAGTCAATAATTCGGGATTATCACGCATATCAATTTCTTCACCAGTTTTATTTGAATAAACCTGAGCTGTATCACCGTCGCGATAAACAGTGTAGTTTGGTGTAACAAAATCTTTATTTCGAAAGGCAACTAGTTGACTATGTTGCTTAGAGAAGAGATCGGTTCCCATTTGGACGTATTGGTCAGTATTGATTCCTGCTAGATGTAATAACGTTGGTAGGACATCAATTTCGCCACCATAAGTATGATTGATGCCACCCTTAAGTCCATCCATATGAATCATGAAAGGAACGCGTTGCATTTGCGTTGTATCAAACTTTGTCCACGTCTCCGGAGTTTTACCAAAGAGAACAGAAGCTGGCTTTCTGTCCTTACTATCTTGGCCATTCCCAAGTCCATAGTGGTCACCGTAAAGAACGATCATACTGTTTTTATCAAGTCCAGTTGCTTTCAAATAATTGAAAAATTCTTCAACCGACTTGTCTAAATAATGAGCTGTTTTGAAGTATTGATTGACTTTAGAATCCGGATTATCGGTCGATTGGAAATCACCATTATCTTCATCAGAGAATTGATAAGATTCATGATTGGTAACTGTTAAAAATTTAACATAAAACGGCTGTTGCATTTGTTCGAGATACTTGACGCCTTCAGAAAAAAGAATTTTATCTTTGATTCCGTACGTATTTAGTGACTGTGTGTCAGGATTTTCGTGGTCATAATAACTTTGATCAAAGAAATAATTATAACCAAGATTCTTATAAACAATATTCCGACTCCAAAAACCACCAGTATTACCGTGGAAAACAGCACTCGTATAACCCTTCTTCTGAGCTAAAATGGCTGGAGCTCCTTGGAAGGTGTTTTCAGTACCAAGTTTAGTGAAGAATGAAGTACCCGAAGGTAGTCCGAAAAGTCCTGATTCAAGCATTGTTTCGGCATCACTGGTACGTCCAGTACCAACTTCATGATAGAAATTATCAAAGGAGATAGTGTTCTTATCACCGTAGAGACTATTTAAAAATGGTGTTACTTCCTCACCATTTGGTAGTTTAAAGTTGATTAAAAATTGTTCAAAACTTTCAAGATGAATAATTATGATGTTCTTACCATTAGCTTTGCCAAAATAAACTGGATTTGGAGCAACATAGTTTTTCTTATTATAGGCAAGAACATCGTCAATTTCTGTTTCAGTAGCATTCGATCGGACTTGGTCGTTTTGAAGAGATCGAATGGAATCATAAGGTAGAAAGCTGTTGATACCGAGATATTTTACGATGTAAGAGTGATCAAAAGTTCTTCCTAGTAGTTGGGGACGATTGGCTTCAGAACCAGCTAAGTCGGCTGAAAAGAGCATTAAGCCTATACAAGTAGTTGCCACGGCGTTGAGTTTTCGAAAGGGATGCTTATCAATTTTGATGAAATGACTGGCAAACAAAATAATGATTAAAACAAAATCAATTAAGTACATTGCATCACGAGGTTGAATCATACCAATGGTAGTAGTTCCCAAACCCTTGGCAACCTTACTGACACCAGTAATTGATCCAAAGGAAATGAAGTCTGAAAATTGTCGATAATACAAAACGTTACTATAAATAAAAAGCGAGTCAGCCAAGTAAATTATTCCCATAACTAAATAAGATAATTTAGCGCGATTGATGTATAAAGCTAAACTCATTAATAAAACAATCGTAGCGAATGGATTGACGACAGCAAAAAAATGCTGCAACAAGTTTTCTAAGCCTAAAGAGAAATCCACATAGTACGCAGTGATTGTTTTTAACCATAAACAAAGAATCAAAAAGGTCATAAAACCGATTCTAGTGTTTAAGATGGATTGAATTTTTTTCATGTTTATCCTCATAACTAAATTAGTTCACTGGTTAATAATACGTTATTTCGGAAAAGAAAAAAAGCCAGCTTCCGCTGACTTACTTAGTTGTATCGTTATCGCCCTTGAGAATCGTCGACCAACTATCAATGACTGAGCGGTCGCCGTTAAGCTCGGGAGCATCAGTGTTGTAAAGGTCGGTTGTAGATTTATTACCGTTCTTAGAGTAGACACTAGTTGATTTCAAACCAAGTGAATTTCTTGTTTGAACGAGTTTTTGAATCTCATTTTGATAACTCTCAGTTTTCGGATCGATTGGTGTAAAACCGGTTGGCGTGTAGAAACGTAACAAGTTTTTATTGTTGATCGTATCCGATAATTTTAATTTCGTATTGACGTAATCTTGCCATTTAGCAACTTTTTGTTTCAATTCAGGATCTTGTTCCAAGTCAACTTGTTCGCCTGTGTTATTTTTGAAGACTTCAGGATTGCCATCACTATCTTTTAAGACGGTGTAGTGCGGTGTGATGAAGTTCTTGTTACGGAAAATAACAATGGGATTATGTTGATTTGATAATAAATCAGTTCCCAATTGTACGTATTGCTTCGTATTGATACCAGCTAAATGTAGCAGGGTTGGTAAGACATCAATTTCGCCACCATAAGTGTGATTAATGCCACCTTTAAGTCCTTTCATATGAATCATAAAGGGAACTTTTTGCATTTGTGAATCATTAAAGTCAGTCCAATCGCTACTATCAACGCCTAATAACGATGATAAAGCTGTATTTTGACTGTTGGAGAGTCCGTAGTGATCACCATAGAGGACAATCATTGAATTGTCATAAATGCCACTAGACTTCAAATAATCAAAGAATTCCTTCAACGCATTATCAAGGTAATGAGCGGTCACAAAGTAGTTATTGACGGCACTATTATCAGTGTCAGGCGCTTGAAAACCGTCATTATCTTCATCCGGTAATTGGAATGGATAATGGTTTGTAACGGTGATAAATTTGGCATAAAACGGTTGTTGGAGCTGTTCGAGATATTTAACACTCTCGGATAGCATCAATTTATCTTTCATACCATATTCCAAACTGGAATCATCAGTTTTATTATAGTAACTGGAATCGAAGAAGTAATTATAACCCATATTTTTATAAACATTATCACGGTTCCAGAAACTTCCGATATTACCGTGGAAAACGGCGCTAGTGTAACCTTCCTTTTGTCCCAAAATGGCTGGGGCAGCTTGGAAAGTATTGTCACTACCTAATTTTGAAAAGAGGGAACCTTCGGGTAAACCGAATAGTCCAGTTTCGAGCATATTTTCAGCATCACTCGTTTTACCTTGACCTACTTCATGGTAAAAATTATCAAACGACATCGTATTTTTATCGTTATAGAGGCTGTTCAAAAACGGTGTCACTTCTTGACCGTTAACTTTATCGTTAATTAGAAATTGTTGGAAACTTTCTAGATGAATCACAATAATATTTTTACCTTGTGCTTTACCAAAATATTTAGCGTTTGGTTGCGCATAATTTTGCTTTGTATAAGCTAGGACATCGTCCATGTCAGTCCCAACTGCTTCAGAACGAACTTGGTTATTTTGAACCGTCTTAATTGAATCATAAGCTAGAAAAGTGTTGAGTCCCAAGTATTTAACAATGTAGGCACGATCAAAGGTCCGACCGAGTAATTGAGGACGGTTACTTTCGGCAATCGTTAAGTTGAAAGCAAAGAAAAAGATTCCTAAAAAAGTTGTCGCAATTGCTGTTAATTTTCTCATTGGTCGGTCGTCAATTTTGATATAATGAGTAAGTAACAATATTGCGATAATAATGAAATCTAAAC
This sequence comes from Companilactobacillus nantensis DSM 16982, assembly GCF_001435815.1. Classification (GTDB taxonomy): domain Bacteria; phylum Bacillota; class Bacilli; order Lactobacillales; family Lactobacillaceae; genus Companilactobacillus; species Companilactobacillus nantensis. Next base: position 27,134 of record NZ_AZFV01000007.1, on the reverse strand, counting down.
CATAAATAAAATCATGTGGCTGCATCATATTGGCAGCACTGCCACCAAGGCCTTTCGAAACTTTTGAAACGCCGGCAATCGTATTAAACGACAAAAAATCGCTAAATTCACGATAGTAAAGAATGTTGCCATAGAGTAGAGCTGACTCTAAAACGTAGATAACGCCCATAACGATGTAAGAAATTTTTGGACGGTTGATGTATAACGCTATACTGAGTAAAATAACAGCTGTGGCAATTGGATTAATAATTAGGATCAAATGTTGTAACGGGTCCGAAACGCCTAATGAGAAATCCACGTAGTAGGCAATGACTGTTTTGATCCAAAGGAAAAAGATGAGGAGTCCCATGAAACCAAGTCTTTTGTCCAAAATATTTTTTAATTTATTCATAGATAATTCCTTGTTTGTAAAAATTCTTTAATAATTATTGGTAAAGTCTAAATAAAAGACTTAATTGTTAGTATAATACCTTATAGGTGAAAAGTGGGAAAGAATGAGCAAAATGATATTTTTAGGACCGTTATATGATTACATATACAGGTTATATGCAATGAAAATTAATCATTTTCCATTGATTCGGCTTTCCTTTTATGCTGTTGATAAAGCAATATTGTACACCTTATTTTTTATCGTTTTGAGATTCATTTGGGTAAAACTTAAGAATAAAAAGACGAATTTTGGTCGGGAATTTGGTTTGACCGTTTTCGCCTTTTATATTTTCCTACTTTTTGCTTTGACAGTTTTTCGGGATGGCTATTTCTTATGGCAATTCAAATTTTATTTCCATCGACCATTATCCCAAATAAACATTATTCCGCTCATTGAAACATTTAAATTGTCAAAAGGTCAATCATTAGTTGACTTCTTTTATAATTTATATGGTAATATTGTGTGGTTCGTACCAATGGGAGTATTTATCCCCGCACTGACCAAAAAACACCTAGGATTTTTCCAAGTAGTGCTGATTGGTGCCTTGATTTCAACGTCAATTGAGACTTTACAGTTCATTTTGAACACTGGAGTCACTGATATTGATGATGTAATCTTCAATACTCTAGGCGCGGCCGTCGGATATTTGTTATATTTTGTTGGAAAATGGATAAAAAGATTGATAAAAATTTGAAATTTTCTGCGAAAATGATTAATCTAGTTTTGACGATATATATGGAGGAGAGAAAATGTCACAAATTAAATTTGATGATTCAAAATTAAGCAAGTTTGTTCACGAAAACGAACTTGGCGAAATGCAAGCACTTGTTACAGCTGCTGATGACGAATTACGTAAGGGTACCGGTGCCGGTGCTGACTTCCGTGGTTTCATCGACTTGCCTGTTGATTATGACAAGGATGAATTAGCTCGCATTAAGAAAGCTGCTAAAAAGATCCAATCTGATTCAGAAGTATTTATCGGAATCGGAATCGGTGGATCATACTTGGGTGCCCGTGCTGCAATCGACTTCCTAAGTTCATCATTCTACAACGTTAAGAATGATAAGGATGTTCCAGAAGTTTACTTCTGTGGTAACTCAATTTCTCCAAACTACATTGCTGACTTACTAGAAGTTATCGGTGACCGTGACTTCAGTATCAACGTTATTTCAAAATCTGGTACAACTACAGAGCCTTCAATCGCTTTCCGTATTTTGAAAGCTAAGTTGATTGAAAAGTATGGTGTTGATGGTGCCAAGGGTCGTATCTATGCTACAACTGACCGTGCTAAGGGTGCTTTGAAGACTGAATCAGATGCTGAAGGCTACGAAGAATTCGTTGTTCCTGATGATATCGGTGGTCGTTTCTCAGTTCTTACAGCTGTTGGTCTATTGCCAATCGCCGTTGCTGGTATCGACATCGACAAGTTGATGGAGGGTGCTGCACAATCTCGTGTTGACTACTCATCAGCTGATCTTTCAAAGAACGATGCTTACAAGTATGCTGCTTTGAGAAATATCTTATACCGTAAAGGTTACACAACAGAATTGCTAGAAAACTACGAACCAAACGTTCAATACTTTGGTGAATGGTGGAAGCAATTGATGGGTGAATCTGAAGGTAAAGATCAAAAGGGTATCTACCCATCTTCAGCTAACTTCTCAACTGACTTGCACTCATTAGGTCAATATATCCAAGAAGGTCGTCGTAACCTTATGGAAACTGTTGTTCTAATCGACACACCAAGACATGATGTTAAGATTCCTGCTGAAAAAGATAACCTTGATGGTTTGAAATACTTGGAAAACAAGTCAATGGACTTTGTTAACAAGAAGGCTTACGAAGGTGTTGTTCTTGCACATACTGACGGTGGCGTTCCTGTTATGTCGGTTCACATTGAAAAACAAGATGCCTTTAACTTAGGTTACTTAATGTACTTCTTCGAAATTGCTGTTGGTATTTCTGGTTACTTGAATGGTATCAATCCATTCAACCAACCAGGTGTTGAAGCATACAAGAAGAACATGTTTGGTCTTCTAGGTCGTCCTGGCTATGAAGAACTAGGCGAAGAATTAAACAAACGTCTATAATATTTAAATAAAATAAATTATCGAGAGTGGGACAAAACATGTTCAGCTTTCGAGCATTAAGGCAAATAGCTTCAGTAATCCGATTTTGGATTGCTGGAGCTATTTGTTTTAAGCGGAAAAAGCTATGTTTTGTTCCACGTTTATGCAGCATGTTTAGGAAAAAAAGCAGTTATGTCACATTCCCGTTTTATACCGTTTCTAACCAGCTAAAATAAATTCCTAGCTTTAGTTAAAAATCCGTTGTCCATTTTAAATATCTGTATTATGATTATATTCATGCGGGGAATTTATGAATGAAAAATAAAAAAATAATTACAGCTGTCATTGCACTTATTGGATCAGTGATGATAGGTTTTGTAGTATTTGTTGTGAATAGTAATAATACACATACAGTCGAAGCAGAACAGAAATCTGCTAAGGTTGTTAAGAAAGCTAAGAAGACTGAAAAAGCTAAAAAATTAGCTGAAAAGAAAAAGATTTTGAATGAGTGGAAGCATCCCTCTGAAGCAAAGGATTATCCAGATTTAAACAAGCACCAAAATGCCTATTTGGAGGTTTCTATTCCAGAGCAAAGGGTTTATGTTAAAGATGGTAAAAAGACTTTATACACGATGAAAGCTGCTACTGGTGAGAAGAAGTCACCGACACCTAAGGGGACTTTTGAAATCCAAAATCGTGGTGATTCATTTTATAACGAGAGTTCTAAAGAAGGTGCCAATTATTGGACTTCCTTCAAGGACTGGGGCGTTTACTTGTTCCATTCTGTACCAACCGATAAAAATGGGAAGTACGTTGAAAGTGAAGCTCACAAACTAGGCAAACGTTCCAGTCATGGCTGTGTTCGTTTAACGATTCCTGATGCTAAGTGGATCAATGCCAGTGTTCCAGATGGAATGAAAGTTGTTGTTAAATAAAGATATCAAATTAAAAAGTCGTTTCTAAAATTCATTAAGAATTTAGAAGCGACTTTTTTGATTAATTTTTAATATAAACAACCTCATGTAAAATTCCATATTCAGTCTGATCGGCAATGCAGTCATCACTGGCTTCAAAACCAAACAGTTCGTAAAAAGCTCGAGCAATCAAGTTGTCTTTTAAAACAAGTAAATAAATCTCTGTAAAATCCTTTGTCAACGTGTTTAAAGCAGCCTGGAATAATTTTTGACCAATGCCCTGATGTTGAAATTGTGGCAGGACATAGAGTGAATAAATTTCACCAAATCCAGCATATTCTTGTCGACGTGCGGGTCCATATGTACAAACGCCAACAATCTTCTGATCCTTTGTCAAAGCAACTAAAGTATTATCAATTCTCGTTTCTGGGTGCCACGTTGCTTTAGGATTGAGATTATCTAGTAAAGCTTGCGGAACTAAACCAACATACGAGTATGACCAAGTTTGATAATAAACTTGTCTAACGCTGTCAAAATCAGTCTGTCGATTTGTTTTAACAATTTGGTAGTCCATATTAATTACGACTTTCCACAGCTTCATCAGCACTAGCAAAGACACCGAATTTTCCTAAAACTAAACCTAAGAAGAAACCAGCAAAAGTTGGTACAACCCAGCCAAGTCCTAAACTAGCTAATGGTACGTATTGATGATAAGCTGCTAAAACAGTTTTAACAAGATTCATATTTGTAACGGCAGCAGGTGAAGCGTTCAACATATCAAAGATGGCAGGTAAGACAGTAAACGCAATAGTCATCTTATAAACGACCCCAGCGTATGGTTTTGCATGAACAGTTAGTGAAACGAGGATCAAAGCAAGTGAGAGTGGATAAAGTAGCATTAGAACTGGCAATGACCAAGCAATGATGTTATCAAGTCCGGCATTAGCAACTACGAAAGAAAGGATAGTTGTTGTTCTCAACCAAGCTAGGTAACTAACTTTAGGGAACAATTTGTGGAAATCTTGCGCGAATGAAGCAACTAATCCCATTGCAGTTGTGAAAACTCCCAACGTAACTAAGACACCTAGGAATGCGGCACCGAATCGGCCAAAATAGTAACCGACGATTTGTGAAAGTGCAACACCACCGTTAGCCGATAGAGTCAATTTGCTCAAACTGAAAGCACCTAATAAAACTAATCCAAAGTAGACTAGAACTTCAACGGCAATACTTAATGAACCAGCCTTAGCTGTTAAAACTGATAATTCACGATCTTTATAACCAAGTCCTTTAACAGCGTGGACAAAAGTAACACTTAAAGCAAGTAAGGCAACGGCATCAACTGTGTTATAACCTTCAAGTAGACCACTAACAGTTGAATTAGTTTGATAAGCCTGTGTTGGCATATGGTTCAAACCACCCATTGGATGTAAAAATGCAACAACGAAGACAATGGCTAATAATACCAAAAAGATAGTGTTGAGATATTTCCCAACGTATTTCAATAATTGACTTTGATGAACAGTTAAAGTATATGCGAGTCCGAAGAAAGCAGCAGTGAATAATAACATCCCGACGGTGTCAAATTTTGCTGGTAGGAATGGTTGAACAGCCATTTGGAAAGCTGTTGCAGCGGTACGTGGTGTACCAAACAGAGGTCCGATTGTGAGGTGGACCAAAACTAGAAATAAGGCAGCGTAGAATTTACCAACTGGGCGTGCTAGGTCGTATAAACCATCACTTTTAGTAACGACAACCGCCATGATTGCTAGTAATGGGAAGAGGGAACCGGAAATTGCAAAACCAAAGGCTGCTGATAGCCAATTATTACCAGCTAATTGTCCTAAGTGAACTGGAAAAATTAAGTTACCAGAACCAAAGAACATTCCAAAAATTAATGAGCTGACTACGAGTAAGTGTAAAACTTTTTGTTTAGTGCTTTTTTCTCCTGTTAAATCTAAATCGTCTTTCATAAGTAATCCTCCTAAAAATGTTGTTTCTAATCTGGGCTGGGCTTTTAATGCCACTAATATCAGAATCCATCTTTACCACCTCTTTTATTGTTTTACTTGGCTGCCGCTTCCGGTTGAACGTGAGGATATTTATGCTGTGGGACCGCCTGGAGCCAAGGTCTCCAGGCTCGGTTTTGAACTCCACACAAACCGCGAATTTCAAAACACGTCCGTGGTGTAAGAACAACTTCGTTGTCCTAACGCCACCTTCACTGCATCATATCCTCACATGAAACCTCCAGCTAGATAATTGAATAATAATTCATCATTTTTTTCATGAATTTAATGATTAAATTGCTCAATCAATAGATATAAATAGCTAGGTAAGTCAACAATCCTACATAACTCACGTTGATTTTGGTACAAAAAAAGCCCTCTTCCAGCTAAGGAAAAGGGCTCAAGTTGAACGGTACCACCTTTTTTGGGTATTCTAAAAATACTCACTTTTTTAACGGACAATAATTCTATCTGCTAGCCAGTTAATGGTGGCAACCACGGTAACCTACTTGTCGGTACCGAACTCAGAAATGATTTTCGAAGGTCTCTTGACGGTCACTTTGCACTCAACATGACTCACTAGGCGTACTTGAGATTTCTACTTTTTTCTTCAACGTTTTGTTGGTTCGTATTATAGGCACCTAAAAATTAAATAGCAAGTATTTTTTTAATAAAATTACAAACTTTATAATTTAGTGGGTGTCCGATTGAGAAAATGTTTAGCTCCATCGATAACGTGGAAATAGGTCGCTAGACTGAACATATCAAAGTTTATACTCCTTAAGAAAGGCCACTCACGTAACGATCCTCGGAAGAGTGAATTATTTTGTTCAATAAATTTTTTACTGACCATTTGTGGTTGATCGGCAAAGACGCCAGACTGATATAAATAATTTGAATAGTCGAAGAAATATTTAGCAGTTTTTTGTTCACCAATTGTGTCACGCAGATTTTTTGTGCGGGCATTGATGAAACTAAAGCTGTTACGGACAACTTGTCGACCATTGTCAGAACTTGATAAGTAAGCAAATAATTCTTCAAAGAAATGTTGATAAGCGTGAATTTCACCACTACTCAAATAGGCACGGGGATGATTTTTGAATGGATATTTCCAATTGCTGAGGTTGTATTCCCATTTTTGACCAATCCAAATAGTGGCCGGCAATTCATAAAAGACTTGGGTCATATCTTGTTCAAAGCATTCGTTGATGATTTCTGAATAGTCGTAGGGAAGAAGTCGTTTAATTTCATTGTTTAAAGCAGGTGTAATGAATTTCGTACCATCCGAATCGTCAGTTAAATTGAAAAGTTTTTCCCAAGTATCGGGACTAAATAAATCAGGCTTAACATTTTTCACTAACTTTAAATTAATGGGAGCCGAATTCAGCGTGTAACCAGCATCAAAACAGTGGTCCATTAGTTGCAACGTTTGGACAAAATGTCCTCCGAGCGAATGACCGATTCCATAGACTAAAGATTGTGAAGCAATTTGACTATTCAAGTAGCGAATGAAGTCACGAGCAACAATTAATTGTCGATCTTCCTTGGTGCTACCAATCAAAATAGAATTAACGTTATAATCCCAATCCTTATAATTTTCAAGAATAGATTTTTCGAATCGCTTACTTCGAGATTTAATCGACTGATCAACGTTGGCTTCTGTCCCTTTAAAGGTGATATAACACTCTTTGACACCATCAATGACAATTTCATAAGCAATACTAGAAAAGCCACATTCAGCCGCTTCAGGGTTGATATCACGGACGTCGTAGGAACGAATGTAAGTTGGTAAACGATTAGTTAAACTGTAGATCAAGAATTTTAAATAATTTTCTGGGCGAAATTCTTGATAGAGATAACGGTCATAATCAAATTGTAAAAGTTTCGTACGAAAATCGGCGTTATGAAGTAATTCACCAGCTTGATATGGTTCGTGACGAATTTCTAGTGGCATTAAATTATTCAATAATAAAATGACATAAATTTGATTCAAATAACCCCGACAAGGATTGATTTGTTCATCTTCGATCATGGCAATCAATTGTTTTAATTTATTGATTTTTCGATTACGAGTTGGTAGTTCAAAATTAGTTTCTTGATGTGTTTGATCAATATTTCTAAGCCGAAGTGCCTTATCGATCAATTGGGGATGAATCGTCGAATCCTTATCAAATTGAGGAGCACGTAAATCAATTACTTGGTTTAAAACCAAATTGGTTAGACGTGTTTTTTCTTTGTTTAGATAAGAATAACTGAAATAAAGCCGTTTATTTTGTGGCAGCAATTTTTTGCTGTCTTCTTTGTTAAATGTTAAAGGAAAATTTTTATGAGCTCGAAAATTTAATAAGTCGAGTTGATCATAAACGCGATTTAAGCGATTTAAATTGTTTAAAAGTTCCCTCATTGGATCACCTCTCATCTGCTGAAAGTTTATTAAATATGCCGCCTCCAAGTGTAAGCGACAAATTCTGCTGTGGGACCGCCTGGAGCCAAGGTCTCCAGGCTCGATTTTGAGCCTTGCATAAACCGCAAGTCTCAAAATACGTCCTGTCATGTAAGGACTAAAGTCCTAACATGACTGTAACTGCTGTCTTTGTCGCTTACACTCGAAGACTAAGGTATTTATAAGTTTGGATTAAATGATAATTATTATTTTTACAGTTAATACCCTTAGTTCTGATTCATTTAAGTCTGTTAGATGTTCAAATATAACAGATAAAATAGCAGGTTGATTCCCCCCAGCTCCGGAAACGGCAGTTTAAAAAAATTAACTTTTAGCTATCACTTTTATTTTAACAAATTGTTGATACATAAGTAATTTAGAACATTTTTTAAATATATGTCACATTTGTGGCACTTCACACTTGTACTATATCACATTTGTGCTATACTGTAATTGTGGAGGTTGGAGAAAGATGCGAATAGATATTAAATCATACTTACAAGATAACGGATTAACGATTTACATTATTGCAAAGAAAAGCGGGTATGGTTATACGACGCTTCATAAATCTTTCAACAAAAAACAATCTTCCGCCACATCTATCAATTTGCGCGATATAGAGGCAATTGCCAAAGCGCAGGATATCGAAATGTGGAGAGTTCTGCGTGAATTGGAGTTGCATTATCTAAAGTGAGGAGGTCTTTATATGGCAAGATCATTTTGGGATGAAGATCCATTTAACAACAATATGGACGAAATTTTTAACAGATTAATGAGTCAACAAAACGGTGGTTCACAAGCTAAGTATTATGTGAACGGCAAGAAATTGACTCCTGAAGAATTAGCAAAATATCAAGAAGCTAGAACTGCTGGTCAAAATATTCCGGTCAGCGATAATAATAAACAAAAAAATGGCACGATTTTAGAGAAGCTCGGACGTAACTTAACTCAAGAGGCAAAAGATGGCCTACTTGATCCAGTTATCGGACGTGATAAAGAGATTCAAGAAACGGCTGAAGTTTTAAGTCGGAGAACGAAGAACAATCCTATCCTAGTAGGTGATGCTGGTGTTGGTAAGACTGCAGTTGTTGAAGGTTTAGCACAAGCAATCGTTAAAGGTAACGTACCTGAAGCAATTAAGGATAAACAGATTATTTCGATTGATTTATCATCACTTGAAGCTGGAACGCAGTATCGTGGTTCCTTTGAAGAAAATATTCAAAACTTGCTTAAAGAAGTTAAAAAAGCAGGCAATGTCGTATTATTCTTCGATGAAATCCATCAAATTATTGGTGCCGGTTCATCTGGTTCAGATTCTGGTAGTAAAGGTTTAGCCGATATTATCAAACCTGCTTTGAGCCGTGGTGAAATTTCCATTATCGGTGCTACAACACAAGATGAGTATCGTAACACGATTATGAAAGATGCCGCTTTAGCTAGAAGATTCAATGATGTTACAATCAATGAACCAAGTAAAGAAGCTACCTTAGCTATTTTGAAAGGGCTACGTAAAGCTTATGAAAATCACCATCACGTTGAATTACCTGATGATGTTTTGAAAGCTGCGGTTGACTATTCAGTTCAATATATTCCGCAAAGATCATTGCCAGATAAGGCAATTGATTTAATCGATATGACGGCCGCTCATTTAGCTGCTAAGAATCCGGTAACTGATAAAGTCAGTTTGGAAAAGGATTTGAAACAAGCTGAAAAAGATAAAGCTAAAGCCGCTGCTAAGGAAGATTACGAAAAAGCTGCTAGTTTGAAACAACAAATTGAAACTATTCAGAATAAATTGAATAAAGACGACACGACAACTGATGAGCCAGTCGCTACAATCAATGATATTGCCGCATCAGTCCAAAGACTAACTGGCGTTCCTGTTTCACAAATGGGTGCTAGCGATATTGAAAGACTTAAGAGTATGGGCAAGCGATTGAAGGGCAAGGTCATTGGTCAAAATGAGGCTGTTGACATGGTTGTTCGGGCTATTCGTCGGAACCGGGCTGGCTTTGACGAAGGCAATCGTCCAATAGGTAGTTTCTTATTCGTTGGTCCAACTGGTGTTGGTAAGACGGAATTAGTTAAACAATTAGCTCAAGATATGTTTGGTTCAAAGAATTCAATCATTCGTTTGGATATGAGTGAATATTCTGATTTGACCGCTGTCTCGAAGTTGATTGGTACTTCAGCTGGTTACGTTGGCTATGAAGATAACGGCAATACGCTAACTGAAAAAGTTCGTCGTAATCCTTATTCAATTGTTTTACTTGATGAAATTGAAAAGGCTAACCCGCAAGTGTTGACCTTATTGCTTCAAGTAATGGATGATGGACGTTTGACGGATGGTCAAGGTAACGTCGTTGACTTCAAGAATACGATTATCATCGCTACTTCAAATGCTGGTTTCAGTCATGGTAGTAAAGATGAGAAGTTGATGGATAAATTAGCACCATACTTTAGTCCTGAATTTTTGAACAGATTCAATGGTATAGTTGAATTTACTCATCTATCTAAGGACGACTTGAATCAAATCGTTGAACTAATGTTGAATGATGTTAACCGTAATTTAGCTAAGAAGGGTATTACTTTGGAAGTAACACCAGAGGCTAAAGAGTGGTTGATTGATGAAGGTTACGATGAAGCCATGGGTGCAAGACCATTACGTCGTGTGATTGAACAACAAATTCGTGATAAAGTTGCTGAATTCTATCTTGATCATATTGATGTTAAAAATTTGAAAGCTGATTTAGTTGATGGAACCATTAAGATTTCTGAGAAATCAGCTGTTACAAGTAGATAAAAAAAGAGGTTCTTCTCATGTATGAGAGGAACCTCTTTTTTTTATGATTTAGCTGTATCGGGATCAAATTGGAATCCGCCACTATATGGTGATTTGTCAATTGCATTCATTTCAGAACCTGTTAATTCAAAATCAAAATCGTCGAGATTATCTCGCATGTGATTAATACTTGTTGATTTAGTTAATGGAATAATATTTTTTTGAATTAGCCAGTGAAGGATGACCTGTGAAGGCTGTTTTCCATATTTTTTAGCAATTTCGTTAACTGTAGCATCTTTTAAAACATTGCTACCAGGACCTCCAAAGGGACTCCAAGCTTCGACTTGAATGTTTTGAGATTGAGCGTACTCAGCGGCTTCGGTTTGAGCAAATCCTGGATGATATTCGATTTGATTAATCATTGGTTTGATTTCACTATCTTCAATCAATGCTTTTAAGTGATGTGCTAAAAAGTTTGAAACGCCAATGGCTTTAATTTTACCAACCTTGTATAGGTCTTCTAATGCTCTCCAAGTGTCAGCGTTTAATTCACGCCAGTCATCATGCCATTTGGCGTTAGCAGGCCAGTGGATTAAATAAATGTCAACATAATCTAATCCAAGCTTTTGTAATGATTCATTAAAGGCAACTGTAGTTTTTTCATAGCCACGATGAGAATGCCAAGCTTTAGTACTGACCAAGATGTCTTCACGTTTAAGATTGTTTTCGACCATAGCTTCACGAATACCTTGGCCAACACTGACCTCGTTTCCGTAAATTTCGGCCGTGTCAATTAGACGATAACCACTTTTGATAGCGTCTTTTACAGCTGAGACCGTTTGTTCTCCGTCTGGAATAATTGTTCCAAATCCAACGACTGGAACATTGTATCCGTTATTTAGTGTGTATGTTGAAGTTTTATCCATTATTTTTACCTTTTCCTTTATTCTACTGAAAATTGTTTTGACATATCTAGCATATTTTGGAATCCTTGAGCGTCTTCTGGAAGATTAAATCCGTTACCAGTATTTAAAGATTTAATTTGATTCATTTCTTGATTGCTTAATTCGAAGTCGAAAATTTCTAAGTTTTCTTTCAAACGACTTATATGAACTGTCTTAGGGATAGCCACGATGTTTCTTTGTAATAACCACCGAAGGATAATTTGAGCGCTTGATTTTCCATGTTTTTGAGCAATTTTATTTAAGAGTGGTAGGTCAAAGACATTGTTACTACCTGAAGCAAATGGTGCCCAAGCTTCCATTTGAACGTTGTAGTCAATCATTGCTTGTTGATCTTCTTCACGTTGATTAAAGACGTTTGTTTCTATCATGTTGATTGCAGGGCGGACGTCTGTAAAGTTGATTAAGTCAACTAATTTTTGTTGGGTGAAATTATCAACACCCACAGCTCGAATTTTACCTGCCTTGTAGGCTTCACTAAGATAACGCCAAGCACCGTAATAATCACTTACTGGTTGGTGAATCAAATATAAGTCAAGGTAATCTAATCCTAAATTATTTAGGGAACGTTCTAGTCCAACTTTAGCACCCCCATAGGAATTATCGGTCAACCATAATTTTGAAGTAATAAATAATTCTGAACAATCAACATTACTTCTTTTAATTGCCCGACCCACGGCTTGTTCATTCCCGTAAGCTGCCGCAGTATCGATTAAGCGATAGCCAAGTTTAATCGCTTGATAAACAGCTTCTTCAGCTTCGTCCAAATCATTGACACGAAAAATTCCTAATCCTAGTTTTGGCATTTTAATACCGTTATTCAAAGTTACGTATTCCATAATTAAAGTTCTCCTTTTGTTATTTGAAATTTTAAATAGTCGATGGAAGCTATTTGTTTTTCAAAGTTATGAATTGTTGTTAATCTTTCATTTCTTTTTTTATTCAGAAGTTGCAATTTCTTACTTATTAGTTGGTCATTTTTTTGATTGAAATTTAGGTATTCTTCAATTTCAAAATGATTGAAACCAATAATATGTAGTTGAGTAATTGTTTGTATAATTGGTAAATCATTTTCAGAGTAAACATTGTTTCTAGTATTACGATGGTTCAGTCGCCAAGTATCAAAATCATCTAAAATTTGTTGACTGATTTGATATTTAATTTGTAGTTCGTTTTTATTCACATATTTCACCTCGAGTTGTAAAAATAAAGGTTCGTCGACTCGCATTGCTGTTTGGCTAATCGATAACTTTAGTTTAGATGCTAATTATTGACATGTTAAATGCCTATTTCAACTCAGTAGTTATTCAATATGTGCATTTCTTTAAACTGCGAATTGAAACCATTATATTTATATTAAAAAAGACTAGATATTTTTTCAGGATATGCCTGTACAAAAATATCTAGTCTTTTTTCTCAACTATTTTTGGGACTCTTTCATAACTTTATTTCTCGAACGAAATCAATAAAGGACTTTGTCACTTCTGAATGTGGCTGTTGTCCGCGCCAAGCTAAAACCGAACTTAATTCTAATTTTGGTTCTAATGGTATATATTTTAAATCGTCGAAATGTTGACTTGTTTTCAAACAAATTACCACCCCATGATTTTGTTGAGCCAACATGGCGGCACTGTAAAGTAAGTTGTATCGTGCTTTATTCTGCATTTGAACAGCATATTTTCCTGACCAATTACCAAGTTCATTTTGAACTACGCGATCTGAAATTGTAATTACCTTAGTTCCAACCAAATCTCCAGGACGAATTGCATCATAATTAGCAAATTTGGATTCCTTGTGAGCTAGAATACCCCATTCCTCTTTGCTATCCATATGAACGAAATCGTATTTACCTATATCAACTGGTTCGATTAAAAGTCCCATGTCTAAAACTCCTTGTTCAATCCAACCTTTAATATCATCATTATTACCACTTCTTAAATTGAATTTCACTTTATGATGCAGCTCTTGAAATTTGTCTATTAAATTCGCTAGTTCGGCCATACTGTGTAGTTCACTACAGCCGATTTCAATAGTTCCCGCTAATTCTTCAGTGGATTGTAATTCATCACGAGTATGTTCAAAAATATTTATGATGTCTTGAGCCCTCTGACGAAATAAAAGCCCTTCTTGGGTGAGATAAATACTGTGATTACTTCGCTTAAATAATTCCACATTTAATTCTGTTTCCAGTCCCTTTAGCTGTCGTGATAAAGTTGGTTGAGTTAGATGTAGTAGAGAAGCCGCCTTAGTAATATTCTCTTCACGTGCGGTAATTAAGAAATAGTTTAAAACTCGAATATCCATTTTTTTCACCAATTCTATAAGTTAGTTTGTATGAACAGAGTTTAACACAAAAAAATATTCATGCGATATTTGCATAACTATCCATCTAAAATAAGCATTTTAAATTAGTGGAAATTTCGCTTAAACTAGCCACTGAAATTAAAAATTATTTTTAGGATATGGTGAAACAAAATGATTAGACATATATTTATTGCGACAATTAAACCAAATGTTTCAGATATTGAAATAGAAAAAATTATTCAAAATATACGCAATTTAAAAGAACAAGTACCAGAGATAAGACATATAACGGTTGGTCGTGCTTTAGGCTTATTAGGTTCGAATGACACTGTGAGCATGATTGTTGATGTTGAAAATAGAACTGAATTTGAACGTTTCATAAATAGTGAAGCTCATCAACAAATTAGTGCAACTGCGGGTGAAGTCTTTCAAACAGATAATTTTGTAATATCACAGATTGAATTTTAAGGAGAAGAATAAATGAAAATAGCTGTTATTGGGGCTTTTGGAAAAACTGGAAGGTCTGTAATTAAAGAAGCTCAAAGTAGAGGTCACGAAATTATGGCGATTGCTCACAGGAATCATGAAGAAGTCGATTTGGGTGTTGAGCAATTATTGATTAAGGATATTATGGATTTGACAGTAGATGATTTAAAAGACGTTGATTCCGTAATAGATGCAATCAGTGCTTGGACACCAGAAACGTTTTACGTTCATACCGATGGTATTTCCCACCTTGCTAATATCTTGAAAGGTACTGGCATTCGCTATCTTAAAGTTGGAGGTGCTGGAACGTTATTCATAAACTCAAATCATACAAAAATGTTGAAAGATCGTTCAGATTATCCAAAAGATTGGCTGCCTTTGGCCGATGTACTGGCTGAAAGTCTGAATCGCTTACGTTCTTATTCTGATATTCGTTGGACTTATGTGACACCAGCATTCAACTATGATCCAGAAGGTATTAGAACTGGAGATTATCAAGTTGGCGGAGAAGAATATCACGCTAATGATGATAGAAAAAACTATATTAGTTATGCAGATTATGCAATAGGGATGCTAGATATTCTTGAAAAGGGATTATATATTCGTCAAAGAATCACCTTGTTTACTGATAAATAATGCTTTAAAAGCGGAGGAATTTATAAATGGAAAATGTAACTTTAAATAATGGCGTAAAAATGCCCGTAATTGGTTTTGGAACTTTTCAAACACCACCTGCATTAACTGAAGCAAGTGTTGCTAGAGCACTTAAAACCGGTTATCGCAGTATTGATACAGCACAAGTTTACGGAAATGAGGCCGGTGTAGGTGCCGCAATTAAGAACAGTGGTCTGGCACGTAATGATTTATTTATTACAACCAAGACTCAAACTGATGGCTATAACGAAACAGCTAAAGGTATCGATGAATCGTTAAGAAAATTGCAATTGGATTATGTTGATCTGATGATAATTCATTGGCCAACGCAAAACAGTTTAGAAACTTATCGTGCTTTGTCAGACGCATATAAAGAAGGGAAGATTAAAGCAATTGGTCTAAGTAATTTTAATCCTACCCAAATTCAAGCAATTTTGGATAGTAATGATGTGAAACCAACGATTGACCAAATCGAAACTCATTTGTATTGGCAACAAAATAAGATTGCACCATTCTTGACTGAAAACGAGATTGTTCACGAAGCTTGGGCTCCATTAGGTGAACAATATGCCAAAGAAATGATGCAACAACCTGAAATTGTGGAATTAGCTCAGAAATACAATGTTAGTGGTGCGCAAATATTATTACGCGCGATGACGCAACAAAAAATCGTTGTGATTCCTAAGTCAAATAACGAAGCTCATTTGCAGTCCAACTTAGATATTTTTGGTTTCAAGTTAACTGATGAGGAATTGGAAAGTTTGAAGAAGTTTGATCAACATCATTCAATTAAAGATTGGCCAGTTTCAATGCGTGAGAGTGTTTATTAAATCTGAATAATATAAAGGTTCAAATACAATGGGAGACGTTTAAGTGTATTTGAGCCTTTTTGTGCAGTACGTAGCCTTTTTGATATGTTTTAATGCTCAATTCTAAATAGAACTGATGAGAATTGTAAAATTTTTCAGAAAATTCAAGAATGAATGTTTCATAAAAATAAATTGCTGCAATAAAGTAAAACACGAACTTTAACTATCTTCATGAGTCTTTATGTACCTGATTAGCTGTTTAAATTAATAAAATTATAGCAAAACACGAACTATTTTTATATTAAAACATATAAATGTTTCTAAAACACTTGTAAAAATCCGAATTATTTGCAATACTATATAAGTTCAAAAAAGAGATTATATTTTCTAAGGGGCGTTTATAGTGAATTCATTAGATAATAGAGGGAATTTAAGTTTTATGGAACGTTTATTCCATCTAGAAGAAGCTCAAACAAATGTAAAGCGTGAAATCTTAGCCGGTTTAACGACATTTGTTTCAATGGCTTACATTTTATTTGTTAATCCGCAAGTTTTGGGAGACTCAGGGATGAACAAAGGTTCATTGTTCACAGCTACAGCTTTGACTGCCGTAGTTGGTTCAGTGTTGATGGGTATTTTAGCTAATTACCCAATTGCAATTGCTCCAGGATTAGGTGATAACGCCTTTTTCAGTTACTCAGTTGTTATAGCCATGGGTATTCCTTGGCAAACAGCGATGGCTGGTGTTTTCGTAGCCAGTTTGATTTTCTTAGTGCTATCATTAATGAAAATTCGTGAAGTCGTTATCAATGCGATTCCAAAAGATTTGAAACTGGCAGTTGCTGCTGGTTTAGGTATTTTTATTGCCTTTGTTGGTTTGCAGGGCGGGGGCTTGATCACAGCAAGTAAGTCATCACTTGTTGCTATCGGTTCATTCGCAAATCCAACAACTTGGTTAACAATTACTGGATTATTAGTTACAGCTATCTTGATGGCTCGTAAGATTCCAGGTGCTATTTTTATCGGAATGGTTTTCACAACAATTGTTGGTTTGGTAACAAAATTGATTCCAGCACCATCACATATTGTGTCAGCTATTCCTAGTTTGAAGCCAACCTTTGGTGTTGGTGTCGCACATATTGGGGACATTAGAGAACCACAGCTTTGGGCAGTTGTGATCATCTTCTTATTAGTTGCATTCTTTGATACAGCCGGTACTTTAATCGGTTTGGCAGAGCAAGTCGATATCATGCAAGATAAAGACGGTAAGATGCCAAGAATTGGTCACGCGTTGATGGCCGATTCAATTTCAATGGTCAGTGGAGCTGTCTTTGGAACAACACCACCAACAGCTTACGTTGAATCATCAGCCGGTATTGCCGTGGGTGGTAGAACTGGTTTAACATCCATCACAGTTGGCGTTTTGTTTGCACTATCAATGTTTTTCTCACCATTATTGACAGTTGTAACAAGTAACGTTACCGCACCAGTTTTAATCATTGTTGGGACTTTAATGGCTCAATCAATGAAAGGTATTCAATGGGATAGATTTGAAATTGCGCTACCAGCATTCTTAACAATCGTTGGTATGCCATTAACTTATAACATTTCATACGGTATTGCCTTTGGATTCTTAGTTTATCCAATCACAATGCTAGCAGCAGGTAAGAGAAAAGAAATCAATCCAATTATGTACGGATTGTTCGTAGTATTTGTTATCTTGCTTTATATTATTAACATTTTGCCAAAAGCAAGTTTGGCTTAATTATTTATACGTAATCTCTTTTTAGAGGATAAGTGAAATCAATGAATTTCATTTAACTCTAGAAAGGGATTTTTTTATTTTATTACGATAAAACAACGAGTTAACTTAGCCGGAAGGAGCAAGAGTTTTGAGACTTGCGGTTTGTGCAAGGCTCAAAATCGAGACGAAAGACCTTGGCTTTCGTCGGTCCCCACCGCTGCCCAAAATCTCTTGCTCCTGGAGGCGGCCACCTTTATAAATTTAAACAATAACTTTAATGGTATATAATATAGAAGTAATCGCTTACAAGGAGGGCAATAAGGAATGAAAAAGATTATTAATAACGTTGAGGATATCGTGCCAGAAATGATTTCTGGTCTCGTGAGAACGAATGCGGATCTAGTAAAGCAGATTGATGGGACAACTGCTGTTGTTAGAAATGATCCAAAGTTCAAAGAAAACAAGCAAGTCGGAATTGTTTCCGGTGGTGGTAGTGGTCACGAGCCATTGCACGCTGGTTATGTTGGTGACGGAATGCTTAGTGCCGCTGTTGCTGGGGAAGTTTTCACATCTCCTACTCCGGACCAAATTTATGAGGCAATCACTGCAGTTGACCAAGGCCAAGGTGTCTTGTTGATTGTGAAGAATTATTCTGGTGATGTCATGAACTTTGATATGGCCAAAGAAATGGCTGAAGCTGATGATATTGAAATTAAAACAATTGTCGTTGATGATGATATTTCGGTTAAAAATAGTGAATTCACTCAAGGTAAACGTGGAGTTGCCGGGACAGCTTTAGTTGAAAAAATTGTTGGTGCTGCAGCTCGTTCAGGTATGAATTTAGCCGATTTAGCAACACTTGGTCAAAAGGTGATCGATAATATTAAGACTATTGGAATTGCTTTACATGCGGCAACTGTTCCTGCTGTCGGCCACCCTGGGTTTGAATTAGGTGACGATGAAATTGAATATGGTATCGGAATTCATAATGAACGTGGCTATGCTGTGGAAAAGATTCGTCCAGCTAAAGAATTAGCTAATGAGTTGATTGAAAAGATTTTGAAAGAATTTTCTGACCAAAGTGGTGACTTTGCCATTCTTGTTAACGGTATGGGTGGTACTCCTTTGATGGAACAATATATTTTTGCTAACGATGTTTTGAATGAATTAGCTGCTAAAAAGGTTAAAGTCTCCTTCAGTAAAGTTGGTAATTTAGTAACTTCACTTGATATGCAAGGTATTTCTTTGACAATTATGAAGGCTGACGCTGACTGGATTAAATATTTGAAAGAACCAGTTACAACAATCGCTTGGTAGAGAGGAAAATTTTATGAAATTAGAATTAGTTGATGCTAAAAAATGGATTACATTATTTGTTGAAAAATTAGAGAGTAATCAAACCATTTTGAATGAGTTGGACACTGCTATTGGTGATGGTGATCACGGAACCAACATGAAACGTGGTGCTGAAGCTGTTACAGCTGCTTTGGAAAAGAAAGAACCTGAAACTTTAGCTGATTTGTATAAGACGACTGCCTTTGCGATGATTCAAAAAGTCGGTGGAGCTTCTGGACCTTTGTATGGAACGGCCTTTTTGGATATGTCAAAAGCTGTTAAAAATGACGACTTGGAATTGAGCGACCTGATTCAAATTGGAACTGATGGACTTAAGCGTCGTGGTGAGTCAGACACCGGTATGAAGACAATGATTGATGTTTGGCAACCAGTTAGTGACGCTTTGAAAGCTGATAAATTTGATCAAAGTGTAATTGATGCAGCTTTGGAAAATGTTAAGGGATTGGTTGCCACTAAGGGACGTGCTAGTTATTTGGAAGAAAAATCTAAAGGACATATTGATCCTGGTGCACAATCAAGTGCTTACTTATTTGAATCATTAATCGAAGTTTTAGGAGAATAAATCTATGAAGTATGGAATTTTAATCGTTTCACATTCAGCCAATATCGCTAAGGGTGTCAAAGATTTGATTGCTCAAGCTGCTCCTAATTTATCAATTACGATTGCTGGTGGAACTGAGGATGGTGGTATTGGTTCATCACTTGAGAAAATCCAACAAGCAGTTGATGATAATAAAGGTGACGAGATTTTAGCATTTTATGACCTTGGTAGTTCGAAGATGAATTTGGAAATGTTGCTTGAAATGATTGACAGAACGATTCATAAGTATGACGTTGCGTTAGTTGAAGGGGCTTATACAGCAGCCACTTTGGCCGAAGTTGATTCGCCATTGACTACGATTGAGGATAATTTGAAGAGTTTAAAAATTAAATAGAAGAAAATGCTCTTAATTACCAGAATATTCTGGTGGTTAAGAGCATTTTTTGACTAGTTAATTAGGATAAGCGAGTCTATTATTATAATTAAGATAAATAATGACGGGGTGAGAGCATGATTATAGTCAAATGGTTAACACATTCTACAAATGATGCCAGCAAATTTGTTAAAGCCATTTATGTTTTGTACCGTTTGATAGCTTTGATTATGTTAGGTAGTCAAATTTGGTTAGGACAAGGCAATGAGATTCTTATCGTATTACTTACGTTGATACTGTTTGAAATTCCCGCCATTATTGAAAATAAATTCAAAATTATGATTCCTGATATTCTAGAGTTTGTAATCATCTCATTTATCTTCAGTTCAACCATTCTCGGCGAGTTGAGCGACTTCTATGGACACTTACCATTTTGGGATACTGGGCTTCATACTTTGAATGGTTTTTTAGCAGCAGGAGTAGGTTATTCTTCCATTTATTTGTTAAATGAAGGGATGACATCAATTCGTTTAACACCAATTTTCATTGCTATAACGTCGTTTTGCTTTTCCATGACGATAGGAATCATGTGGGAGTTTGGCGAATTTACAGCAGATCAATGGCTCAATACCGACATGCAAAAAGACCGTATTGTCCAAAAAGTTAACAGTGTCGAGTTGGCAGATAAACCGAATACCGTTGAACATGTGAAGAAGATAGACTATACAGTCATTCACACAAAGGATAATAAGAATATTGTCGTTAAAGGTGGGTATTTAGATGTCGGATTGATTGATACCATGAAAGATTTATTCGTCAATTTAATCGGTGCAATTTTCTTTAGTATTTTTGGTTATTTTTACTCAGCTAGTCATAGTCGCAGATATAAGTTTATTCGGAATTTTATGGTTTCGAAGGGGAAGTAGAATAATCTAAAGTATCAAAAAAGAATACCTATAAGAAACTATTTTTGTCAGCTTCTTACAGGTATTCTTTTTGTAACTGAAGGTTTAATTGTGGATCTATTTAATTAAAACTATCCGTTGTACTTAGATAACTTAAATTCAACGTGATCTTTATTCTTTAACTTTTTCTTGTCAGCAGAAACGTTAACTTGTTTCTTGTTAACGGTATAAGTCCAGTAAATTTTCTTCTTGTTATTTTGTTTGTGGCCATCGATTTCTGAGATGAAACCTTTCTTGTCAGTTACTTTCCAGCCCTTTTTCAAACCAGTTGTAACAGTTGCACCTTTTTTAAGTGTAAGAGTCTTTTTAGCAATTTGTTTCTTGTTCTTCTTCAAAGTGTAAGTAACTTTGATGTTCTTAGTTGAACTAGCTTGAACGGTTGTGGCAGTAGCTGGAGCAAATACTCCCATCAACATTAACAAGGAAGCTAAGAATGTAGCAATTTTTTTCATTGTATTTCTCCTCCCAATATTTAAACAACGGTTTTTATTATAGCAGAGAAAAATCGACGTGAATCAATTAGATTTTTTTGCTCAGTAAGTTAGAATAAGAATATTGACTAGTAAAGGAGTGGTGAGATGAACAAATTAATTGTTAATTTTCAAAGAAATATTAATAGTGTCGCAATGTTTGTTTATTTGATTGCAGTTATCTTGATTACACTCCTTTACAACAATCCTTTTGTTTTATTAGGACTGAATGTTGCGTTGATTGTGATGGTGATTTTAACACGACATGAGAAAATGAGAACCTATTTGAAATTTGCGAGTATCATTTTTGTAGTGACCGTTTTGTTTAACTTACTTTTAAATCAACGCGGAACCAATGTTTTATTAAAATGGCCGTTACTAACAATTACGTCAGAATCTTTGGTAAATGCTGCTGTTTTAGGAACTTCGTTTGTTAATTTATTCTGGGCGTTCAGTTTATACGATGCATTGATCCGAATTAAAACAGTCTTTGAGTTGTTAGCTCATTTATTTAAAAGTATCGCAATTATTTTTATTTTAACGGTTAAATTTATTCCACAAATTATTAAAATTTATACTGAAACAAAATCTGTCAGTAAGTTTCGAGTTAAACAGCCTTCAAACAGTGGTAAAACTTTTGAAAGAATCAAGCAAACAATTTCCCTAAATGAGATTGTTTTGAACAAATCAATTGCCAGCTTTATGAATGTATCTGATACGTTGATTTTAAAAGGTTATGAACAACGTCAACATAAGTTGGGGCAAATTGAGTTCAAACGGATTGATTGGTTAATGGTCGTATTAACCGTTGCTGCGGTAGTTTTTAATACTGTGATGTCAATTCAAGGCTTAGGTAAAATCAATTTTGGCTCATCTAAATTAAATATTTCGTTCCAAGGGATTTCCGTAATTTTAATTATTGATAGTTTATTTATTTTATTACCGTTATTGATGGGAGGCATGAATTACTTATGGTGGAAATTTTACAGTTCAAAGATTACAGCTTCCGATACAATAACAGCCAAAAATTATCGTTAAATCACGTAAATTTTACGCTTCAAAAGGGTGAATTCGTAACGTTGATTGGTGCTACTGGCAGTGGAAAAAGTACCTTTTTAAAACAAATGCTACCTAAGCTAATTGTTGGAAAGGTTTTGTCAGGAGAGTTAATTAAACAAACTGATGATTTTGCCTATGTTTCTCAATTCGTTGATAATCAGATGATTATGGAGACGCCTCGGGATGAATTGAAATTTGTTTTGGATAATTATGGCTATTCAACAAATGAAATTCAACTAAGAATCACGGAAATTGCTAGTTTCTTAGGAATTATCGAGCTATTGGATCAGCCAGTTGAGCAGTTATCTGGTGGGCAAAAACAATTAGTTAATTTGGCAAGTGCCTTGATTTTAAAACCAGAGGTCTTGCTATTAGATGAACCGACCGCCCAACTAGACCCGATTGCTTCAGAAAAGTTATTGCAGCTCGTTCATAAAGTTAATATCGAATTTAATATGACCATTATTTTAGTGGAACATGAATTAGAACATGCTGTTAAGTTTACCAAGCGATTGGTGGTGATGGAGCAGGGAAGATTACTTCTAGATGAACCAATCGCGATTGGATTACAAAAACTGTTCCAATCAGAACGGTATCGTAATTTTTTGACGCAAAATGATCGTTTAGTTTCAGAATTAAAGATTGATGCGACCTTACCAGTGGATAACCAAACATTGAATCGATTGATTGGAGCTGATTCAACCCATTTAAAAATTATTAAACCCAGCAAATCGGTAGTTAAAAACCAAGTGTTGTTAAAAGCTAAAAAATTAGGTTTTCGTTTCGACTTCAATGGTCGTCAAATTATTGATAATGTCAGTTTAGAATTAAATCAAGGCCAATCGTATTGTATTGTTGGCCCCAATGGTATGGGCAAAACCACCTTGTTAAAGGTCTTGACGAAACAACTAACGAAACAATCAGGGCAGTTAAAATTTCATGATCAAAAATTAACGGCTGATTTTTATAGAAAAGTTTTTGTTTTACCTCAGGATCCAGCCAGTTTATTTATGAAGGATACTGTTGCGGAAGAATTAACCTTTCAAATTCAACAAAGTCAAAGTTCACAAAAGCTAGCTGATGTTTTACAGACATTTTCGTTGACGGGTTTAGAAAAACAAAGTCCCTATGATTTAAGTGGTGGTCAGCAGGAATTTTTAGCCTTAGCGTTAGGATTTATCAAAAATCCAGAGATACTCTTCTTAGATGAACCAACGAAGGGGCTCGATCCTAATAAACGGTTAGCTTTAGGACAACTGTTGCAACAATTTCAAAAACAAGGTGGGACTATTTTGGCAACGAGTCATGATTTAATCTTTGCGGCCAGTTATTTTGATCAAATCGCGATGATGTTTGACGGTAAGTTGAGTGATTTTGCGGAGTCAACAGTATTTTTTAGTGATAAGTTCTTTTATACAACCGAAATCAATAAAGCTTTGCGGGATATTTTTCCACAAGCTTTAACATGGAAGGATATTGTAAATCTTGAATCGTAAATCAGTATCATTATTAACTTTAGCAATTGCTATCTTAGTGCTCATGGTTGTTTTTGCTAGTAAAAATTATTTGTTATTTTCATTTGGATTTTTAATTTTAACATTAGGAATTTACTTCTGGCGTTTTGAAAAGTCGCAACACAATTCGCGTGAAATTGTCTTTATTGCCATTATTTGTGCTTTAGCTGTCGTTGGTCGAATTATCTTTGCGGCGTTGCCAGCAGTCAAACCAGAGCTATTTATTTTGATTATGGGTGCAATCGTTAGTGGTCCCGAGACAGGTTTCTTGATGGGAACGATTATCGCTCTGACATCAAACATGTATTTTGGACAAGGAGTCTGGACGCCATGGCAAATGTTTGGCTTAGGTGTGATAGGCTTAGTTTCCGGCTTGATGATGAATAAGAATGTTCCCACGTGGTTATTGGTTGTCTGGGGCTTTGCCAGTGGTTTTGTCTTAGGTTGGATCATGGATATTTATTATATTATTGGTTTCGTTAATCCAATAACGTTCAAAAGTATTTTGACATCAGTTTTGGCAAGTTTTTACTTTGATTTTGTCCATGCATTATTTACAGCCGTGTTGTTGCTATTTGTTGGTAAGCGATGGATAAAATTGTTCAATAATTACAAAACTAAATATGATTTATTCAGAAGTTAAAGAGATAAAATTATTTGTAGATATAAAAATAAGAAAAATATATTTCACTGGAGGAGATTATTATTAATACTCTTTTGCAAGCAGAGACAATAAAACAGTTGCAAGATCAGCACAGACAATTGCCACGTCTTGTTAGAATGGGAAATGTAAGACAGATACTAGAACTGACATTTGGCTTTTTATTAGCACCAATCGGAATAGGGGCGCTACTAATAATGGCTTTTCCATTAGATTATTTTGTGTTTTCAAAAATATATCGTGTAAAAAATATGACAACTGGTGAAAAATTCAGTATAAGTAAAAGTGATTATAAAGAATATAAAAAATTAAAAAAAATAAATCTAAAGAGATTAGGACATTAGAAGATATTATTTAGAGAGTGGGACAAAACAAGGTCAGTTTTCGAGTGTTAAGACAAATGAAGGTAGCAACCCGTTTTTTGGATTGCTACCTTCATTTTTTTTAGATAAAAAAGTTACGTTTTGTTACATGGTTAAGGGTAATAATAATTCTGTCTTAGCCGCATACTTAAGGAATTAATAAATATGCGAGTGCTGCAACAGCACCACCAGCGAAAGGTCCAAAGATTGGAACCCAGCTATATGCCCAATCTGACTTGCCTTTGTTAGCGATTGGTAAGATTTGGTGCGCAATTCTTGGTCCCAAGTCCCGGGCCGGGTTGATAGCATAACCAGTTGTTCCACCAAGTGAAAAACCGATAGCTGTGATCAAGAGACCAACGACCATTGGGTTTAATCCGGAAGTAAATTTACCACGAGTAAATGCCAATAGGGCAAAGACTAGGACAAATGTTCCAATAAATTCACTTAAGAAGTTGAAGAAATAATTTCTAATAGCAGGTCCAGTTGCAAAAACGCCTAAAATGGCTGCTGAATCATCAGTTTCCTGCCAATGTGGATAATAATTGAGCCAGACAATAACGGCACCCACGATTGCTCCTAATGTTTGAGCAATGATGTAAGGGATGACTGATGACCAAGGGAAGACCCCGGCAATCGCCATACCGACAGTTACGGCTGGATTCAAATGAGCGGGACTTAAAAAGGCAGAACAATAAATACCTAAAGTAACAGCTAATCCCCAACCTAAAGCAATGGCAATCCAGCCAGCACCTTCGGCTTTTGATTTCTTTAAACTAACGGCAGCAACAACACCGTCACCCAATAAAATTAAAACTAGGGTTCCGATGAACTCACCGACCAATTGTAATGTTAAACTATCTTGCATAAGCTTCCCTCCATAAATTCACATGACTACGCTTACATGCTATTATTATACATAGCTGCATAGCATAACACCATGAATTTACGTTTTGAAAGCATGATTTAACTAGACATATTGTATGAGGAGTATTCAAAATGAAAATTTATACCAGAACTGGTGATAAAGGTAAGACAAGAATAATCGGCAATGATGTGCTTTATAAGTCAGCCCCCAGAATTAATTCTTATGGAACAATTGATGAATTAAATTCATTAGTTGGGGTCGTGATTGCTAATTTATCTGACAAAACAGCTGTCTTAACGGAAGAACTTGAGGAGATTCAACAGTTATTATTCGACTGTGGTACTGATTTAGCTGTTTCACCGACAGACAAGAAACATGAATTTATTTTCAAAGATGACAATGGTTCAGTTGATTGGCTGGAGAAGAAAATCGACGAATATACTGAAAAGACACCCAAGATTCAAAAATTTATTTTACCAGGTGGTTCCAAAACGGCTGCTAATTTGCATATGGCTCGAACTGTAACCAGACGTGCTGAACGTGAAATTGTTGCTTTAATGCAAGAAGAACCGATCAATGATTTTGTTTTGAAATTCATCAACCGTTTGTCTGATTATTTCTTTGCGGCAGCACGTTACAGCAATGTGCTTGATGGTGTTGAGGATATTCAATACCGTAACAGTAAACCAGTCTTTAGATAGGGAGAATTTTTTTAATGCGTACTGAAAAAGAAAAAATGTTAGCTGGGGATTTATATATCGCCCATGACCCTGAATTACGTAAGGATTTTAAAAAAGCCAAGGAGTTAGTTCGAGAATTTAATCATACAACTGAGAATCAACCGGAAGAACGCCAACGTATCATCAAGAATTTGTTTAAAAAGAGTGGCAAAGGTGTTTATCTTGAACCACCATTTTATACAGATTATGGTTGTAATACGATTGTTGGTGAAAATTTCTATGCCAATTATGAATGTATTATTTTAGATATCGCAAATGTAACGATTGGTGACAACGTATTCTTTGGACCTCGTGTCGGCATTTATACGGCTGGACACCCGATTGACGCGGTTATTCGTAATGAGGCATTCGAGTACGGTAAACCGGTGACAATCGGCGATAATGTTTGGGTCGGTGCTAACGTAGCAATCAATCCTGGTGTGAAAATTGGTAGTAATGTCGTAATTGGTTCGGGTGCTGTCGTTACCAAAGATATTCCGGATAATGTAATTGCTGTTGGTAACCCTTGTCGTGTTTTACGTAAAATCAATGACGAAGATAAAAAGTATTGGGAAGCAGAAAAACAACGTTATTACGAAAATTAAAAAAGAGTCGCTGTGACGTTTACCCAAAAAGTTAG
>NZ_AZFV01000069.1 GCF_001435815.1 Companilactobacillus nantensis DSM 16982 | reverse complement strand
CTCAAAACTAAACAAAGTTTTAACAATTGTGTATTTCCGTTGATGCTTACGCATCATATCCTTAGAAAGGAGGTGATCCAGCCGCAGGTTCTCCTACGGCTACCTTGTTACGACTTCACCCTAATCATTTGTCCCACCTTAGACGGCTAGCTCCCCGAAGGGTTACCCCACCGGCTTTGGGTGTTACAAACTCTCATGGTGTGACGGGCGGTGTGTACAAGGCCCGGGAACGTATTCACCGCGGCATGCTGATCCGCGATTACTAGCGATTCCAGCTTCATGTAGGCGAGTTGCAGCCTACAATCCGAACTGAGATCGGTTTTAAGTGATTTGCTTACCCTCGCGAGTTCGCAGCACGTTGTACCGACCATTGTAGCACGTGTGTAGCCCAGGTCATAAGGGGCATGATGATTTGACGTCGTCCCCACCTTCCTCCGGTTTGTCACCGGCAGTCTCACCAGAGTGCCCAACTGAATGCTGGCAACTGATAATAAGGGTTGCGCTCGTTGCGGGACTTAACCCAACATCTCACGACACGAGCTGACGACAACCATGCACCACCTGTATCCATGTCCCCGAAGGGAAAGACTAATCTCTTAGCTTTTCATGGTATGTCAAGACCTGGTAAGGTTCTTCGCGTTGCTTCGAATTAAACCACATGCTCCACCGCTTGTGCGGGCCCCCGTCAATTCCTTTGAGTTTCAATCTTGCGATCGTACTCCCCAGGCGGAGTGCTTAATGCGTTAGCTGCAGCACTGAAGGGCGGAAACCCTCCAACACTTAGCACTCATCGTTTACGGCATGGACTACCAGGGTATCTAATCCTGTTTGCTACCCATGCTTTCGAATCTCAGCGTCAGTTACAGACCAGAAAGCCGCCTTCGCCACTGGTGTTCTTCCATATATCTACGCATTCCACCGCTACACATGGAGTTCCACTTTCCTCTTCTGCACTCAAGTTTACCAGTTTTCGAAGCACTTCCTCGGTTGAGCCGAGGGCTTTCACTTCAAACTTAATAAACCGCCTACATTCTCTTTACGCCCAATAAATCCGGACAACGCTTGCCACCTACGTATTACCGCGGCTGCTGGCACGTAGTTAGCCGTGGCTTTCTGGTTGAATACCGTCAGTACGTGAACAGTTACTCTCACGCATGTTCTTCTTCAACAACAGAGTTTTACGATCCGAAAACCTTCTTCACTCACGCGGCATTGCTCCATCAGGCTTTCGCCCATTGTGGAAGATTCCCTACTGCTGCCTCCCGTAGGAGTTTGGGCCGTGTCTCAGTCCCAATGTGGCCGATTACCCTCTCAGGTCGGCTACGTATCATTGCCTTGGTGAGCCTTTACCTCACCAACTAGCTAATACGCCGCGGGTCCATCCAAAAGCGATAGCAGAGCCATCTTTTAAACTACGATCATGTGAAAGTAGTTGTTATGCGGTATTAGCACCTGTTTCCAGATGTTATCCCCCACTTTTGGGCAGGTTACCCACGTGTTACTCACCCGTCCGCCACTCACTCAAATGTGATTCATGAAGCAAGCTTCAATCATCACCAGAGTTCGTTCGACTTGCATGTATTAGGCATGCCGCCAGCGTTCGTCCTGAGCCAGGATCAAACTCTCATATTAAAAGTTTGTGACTCATAAAAATATTAAATACTAGCGAATTGACTTCGTTGTAAATCCAACAAATTAATGTTGGCCTACACAATTTTAGTGTTAAAACTTTGTTCAGTTTTCAAAGGTCTACCAGCTGATTAAGCGCTTACGCTCATCAGCGACTTAATTATTTTATCAAGCTGACAAATGAATGTCAAGAACTTTTTAAAATAATTTTT
>NZ_AZFV01000068.1 GCF_001435815.1 Companilactobacillus nantensis DSM 16982 | reverse complement strand
GAGTTTGAGCGGGAGCACCCGCTCATTTATGGGGTCAAGCTGACACAGCTTGCAGGTTTGGGCAGCGCCCATGGTTTTATTCGTGTGGGATATAAATTTGAAAATCAGGGGGGCGAGGGAGCGAATTTTGCGACCGTACTACGACCCCCCTTTTAAGTGCCGAGTGCCAATTTTGGTTAAAAATGGTCTTCAAGCCTTTAATATCAATGGTTACAGAGTTTTAAATCTCGGCGAGTTTTTAGCGAGTTTTTGGCGAGTTTTTAGCGAAATAGAGATTTATAGCATATATTATTGACAATAATGTTGCAAAAATGCATAATAATGGTGTACTTAAATTTGATTTGGTTTGGAGTAAAAATATGGCTACAAATAAAAAAAGAATTACGGTCAGTCTAACCGAAGATCAGTATTTTACTTTGGAAAATCTTGCGAAAGAAAAGGGTTTTTCTAAGTCTGCAATTTTAGCTTTAGCTTTAGAAAATTATTCAAGAAAGGAATTAGAACAAAAAAAATAAGCGAAAACTCGGCTTGGGCAAGACGATAGTTTCCGCTAAACATTGTTGTTCTATCAAGGCTATTTTACCATTATGGCAAAAGACAAATCAAGATACTTCACCTTTTTGTTATATCCCGAATCTATTCCAGAAGATTGGAAATCGAAATTAGAATTAATTGGTGTTCCAATTGCTATTAGTCCATTTCATGATATGGATGAAAAAACTGATAAATCAAAATGGACACCTGATGATGTCATACGAAATGGCAAGCACTATAAAAAGCCGCATTATCATGTTGTCTATGTGGCTAAAAATCCAGTTACTGCTGATAGTGTTCGGTACAAGATTAAACAGCTTCTAGGTGATCGGAGTATCGCTAAAGTGCAAATAGTCGTCAGAAGTATGGCAAGCATGTATTCATACCTTACACATGAGTCTAAAGACGCTATTGAAAAGAAAAAACATAAATACAGCAAGCATGATATTACTTTGCTAAACAATTTCGATATTGATCGCTATATTACGCTTGATGTTGAAGATAAAGATGACATGCTGAATGATGTTTGCGATTTGATTGATGACCATAATTTGGCAAATATGCGTGAATTGAGACGTTTTTTAAAAGCTCATGGTTCAGAATATGGCATGCCTAGTATCAAGGTCGTTAATTCGGTTTTACGTGCTCATACTGGATTGATAAGGCTATATTTTGATGCTGTTTATCAGGAACGTAAATATGGCAGAAACGATTTGGACCAAGAAACGGGTGAAATACTTGATGATGGGACTGAAAATGAAGGCTTACAGTAAAGGCTTTGCCAGTTTTGATTGTATTTAGGAGAGGAGAAAGTGGTGAAATTTAACTTTAATTTTAGGTTTTATAAGCAGATCCAATTTTGGTTCGATTTTATTGTTGTTTTGTCTTTACTAGTGGGACACAAAATGATTTTTAGTAGTGACCCAGTTATAAAATACACGTTGCTTATTTCAATGGCTGTTTTAATTGTGAGCTTGGTAAAACAAGTATTTTTTTATCGTGAAGAACAGTGAATAAAAAACAAACTTTTGAAAGTGATTAATGAAATGAAAATAGTTTTTGAAGGCGAATTTTATAATTCGTCTTTTTTTGTTGTCGGCTAGCCGACTTCTGGTACAGGAAATTTAGCACAAACACCATCGATTTTAATTGTGGTGTGTAAGTGCGCATTGCTTTAAAAATAGCAATGAAAAAAATCAAAAGAAAATGCTAAAGGCGCACTTACACTCCAAATAAATTGGAGTAGTGCTAAAACCACTAAAACCTGTATCAGATTTCGCTTCGCTCAAACAAAACTGACTTGCGTCAGTTGAAACATTCAAAGCAGTTAAAGTCC
>NZ_AZFV01000067.1 GCF_001435815.1 Companilactobacillus nantensis DSM 16982 | reverse complement strand
TCTGTTGGGTCCGTTGGATCTGTCACAATTAAACTAACTGTTTTCGTTTGTCCATCACTTGACTTTAATGTAACGTCATATGTTCCAACTGTATTCAAATCAGCATTTCCTAAATCGACACTAACTTCTAAGGCATTGCCATCCACATCAGTAGCTGATGCTTTAAAATCATCTGCTGTTGGCATAGGAGCACCGATATTCATTGTAAAATCTTCACCAACTATACCTTGTTTTGAAGCAATAATAGTAAATGTCCCATTTTCAACGGTCACTTCATAATTAGGATTGTCTCCTAACTCAACTTTTATAGCATAATCACCAGGAGTTAAACCATCTTCACGTTTAAGAGAATAATTTAATTCGTCTCCATCCTTAATATCGTTTGGCATAGTCACATTTGCTGAAAAAGTTGGATCAACCGCGCCTTCAATCTTGCTGCTATTATTTGCTTTAATCGTCACTGGAGCCTTAGCAATTTCAAAATTATCTTTAACTCCAGCAGTCCATTCATATAGACTATTCTGTCCAACAGCTTCAATATTTTCAATCCCTTGTTGTGATAATTGAACTGTATAAGTTCCAGCGTTTTTAACATTGCCTTCTTTAAGCTCCAAATCGCCGTCCTGAAGTGTATATGTAGTTCCATTTGGTAAAGAAATTTGATAATCACTTGGATTAAAGGCTTGATTTTGACCATTATAGGTTACTTTATCAGAACCATTTACTGTATAAGTACCTTCACGCTTATCGACTACTACATTAACAGTACTACTTTCATTTCCGTATTTATACTTATACTCAACAGTATGTTTTTCTGCAATGGTTGTATCAATAGTAGCCAAACTAGGGTCAACAAACTCGGATTGATCTATGCTTATTTCCATATCTTTTAAGTCGATATCTCTACCCTCAGGAGTTTTTGCACTGAGAAAATTATCACTTGGTGACCATTTAGTACCAGTTGAAATATGCGAACTTATTGCTTGAATATCTGGATCATCGAAAATTACATCATACTTACCACTATATCCCTGATCCGAGCTATCACTAGATGCTAATGTCCAATCAAAAGAAAAGCTCTTTACACCATTTGGAATTGTAAAAACACCATCACTATAAGTAACATAGTTAGTCAATCCATTTATATCAAGAGATTTTTCAGTGATACCACCAATATTGGGGCCAATTTGGATATTAAAATAGTCCGAGATATTATTGTGAGACGTATCTGTAAAAATGGCTGCAAATTGATTTACAGCAATATTAGGATTATAAGTATCTCTTGCTGCCCCTAACATTTTTGGAGCTAATACTGTTGTAATTCTATTATTAGAAAAGGCCCCCGTTCCCATGACAATATCAGACGCCTTTGTTGAAACTCCGCTTAATTGATTACTGATAAATGCATTGCTACCAATATTTTGGATTGTGCTTGGAATGACTAATGTTCCTTTTAACTGATTATATGAAAAAGCGGAATTTCCAATTGACTGTAGTCCTTCATTTAATTCCAATCCATCTAGATGAGCGCCACCAAAAGCTTCATTCCCGATGGTTAATAAACTTGAAGGTGTTTTCAAATCTCCGGTCACACCACTGTATATAAACGCTCCATCATCAATCAGAGTTAATTTATTAGCATTAGAAAAATCTACATCCGTTAATGCACCGTCCAAACTAAACGCATTTTTACCAATACTTATAAGATTAGGGCCAAAACTAATGGTCTTTAAATTGTTGTTGGCGGCAAATGAACTATCTCCAAGTGTTTGTAAACTATCGGGTAATTTGACTTGATAATTTTCTTTATCTTCTTCCTTACCAAGGTCATTTCCATTATAAGCAAAAGCAAATTTTCCAATACTAGTTAAATTATTATTATTACTTAAA
>NZ_AZFV01000066.1 GCF_001435815.1 Companilactobacillus nantensis DSM 16982 | reverse complement strand
GGTTCTTTCTTAAACTTGGTTACCCTAAACACTAATCTGATGTACTTTCAGATTAGTGTTTTTTTGTTTTTAATTGTTCTAGTTGGAATTTATCTTGGCTCGCTAAGAATGCCAGCTGACATTTCTTTGCAAAGTTGACTAACCCACTCCGACCGTATACAATGCGTTTGATTAGCTTTAGTTTGTTATTATTACCTTCGACAAAACCTGAGTTAATGTCTAGAGATATCGCGCTTTTCACGGGGGCGATATCTTTTTTTATAGTTTCACAAAATCCACTAATCATTGAGTTTTTATAAGTGCTTAGAAAGTTACCCAGTAGTTTTGGATTGTTTCCCATTAAAACTTCATGAAATTCTTTAAAAATCTTCTGTACCTGGGCAATCACTGGATAGGAAAGCTTTAGTACGGATAATCTTCGATTATCCTTTATATATTTTGATGATTCTCTATTGATTGTTAAAATATCCTTTATTAATTTATTCCGTTTAATACAGACGACTCCCAAGGGATAACACAGTTTGCTTCCTTGAATAGAACCTGCTGAAGGTCTACCGGGAAAATTATTTTGACTAATTTTAGTAATATAATCCCACAACGAATTTTTATTGTGATTATATCCTCGAGAAAGTACGTAATAATAAATAACATTGTCGGTTAAACCATCACTCATCATTTTATAAATAATATTTGAATAATCATCCATAATTGTTTTTCGTTTCTTATAATTCTTTGGCTTATTCATCTCTTCGATCTCAAACTGAGTCATTTTCAAATACTTTATAACAGTTGCTCGGCTTAGATTATACTTAGAAGCGGCTTGTCCAACGGACGCCGCTGTTAATTTATAATCCTGTTTGATTTTAATGATTTTGATTTGTTTAGAATGGCGTCTTGTTGCCTGGCACTTATACTGCCGTGATTTGAGCTTACGACTTTTGTTATCAAATACAATTTGCTCACCTTTATCATTGATTGGTATCGAATTATCATAATCGATATGTTCCAACAGTCCTGATGGGCATGGTTGTTCAATCCAAATTTTCTTAGGCGGATGTTTCAAAACCCTGTCTGCTTTGATAAAGACAGTTGAGGGTAAATTTTGTTTTAAAATGTCTCTTAATTTGTCTATCAAGTTTTGTAGTAAATGAAATCTATCCGCCACTTGAGTACATTTTGGCAATGCCTCGCTAATCGCTTTGGCATATGCACTAGCGCGATCACGTGCTACGAACTTTATCTTAGAATGTTGTTCCAACCATCCTTTTATTGAGGACACATCGCGTCCTCGAAGTAGCGCCATGAGATGGTGATCTTTTAGATCATAGACTGCCGTTGCGTATGATTGCCCCTTTCTAAGGGCAATATCGTCTATACCTACGGCCTTAACGTTAGGGTCATCAACGAACTCCAACTGATCGTAAAGTTTTTGAATTGAATCATTACTGATATTGGTACCCAATAATTTCAGAACATTACTGGCTCCTTCATTGCTAAGATAAATTGAGACTCCCAAAATGAACATATTTAGTGCATCTGTTCGACGTTGATAGGCGCTGGCAAATGGTAATTCTTCAACGAAAATCTTTTGAGAGCACTTTGAATTGTTACAACGATACTTATAAATATCAACGTCCAAAATCGTATTCTCATTATGAATAGGTGTATCTTGTAGGATACGATGATAAGTGGCAGCCACTTCACGAGAAGGGACTCCACAATTTGGACAGCGACTAGCGTGAGGCAATGACTTTATAAATAAACAAATTGTGTTTTCCTTGTTCGTAGTATCGTAAACAAAATAATTCTCACCAAGCAGGTTTATGTTGTAGTTGATCGGTTCATATTTTGCCATTGGACTATCCGCCTTTCATGGTCGAGTATAGTTACTATTCATGAAGACACAAATAAGGAGATGTAAAGTTTGGCTTAGCCAAGCTTTACATCTCCTTATTTAAATTTATATTCTAACCAAGTTTAAGAAAGAACC
>NZ_AZFV01000065.1 GCF_001435815.1 Companilactobacillus nantensis DSM 16982 | reverse complement strand
AAATCAACTAGCACCACGCGTATTCATTTACGTAGTTTGGGAGCTTCGATTGCGGATTGTCAGCAATTTAATGAATTACTTGGAGATTCTGATATAACAGCAGATGATTATGAACAAGGATTGAAGTTGTTAGATAAACTTGAGGATAATCTCAATAAAAGGATTGCCACAATTGAACAGCAGAAACAATTTTTAGCAGAAAAGAAACATCGATTTACTAAGGAACGTGATATTTTACTTCAAAATAAAATGAATGGTGAGGAAATTAAATTATGAGACAACATGCACATATGGCCTGTACATCAATTATGGTCGGTAAAAAAGCCGCAATGGACGGAGTTAATTATATTGCTCGTAATGAGGATAACTTTGTTGCTAATTGGCCTAAGCGTTTTATTGTTCAAGCAGCGGCTAAAAACCGTCATGAAACATACACATCACCTTACAATAAGTTGAGTGTTGAATTACCTGAAACAGGCTATCGTTATACTTCTTCACCTGACGCTAATCAAGATGAGGGTTGGTATGAAGAAGATGGTATCAATGAGAAAAATGTTGGTATGAGTGCGACTGAAAGTGTTACAGCTAATGAAAAAGTTTTGGCTTATGATCCATTGATTGAAAACGGTGTAGCTGAAGATTCAATCACAACGTTAGTTTTGCCATACATTAATTCAGCTCGTGAAGGTGTGAAATACCTAGGTGATTTGATTGCCAAATATGGTTCAACTGAAAGTAATGGCGTGGAATTTTTTGATGAAAATGAAATTTGGTATATGGAATTAGCTACTGGTCATCACTGGGTTGCTATTCGTATTCCTGATGACTGCTATGTTGTAGCAGCCAACCAAATTGGAATTGAAACTATTGATTTTGCCGACCCTGAAAATTACATGTGGTCAGACGGTATTCAAGAATTTGTTTCTGAAAACAATTTAAATCCAGATACAGATAGCTGGAACTTCCGTCATATTTTTGGAACAAGTACTAAACAAGACCGTCACTACAACACACCACGTGTTTGGTATGGTCAAAAAGTATTGAATCCTTCACTCGAACAAGATCCTGAATCAGCCGACTTGCCATTCTTGAGAAAGCCAGAAAAGAAAATTTCTGTTGAAGATATTCAATATATTTTGGCATCACATTATAACGAAACAAAATTCGATCCAATCGGTAGTGGCAGTCCAGAAGATAAAAAACGTTACCGTGCTATTTCACTTTCCAGAACAGCTAATTCACATATCTTACAATTACGTGATTCTAAGAAAGTTGCTGCCAATGGAATTGAATGGAAAGCACTAGGAATTCCAAGTTTCACACCATATGTGCCATTCTTTACCAATGCAGACGATATTGATGAATCATACAGCTTTGTACCAGAGAAGTTGGATATGAAGAGTGCCTATTGGATTTATGAAGCCTTATCAATGGTTGTAGAAAGCCATTATAGCGACTTTGCAACAGCCAACTTGGACTATCAAAAAGAATTAGCATCATGGGCCAGAAGAAAGATTGCAGCAGTTGATAAAGAGACCGTTGGTCTGACAGGTCAGAAGTTAACAGATTATCTAACAGACCAAAATCATCAAATTGCTAAACATTTTAACGATGCAACTAAAGAACATCTAGGAGATTTGATTACTCAAGGAACAGAGTTGTCGAAGTTAACATTTAAGATGGATCCCAATTTATAGAGAGCGAAGATGGGGCGGTCAGCTCCCGAGCATTTTCGTAACTTGATGAATTGCCCGCTGTACTTTGCGGGTGATTTATCAAGTTATGAAAAGCGGAAGGAGTTGCCCTGTCGTAGCTCGTTTTAGAGCCACTGAATGAAAAAATTCAGTGGCTTTTTTAATCCCCTAATTTCACAAAAAATGCCAAAAAATTCTTGGCAATACGTCAATAAACAACAAGATTTCAATCTAAATTTCAAATAAAATATTCAAGGACTTTTTCCGAAATAACAAACAAAACAGACTAAGCTTAGT
>NZ_AZFV01000064.1 GCF_001435815.1 Companilactobacillus nantensis DSM 16982 | reverse complement strand
AGTATGTTGATGTAGACCCGAAACCAAGTGACCTACCCATGACCAGGTTGAAGATGCGGTAAAACGCATTGGAGGACCGAACCCGTGTATGTTGAAAAATGCTGGGATGAGTTGTGGGTAGCGGTGAAATTCCAAACGAACTTGGAGATAGCTGGTTCTCTCCGAAATAGCTTTAGGGTTAGCCTCGGGGATTAGGATTATGGAGGTAGAGCACTGTTTGGACTAGGGGCCCGTCTTGGGTTACTGAATTCAGATAAACTCCGAATACCATCAATCTATACCCGGGAGTCAGACGATGAGTGATAAGATCCACCGTCGAAAGGGAAACAGCCCAGATCACCAGTTAAGGTCCCAAAATTCATGCTAAGTGGAAAAGGATGTGGAAACGCATAGACAACTAGGATGTTGGCTCAGAAGCAGCCATTCATTCAAAGAGTGCGTAATAGCTCACTAGTCGAGTGATTCTGCGCCGAAAATGTACCGGGGCTAAGCATGATACCGAAACTGTGGATGTGTCGTAAGACACGTGGTAGGAGAGCGTTGTAAGAGCATTGAAGCTGTACCGTGAGGAGCAGTGGAGTTCTTAGAAGTGAGAATGCCGGTATGAGTAACGAAAGACCAGTGAGAATCTGGTCGGCCGAAAGACTAAGGTTTCCTGGGGAAGGCTCGTCCTCCCAGGGTTAGTCGGGGCCTAAGATGAGACCGAGAGGTGTAATCGATGGATAACGGGTTGATATTCCCGTACTAGTTTATTTTGTTTGAACGATGGAAGGACGCAGGAGGATGATGTGTGCACGCTGATGGATATGCGTGTCCAAGCAGTAAGTCTTGATAAGAGTCAAATGCTTTTATCTCTAAGGACAAGCTGTGATGGGGAGTGAAATTTTAGTAGCGAAGCACAGTAACTCACACTGCCGAGAAAAGTTCCTAGTTAGAAATAAACTACCCGTACCGCAAACCGACACAGGTAGTCGAGGAGAGTATCCTAAGGTCAGCGAGTGAACTCTCGTTAAGGAACTCGGCAAAATGACCCCGTAACTTCGGGAGAAGGGGTGCTGGTGTAACAGCCAGCCGCAGTGAATAGGCCCAAACAACTGTTTATCAAAAACACAGGTCTATGCTAAATCGTAAGATGACGTATATGGGCTGACGCCTGCCCGGTGCTGGAAGGTTAAGAGGATCAGTTAGCTTTTGCGAAGCTGAGAATTGAAGCCCCAGTAAACGGCGGCCGTAACTATAACGGTCCTAAGGTAGCGAAATTCCTTGTCGGGTAAGTTCCGACCCGCACGAAAGGCGTAATGATTTGGGCACTGTCTCAACGAGAGACTCGGTGAAATTATAATACCCGTGAAGATGCGGGTTACCCGCGACAGGACGGAAAGACCCCATGGAGCTTTACTGTAGCTTGATATTGAGTTTTTGTGTGACATGTACAGGATAGGTAGGAGCCGTTGATTTCGGAACGCTAGTTTCGAAGGAGGCATTGGTGGGATACTACCCTTGTTATATGAAAACTCTAACCCACGCCGCTTAGCGCGGTGGGGGACAGTGTCTGGTGGGCAGTTTGACTGGGGCGGTCGCCTCCTAAAATGTAACGGAGGCGCTCAAAGGTTCGCTCAGAATGGTTGGAAATCATTCGCAGAGTGTAAACGTATAAGCGAGCTTGACTGCGAGACTGACAAGTCGAGCAGGGACGAAAGTCGGAGTTAGTGATCCGGTGGTACCATATGGAAGGGCCATCGCTCAACGGATAAAAGCTACCCTGGGGATAACAGGCTTATCTCCCCCAAGAGTTCACATCGACGGGGAGGTTTGGCACCTCGATGTCGGCTCATCGCATCCTGGGGCTGTAGTCGGTCCCAAGGGTTGGGCTGTTCGCCCATTAAAGCGGTACGCGAGCTGGGTTCAGAACGTCGTGAGACAGTTCGGTCCCTATCCGTCGCGGGCGTAGGAAATTTGAGAGGAGCTGTCCTTAGTACGAGAGGACCGGGATGGACATACCTCTGGTGTACCAGTTGTGCCGCCAGGCGCATCGCTGGGTAGCTACGTATGGACGGGATAAACGCTGAAAGCATCTAAGTGTGAAGCCCCCCTCGAGATGAGATTTCCCATTCCGTTAAGGAAGTAAGATCCGTTAGAGAATATGACGTAGATAGGCTGCGGGTGGAAGTGTAGCGATACATGGAGCTGAGCAGTACTAATAGATCGAGGACTTAATCGAGTAA
>NZ_AZFV01000063.1 GCF_001435815.1 Companilactobacillus nantensis DSM 16982 | reverse complement strand
AAAAGTTACCTCCTACTCGATTTGACAATTAATACATCCTAATACATAATACTTTGTATAACGAGGTATAGAAATGAATACACAACTAAAAAAAGGTTTATTAGATATTTGTGTATTAGCCGAGCTCAGAGAAAAGGAATCATATGGTTATGCCATTATCAACGACTTAGCTCCGTTAATCGAAATATCAGAATCAACGTTGTATCCCATTTTAAAACGCCTACTAACGAAAAAGGCGATTACTTCTAAAAGTAAAATTCATAACAATCGGGTTCGGAAATATTATCAGATTACTGATATTGGTAGGCAAGAGATTGATGAATTTGTTGGCGAATGGGGCCAAGTTGAAAAGATTATTAGTTTTATCAAAGGGGACGAGATTGATGGATAAACAAGTATTTTTGAAGGATTTACAAAAGCAGCTAAAAAAATTCGGTGTTAATAATGCCAGTGATTATTTGGATTATTATTCAGAATATTTAGATGATTTGATTGAAAATGGTTTAACAGAAGAGGAAGCAGTTCAAAAAGTCGGTGGTGTCAAGAAAGTCTTGATTGAAATCATTTCCGATAATGATGTTGAGATTCCACAAACGAGCGATCGATTGAAGAGTGCCTTATTGATTGTTTCATTACCAGTTTGGGGTCCATTATTATTTGCATTATATTTAATTCCGATTCTGTTGATCGTCGCTGTACTGTTAATTGCCTTAAGCTTTGGTATTGCTGGTGTCTGGACATTAGTTGGTAGCTTTATCGTGACATTCAAAATCGGTGTGCTTTCCGCAGGTTTACAGTTTGGAATATCGTTGGTTTTTATCGGTCTAGCAATTTTGAGTGAACAATTATTTGCTGGTATGAGTCAAAAATTATTTAGTTTCAACAAGTATCTATTTAAAAAGTTCAATGTTAGGGGAATTTAAAAATGAATTTATTTAAGGTCAATTCTAAAATTATTATTTTGGCATTAGTTTTAATCGCAGCAGGGGTTGTATTGGCATTAGTTTCATACAGTAACTTACATTTTGATGTCAGTGCATTGATTAACCATGGTGGAACTTGGTATGCGCCAATCAAATGGGATATGGGATACTAAAAAAGCAAGCCCAATCAGCTTGCTTGTGGTTAACTAAAATTAAAAATTGCGGTGATAAATGTGGCCGCGCCAAGAAAAATCCCCGGGATATTAGCCCAAACAATGGGCCAGTCCTTTTCCTTCTTGAGTAAACCGTATGCTGTCCAAATCGTGCAGTTAATGAAGGCAACTAGTGGTTGAATCGGATTTCCTTTTGAACCCGATAAGTTAGACATAATCTGAGGAATGTATGAGACATACATTAAGACTGACATCGCACTAGCCACTGTTCCAATTTTTTCTACTTTTTCTGAACTAACTTTCCGCAAATAATAACTTCCTTTCATCTTGCTCAGCTTTTAGCGTCATCAGTTTCTTTGGACGAAAAAGTTGTTTACATGAAAAAATGCTATGTTTCCACGTTAAATCAGACATAGTTGACTGTCAATCGAGACACTGTTTCACAGAAACAAATACGACCTGCAAAATCCAAATTTGATTTTGCAGGTCGTATTTTAATTTAGGTATTTATCTTTTTCAGCTAGAACTTTTCGGACATCATCAGTTGACTTAGTATCCATCATTGCATTTCTCAAATCAGTTGCTCCAAGTTCAGGACGTGCGTAAATCTTAAAGAAACGTTTGAGTGAGGGGAATCTTGGCATATCATAAAGTTTTGAAAAGTCATCGAAAAGATTCAATTGCATTTGTAGTAGATCAAGCAATTCATCAAGTGAATGAGTTTTAGGTTCTTTTTCAAAAGCAAATGGGTTGGCAAAGACACCGCGACCAATCATGATACCATCTAATCCGGGATGTGCTTGAGCTAATTTTAAACCTGTTTGATAGTCAGGAATATCGCCATTGATTTGAATCAAAGTTTCAGGGGCAATTTCATCACGCATTTTGATAATATCGTCTATAACTTCTAGGTGGGCTGGAACCTTACTCATTTCCATCTTTGTCCGTAAATGAATCGTTAAAACATCAACGTGTTGTTCTAATAGGAAAGGAATCCAATCTTTGAACTCGTCAACTTTACTGTAACCTAGACGTGTCTTGGCACTGACCGCGAGACCAGAGGTTTTAGCAGCAGCGATAACATCTTGAGCCCATTGATGATTGCGAATTAAGTCACTACCACCGTGATTTTTAATAACTGTTCCATCAGGACAACCCATATTGATATCAATGGCTTCGAAACCTTGCTCTTTTAATGATACAGCGGCTGATTCAAAATCTTCAGCAAGATTGCCCCAAAGTTGAACAACTGGATATTTTTTTTCACGTGGATCAACATAAAGTCGACCGTGAGTGGGAAATTTAGTATTTGGATCAGTGATACTTTTAGCATAGACAAATTCGCTGAAGAAAGTATCTGGTGGGCATGCTTGTGTAATTACTTGGCGAAAAACGGTATTACTAACAGCCTCCATGGGAGCCATCGAGAAGAAAGGACGATGTTCTGCTTTAGCTTGTGCCGCAATTTCTGGCCAAAAAGTTGATTCTGTCAAACTAGATTACCTCTTTAATTGTTAAAAATGTTTTTAATCATATCATTATATACTACTAGTTTCTGGTTGGGGAATCTAATAATTGGTTTTTGGGGGCCGTCTCCGGAGCTGATAGTATACACCTGCTATGCGGACCGA
>NZ_AZFV01000062.1 GCF_001435815.1 Companilactobacillus nantensis DSM 16982 | reverse complement strand
TTGTTCCTGGAGGCGGCATAATTAACAAGTGCAACGCGATTTAATAATAATTTTAGTCAGTGAATGATTGATTTAGCTTGTTTAAATCGCTGTTGTTAAATTTAATATCGTCTAATTGTTCTGACTTATCTTGCATAATATTAGTGATTTTTTCAGTCACAGCATTAACAGTATCTTGATCGGAATCAGCTGGGAACATACCAACGATTAGGTAGTCGATTGGTGTCTTGTCATTGCCCCAAGCAACAGGGTTCTTGAAAGTCATCATCATTGTGTGAACACGGCTCTTTTTCTCGTTAGTGGCATACATGAAGACAGCACGGTCAGCGATGATAGTGTTACCAGCGGCAGCACTGGCAAAAATACTACTTTGAATATTTTGTTCGTCGACATTGAATTCGTCGGCAGTTTTTTTAGCAGCTAGTTTCAAAGCACTCAATTGGTTATTATCTTGTAATTCGATATTTGCGGTTGTGTGGTTCTTTCTAAAAATTTTAAACATAATGGATATCTCCCTTGCATTTTTTATAAATTCAATGAAGTGGTTCGACATGTCTTAACTTCTCTACACAAAGTATGATATTCTATCGAACCCGTTTCATAGCAAGGAGGAAGTTCAAATTATTTTAAGAAAAATACAGATTATTGCTTGGACGGTTGATCTGTGGGTATTTTGCAGTCAAAAATTGATATGAATTTTCGACATCTTTCGGAATATCAACGTGACTAATGTAATTTTTGCCCATTGGACCATAACCATTTTTGTCATCAGTTAAGCGAGGAATC
Source organism: Companilactobacillus nantensis DSM 16982 (assembly GCF_001435815.1). Classification (GTDB taxonomy): domain Bacteria; phylum Bacillota; class Bacilli; order Lactobacillales; family Lactobacillaceae; genus Companilactobacillus; species Companilactobacillus nantensis. The sequence continues at coordinate 2,832 of NZ_AZFV01000062.1, read as the reverse complement.
TCACCCATTAATAATTTCATATATCGTTCGGGAGTCCACATTCCAGGGATATCTTTGGTAAAAGTTACCTGCTGATTTTTCAAAATTAATTGATTTTGGTATGTGGCAAAATTAATGATCTGGATATTTGAAGTAACGTATTTGGCTAGACAGGCTGACATTCTTTTTTGCATCGTCGCATCCTGAGCTAAAATAATTGATTGAAAATTAATATTCTTCTTTTGAAGTAAATCTAACAAGTACGTGATGTTATTGCCACAATTGGTTGATTTAGTTTCTAAGTAATCAACTGTTAAATCGAATCGTTTCTTTAGTAGTGCTGCAAAAATTTCAGCTTCTTGCATTTTAGTTGCAGGAATATCTGGATATTGTTCCATAACGGTTCGTTGTAGCGTTGCAGTTGTATGACCAAAACCACCGACAATGACATATTTTTTGGCAACTTGGTGTCGTAGCGCTGTGGCTAAAATGTCAACGCCATAGAGAATACTGCCACCAAATAAAACGAAGACATCTGCTTGCTTGGAACCATATTCTCGATGTAGGGCATTAGCTGTCAGTTCAGAGATATCGCGTTTTCCACAGAATTTCCCCAAGGTGTTGAAATGTTCCAGATCAATTGAGCTAATCAAACTCTTTTACCCCGGTAGGAATATCGGAAACATGTTCAACAATGTGTTCAGCACCTGAATTGGCTAATTCTTCATAGTCACCAAAGCCATAAGTTACACCAAGAGTATGGACGTTATTTTGGACGCCGCCTTCCATATCGGTCATTCGATCACCAATCATAACGGATTCAGTTGCAGAAACACCGGCATCGTCCATGCCATAGCGTAGAATGGCTTTTTTAGTGTTGCGAGTAGTCTCGTCATCAGAAGCACCATAAATGCCTGAGAAGTACTTATCAAGGCCGAGGTGAGGAACAAGAATCTTAACGAGTGATTCAGGTTTTACGGAAGAAACATAAAGTTTATAACCGGCTGCTTGTAATTTAGCTAAGGTTTCTTCCATGTTGTCATAGAGTTTTAGTTGATAAACACCTTTAGTGTTGTAAAAAGATTGATAAGATTTGATTGCTTCGGGATAACGTGATTGTGGAAAATCGGGGTAGTATTTTTGGATACTTTCAGTGATAGCTGGACCGATAAATTTTTGGTAAGTTTCAACACCCAAGTTTTTCATGTTTAGTTCTTTCGCCATATATTCAAGTGCGTTGACGATACCCTCTTGGGTATTTGCAATGGTTCCGTCAAAGTCAAAAAACAAATTTTTCATCTTAGTAGTCTCCTTATATAGAATGTAACCGTTTCATTATAAAATTGATTTGAAGATAACACAAAAAGAGTGCGACAAGACANTGCGACAAGACATGGTCAGCTTTCGAACATTAAGACAAATAAAAAACGAGCAACCCTATTTTGGATTGCTCATTTATGTTGCCATATTAAAAACCAAAATAGTTATGTCACAAACTATGGATTATTCTTCAATAGGTTTATGACGAGCTACAAGTAAACCTGATAATGCCAATAAGGTTGATAAAACAACCAAAATTAAAATGATCAAGTTCCACGAGTTGACCGAATTTTCAATAAAACCGAATAGAACGGGTCCAATTGCGGCAAGTAAATAACCAGCTGATTGAGCCATTCCTGATACTTCGGCTGTTTGGTATGGATTAGTTGTCTTTTCGGTAAAGAAGATGACAGCCATGTTGAAAGCAAGTCCAGAGCCAAAGCCGGTTACAATGGTAACGATTGTTAAGAAAACTGCATTACTAGTTGAGAATAAATAGCCTAATGGTGCAATTGCATAGCCGATAAAGAGCATGATCAATAATTTCCTCATACCGTTTTTTCTGACAGATAAGAATGGCACGATGAATGAGCATGGTAAGCCGCTCAATTGTAAAAGCGTTAATAAGTTACTGGCAAAAATACTATTGAGACCATGGCTTTGTAAAATTGATGGCAACCAAGTAACAAATGAATAATAGACAATCGATTGTAAGCCGAAGAAAGCCGTAATTAACCAGCCGAGATTTTGATTCCAAACGCTGCGATAATTTTTTTGAGTGTTATCATTCGTTGTTTGACGATGATTGTAGCGCAAGTTGGGAATCCAAAAGACTAAGGCGACAATTGCAACAACGGAAAGAATTGCTAAAGTCGTTTGGAGACTAACTTTGGTAATTAAAATACCAGATAGCGCTGTCCCAATAGCACCAATCAAAAGCATCGACATGGTGTAAAGACTAGTACCCAAAGGGATTTGCTTAGGCAGGTGATCTTTTATCAAAGCAGGAACCAATACATTTCCACTATCAATTCCGACACCGGCTAAAAAGGTCCCCAACATTAAAGCCCAGACAGTCGGAATAATTCGTAAATAACTACCAGCGATTAAAAGAATAAAGAAAACAAAAATCGTTAATTCGTTACCAAGTTTTTTTGCAACTTTGACGATAACTGGTGAAAGAATAGCAAAAGTAATTAGGGGAATCGATGTAATCAAACCAGCCAAGGATTTGGGAATACCTAGATCCTTTTCAATCGTACTCAATAGTGGTGGAATGATTGTGATTGGCAGACGCAAGTTAGCAGCAACAAGCATCATACTCAGTAGAAACCATTTTTTATTTAGTTTTGATGACTGCATTTTTCCCTCCTATAAGTGAACACAATATTACAATTGTAAACCCAAAGACTATCATGAACAAAAATAATTAAAAATGCCACCCTTGGGAGCAAAAAAAGAAGCTTAATAAATTTAAAATTATTAGCTTCTTTTTATCTGTTTATTATCATCGCAAATTGCAAGAACAAGTTA
>NZ_AZFV01000061.1 GCF_001435815.1 Companilactobacillus nantensis DSM 16982 | reverse complement strand
GGTTCGATCCCTGTATCCTCCATATCATGAGCCGTTAGCTCAGCCGGTAGAGCATCTGACTTTTAATCAGAGGGTCGACAGTTCGAACCTGTCACGGCTCATTTGCAACATATATATAACACACCATGCGGGTGTGGCGGAATTGGCAGACGCGCTAGATTTAGGTTCTAGTGTCCAGTGGACATGAAGGTTCAAGTCCTTTCACCCGTATTTCAATATTGTTGTTGCGATATTGTGTTCCATCTAGTAAAATATGAAAGTAACGTTTTATGCCGACTTAGCTCAGTTGGCAGAGCACCTGTCTTGTAAACAGGGGGTCGGAGGTTCGAATCCTCTAGTCGGCATAATGCGGAAGTAGTTCAGTGGTAGAACATCACCTTGCCATGGTGGGGGTCGCGGGTTCGAATCCCGTCTTCCGCTTTCATTATAGTAACGCCGGGGTGGCGGAACTGGCAGACGCACAGGACTTAAAATCCTGCGGTAAGTAATTACCGTACCGGTTCGATTCCGGTCCTCGGCACTATAATGAATATGCACCTATAGCGCAATTGGATAGAGTGTCTGACTACGAATCAGAAGGTTGTAGGTTCGACTCCTACTAGGTGCATTAGTTTTATTTTCGGGAAGTGGCTCAGCTTGGTAGAGCACCTGGTTTGGGACCAGGGGGTCGCAGGTTCGAATCCTGTCTTCCCGATAGGCAATGTAATTTGTCAAGTATCATAGTTTTTGGCGGTGTAGCTCAGCTGGCTAGAGCGTCCGGTTCATACCCGGGAGGTCGGGGGTTCGATCCCCTTCGCCGCTATTTATTTCCGGACCTTTAGCTCAGTTGGTTAGAGCAAACGGCTCATAACCGTTCGGTCGTAGGTTCGAGTCCTACAAGGTCCATCCCATTTGTACGGACCTTGTATTTTGTTAATATTATCGCGGGATGGAGCAGTCTGGTAGCTCGTCGGGCTCATAACCCGAAGGTCGTAGGTTCAAATCCTGCTCCCGCAATTAGTTTTAAATAATTAAATTTGGTTCCTTGGTCTAGTTGGTTAGGACGCCTGCCTGTCACGCAGGAGATCGCGGGTTCGATTCCCGCAGGGACCGTTAGCAAATCGATATGTTTGCTATGGTAGAAGTAGTCGCAAGGTAATATGCGGGTGTAGTTTAGTGGTAAAACCACAGCCTTCCAAGCTGTTGTCGCGAGTTCGATTCTCGTCACCCGCTTTGCCACTTTTATGGGCCTATAGCTCAGCTGGTTTAGAGCGCACGCCTGATAAGCGTGAGGTCGATGGTTCAAGTCCATTTAGGCCCACTATATCTGGAGAAGTACTCAAGTGGCTGAAGAGGCGCCCCTGCTAAGGGTGTAGGTCGCGTAAGCGGCGCGAGGGTTCAAATCCCTCCTTCTCCGTTAGATATGACCCCTTGGTCAAGTGGTTAAGACACTGCCCTTTCACGGCAGTAACATGGGTTCAAATCCCGTAGGGGTCATTGACGCGTATGCGTCATTTAGTATTATAGATTAACTTTTTAAGCAATGGAGGATTACCCAAGTCCGGCTTAAGGGAACGGTCTTGAAAACCGTCAGGTCGCGAAAGCGGCGCGTGGGTTCGAATCCCACATCCTCCTTAGTGGGTGTCAGTTGATTTACTTTTTATTATCGCGGGATGGAGCAGTCTGGTAGCTCGTCGGGCTCATAACCCGAAGGTCGTAGGTTCAAATCCTGCTCCCGCAATTAGCTCTAAATAATTAAATTTGGTTCCTTGGTCTAGTTGGTTAGGACGCCTGCCTGTCACGCAGGAGATCGCGGGTTCGATTCCCGCAGGGACCGTTAATGGCTCGGTAGCTCAGTTGGTAGAGCAATGGATTGAAGCTCCATGTGTCGGCGGTTCGATTCCGTCCCGCGCCATTTTGGAGGGGTAGCGAAGTCTGGCTAAACGCGGCGGACTGTAAATCCGCTCCTTCGGGTTCGGTGGTTCGAATCCACTCCCCTCCATAGTTTAGGGATATAGTTTAAAGGTAGAACTACGGTCTCCAAAACCGTCAGTGTGGGTTCAATTCCTACTATCCCTGTTTCTACCTTTTATCATGGCGGTATTGGTGAAGTGGTTAACACATCGGTTTGTGGTACCGACACACGTGGGTTCGATTCCCACATACCGCCCTTTTTTTATTGGGTTATAGCCAAGCGGTAAGGCAATGGACTTTGACTCCATCATGCGCTGGTTCGAATCCAGCTAACCCAATTGCTGTAATAATTGAATATGGCGGTATAGCCAAGTGGTAAGGCAGAGGTCTGCAAAACCTTCATCACCGGTTCAAATCCGGTTACCGCCTTTGGTTGTGCTTAAGTAATCAGGCATGAGGTGTTACAAATCATGCCGGTGTGGCGGAATTGGCAGACGCGCAGGATTCAAAATCCTGTTCCCACTAGGGAGTATCGGTTCGACCCCGATCACCGGTATTATAGGGTATAGTAAACCTATACCAAACTTAATTGGCTGTTAGCTCTGAATGTTGTTAAATCAATGTTCAGAGCTTTTTTTGTGTCTTCAAGCCTTTGTCAAACCGGTCTAGGTAGTTGCACATTTCTGCACACTTTTTGAGTGTTATGCACATATTTTGCACACATATTTACTTATGTTTTCACATGGGAACAGTTTAAGTTATAGATTTTGTAATACATTTTTTTGCCTTAGTATCTCTTTTAGATTTATAATTTTTAGCAGATGGACGTAAACTTTTGATATTTTTTAGAATATTTCCGTACTTTTCGGGTATATTTTAAATTTCATTTTCTTAATGAAATGATGGTATTTAAAGGGAAAGATTGTCTGCAATTAATGAAACAACTTTCTTATTAAGATATTTCTGATTTAATCCTGCAGCAATTTGAGCATTATCAATCCTTGTTTTGCCATTCATAAAGCCTTGAACTGTAATCATATCGTTCTTTTTAATGGTTTTCGCAGATTTGGTGACGACCAGAAAATATTGATCACTGGTTTTCAAAGGGGCTAATAAGAGGTGTGATTGTCCGTAGTTATCGATTGACGATTCTTTGACATAGAAATCTTTCAGTGTCACATTCATAAATAAATTGACACTACTGTATTGTTCCATTGAAGTGAGATCCAATTTTTTAGCAATGTCTGGGTACTTGGAATTAGGTTTTAAGTTAGTTTTGATTTGTGCCGCCTCAGCATCGTTTTTAACGGCGTTTCGCAAAGGATTAGTTGTATTAACGACGGCACCAGCTAAAAGTGTTAGACCAGTTAATAAAGCAATTCTTTTTCGATTCATTTTCTTGCCTCCTAAAAGTTCATTGGTTAATTATAAATCTAAGGATTGAACTTCTAATAGAGAAATGCGTAACTAAATATCGATAAAATAAAATCATATATTTATATGATAATCAAATTATGATAAAAAATTAAATTAAAAAAAGAGCTATTTTTGCTTTCAAAAATTATCCGTCTTTGTTACTATAATCTTGCACAAAAGGAACGATACTATTTAAGGGATAATTTCGTTTGTGCCAAAAAAACTTGGAGAAATTACGGACAATAATTTATTCCTTTTTAAAGCAATGTTTCTTATTGAAAACATTGCTTTTTTTATATGTGCGCCCGGCATGGGCGCT
>NZ_AZFV01000060.1 GCF_001435815.1 Companilactobacillus nantensis DSM 16982 | reverse complement strand
CCCCACAGCAGCCAAAAATTTCTGGTTCTCGGAGGCGGCATATAAAGAATAGTATTGAATATTTGCACAACTCATGATAATATTAAACACTGTTAGTTAATATAATCTATATTTCCGTTAAGGATTTATGGCAAAGGAGCGACATAGAATGAAACAAGGAATTCATCCAGAGTATCGTCAAGTTGTATTTATGGATTCATCAACAGGTAAGAAGTTCTTAGCTGGTTCAACAATGAACTCAAAAGAAACAACTGATTATGAAGGTACAGATTATCCATTGATTCGTGTTGAAATTTCATCAGATTCACATCCTTTCTATACTGGTAAACAAAAGTTTGCTCAAGCAGATGGACGTATCGATCGTTTCAACAAGAAATATGGTTTGGCAAACAAATAAAAAAAGTCATCCGTTCGGATGGCTTATTTTTTTGCTTTCGTATTCTTTGGCTTCAAATGTGTAAAGACCCAAACGAAGTTGATCATAGCTAAAACGCTAGTACTTAGAAAGACTGCGGAATAGCTTAAAACGCCTGAAATTGAAGAACCAAGCAATGGTCCACAGACATTACCAACTGACTGGAAGGACTGGTTATAACCGAAGATCCGTCCAGTATATTTTGGATCAGTGTATTTGGCTAAAATTGTTTGTACTTGCGGAACCAAACAGGCATCGGAAATACCAACTAAGAATCTCAAGGCAGCTAACTGCCAAACGTTGGTAACAAAGGCTTGCGGAATATAAACTAAAACGGCGAAAATTAAACCACCAATTAGAATTTTCCCAGTCCCAATTTTATCACCTAGAGCACCAAATCTTGGTGCAGCAATAATATTGGCGATACCCGGCATGGCTGCGACGACACCAGCGACTAATGTGACCTGACTCGAATTGTGCATCAGTTGTTTAACGTACAAACTGATAATCGGGTTGATCGAGTTATTAGAAGCTTGAATGATCAATGTTGTAACAAACATAGCCAAAATTAAATTAGGATTTTTCAACTTGTGGAAAATTTCTTTCGTTGATTCTTCCTGACCTTTGGGAACAGGTTTGAAATCTTCCTTGATGAAAATCGTAACGAGAATAAAAGCTATAAATAGTAATGACCCGGTTAACATAAAAGGAATCCGATAACCGAAGTATTGAGCAATAACACCACCGACCAGCGGTCCCAACAGAGTACCGGAAATTACACCGGTATTGAGGGTTCCTAAAGCTTTACCACTTTCTGATCTTGGCGCAGTTGAAGCAATCAAGGTGTTAGAATTACTAACGAACCCTGAGAAGACACCTTGTAGGAGTCTTAGGACAACTAGTTGCCAAGGAGCAGTGACAAAAGCTTGTAGGAAAATTACCACGGCCATACCAAGCGATGCCCGAATGAGCATTAGTTTACGGCCGCGTCGGTCAGCTATTTTGCCCCAAATTGGAGAGATGATTGCCATGACCAAGAAGGTCGATGAAAAGGCAATACCATTCCAAATGACGAGCTGACTTTTTGTGAAATTACCTAACTGGTTAATGTATAATGGCATAAAGGGTGTTATCATACTGAAGCCAATACCAGATACAAAAGTACTGAACCAGAGAACTATTAGATTTCTTTTCCAATAATTATTCGGCTCAGCAGTATCATCTGTATTAGATGTCATATACATCAAATCCTTTCTAAGTATCTTAGTATACTCTTTTTTTGTTTATATCTGACAAATTTAATTTTTTATAATTGAGGAAGTTTATTCATGAAAATGAAGTTAAGGGAAGTCTACTCTGCACTAAAAATTCAAAGCGACTCGATTGCTGACGTTGAGATTACTGGCGTTTGCTTCGATAGTCGTAAGGCCAAACAAGGCGATTTGTTCTTTCCATTACAAGGTGACCGTGATGGACATGAATTTATCGACAGCGCAATTGAACATGGGGTAAGCGCGACAATTTGGCAAAGTGATCATGATATTCCTAATGACAAGATACCTTATGTTGTCGTTAAGAATGTTTCGATCGCTTTTGAAACATTAGCCAAGTATTATTTGAACAAAGTTAATCCGCAAGTTGTTGCTGTGACAGGTAGCAACGGGAAAACTACTACTAAAGATATGATTGCTAAGGTTTTGAGTACCAGCAATAATGTTGCTAAAACACCACAAAATTTCAATAATGAAATTGGTGTACCTTTTACAATCTTGAACATGCCAACTAATACAGAAGTGTTGGTTATTGAAATGGGAATGGATCGTCCTGGTCAAATCAATCATTTGAGCAGTATTGCCAACCCTGATATTTCAGTAATTACTATGATTGGTGAGGCACACATCGAATTCTTTGGTACAAGAGATAAAATTGCAGATGCCAAAATGGAGATTACCGATCACTTGCATGAAGACGGAAGCTTCATTTATAACGGCGATGAACCATTATTATTGGAACGTGCTAAAAATGTCGAGCAAGATAAATTGACTTTTGGAAGTCACAATAGTAATGATTTATATGCAACCAAGATCGAAGCCGGAAAGACAACGACAAGTTTTATCACCAATCAATGGCCAGAAATTAAATTTGAAATCCCAATGATGGGTGAGTATAACGTGAATAATGCCTTGGCAGCTTTACTAGTTGGTCAGGCTTCACATATTAAACCAGAAGCGATGCAACAAGCATTGCGTGAATTATTTGTAACTGAAAATCGAACTGAATGGCGCAAGGACAAAAATGGCGCTGATATTTTGAGTGATGTGTATAACTCTAACCCCACAGCAGCAATTGAAGTTTTGCACAGTCTCAAAGCAATTAAAACTGCTGGCCGTAAAGTGATTGTTTTAGGTGATATGTTAGAACTCGGTGATGCTTCCAAGTCCTTACATGAATCATTAGCAAGTCACATTGATCCAGCAAACTTTGCAAAAGTTTATTTAGTTGGCCCAGATATGAAATATTTACGCGATAAATTAAGCGCTAAGTATGATGACACAAGTCTGCTTTGGTATGACAAAGATCAACTAACTGATTTAACCAAAGATTTAGAAAAAGAATTAAAACCAGATGACACCGTCTTGTTAAAAGCGAGTCATGGAATCCACTTAGAAAACGTTTTACATGAATTAATGTAGAAGTTGTCATTTGAGTTTGTGTATAAAACGTGGTAAAGTAGTCAAATTGTCAAATTGTTATTTATCGCGTTTTAAAAAATGGAGGACATTTGTGAAATTTAAAGAATTAGATTTAGATCCCAGATTATTGAGTGCCGTAGACGAAGCCGGTTTTGAAGAAACTACACCTATTCAAGCTCAAACTATTCCGCTAGTTATGAGTGGCGATGACGTCATCGGACAAGCTCAAACTGGTACAGGTAAGACGGCAGCCTTTGGCTTACCATTGCTAAATGCCGTTGATACTCAATCAAGTGATATTCAAGCATTGATTATCTCACCAACTAGAGAATTAGCTATCCAAACACAAGAAGAATTATTCCGTTTAGGTAGTAAAAAGAAGGTTAAAGTTCAAAGTGTTTATGGTGGTTCTGACATCAGACGCCAAATCCGTGCTTTGAAGAGTCATCCTCAAATTATTGTCGGTACACCTGGTCGTATGCTTGACCATATCAACCGTCACACTTTGAAGTTGCACAACGTTAAGACAGTTGTGCTTGATGAAGCCGACGAAATGTTGGATATGGGATTCGTTGAAGATATCGAAAGTATCTTGTCAAACGTTCCTAACAAGCACCAAACATTGTTGTTCTCTGCAACAATGCCTAAGCCAATCATGAAGATTGCTGACAAGTTCATGACTGAACCAAAGATTGTTAAGATTAAGTCAAAGGAATTGACTGCTGATAAGATCGAACAATACTTTGTTAAAGCCAAGGAATTTGAAAAATTCGACTTGATGACACGTCTCTTCGATGTTCAAGCTCCAGAGCTTGCATTGATTTTCGGACGTACAAAGCGTCGTGTTGATGAATTAACACGTGGTTTACAAGCTCGTGGTTACAATGCTGAAGGAATTCACGGTGACTTATCACAAGATAAGAGAACTAGCGTTTTACGTAAGTTTAAAGCCGGTAAGCTAGACTTCCTTGTTGCAACTGACGTTGCTGCTCGTGGTTTGGATATTTCTGGTGTATCACATGTTTACAACTATGATATTCCTCAAGATCCTGATAGTTATGTTCACCGTATTGGTCGTACTGGTCGTGCCGGACATTCTGGTGTGTCAGTAACTTTCGTTACACCAAACGAAATGGGTTACTTACGTACAATCGAAAACCTAACAAAGAAGCGTATGGAACCATTAGCTCCACCAACTGATAATGAAGTTCTTAAAGGTCAACTTGAATCTGTTAAACAAGATATCAAGGATACTTTGGCACATGACAAGCACTTGGATCGTTTCAACGATGCAGTTGAAGAATTGTTGTCAGAATATTCTGCTGATAATATTGCTCGTATCTTCTTGAGTGAATCAATCAAGGATGCTGAAAGTGTTCCTGTTAAGATTGCTCCTGAAAGACCACTTCCATCAAGAAAAGTTAGTCATAGCCGTTCGGGCCATGGCCGTCGTAGTGGAGGCCGTAGCAACGGTGATCACCGTGGTGGTAACAGACGTCGCAATGATCGTCGTGATGGTGGCCGTAACCATGATGATAAAGGTGGCAAACGCCGCGAACATGACAACAAACGTAATGGTCGTAGCAAAAAGTCATTTAAGATCAGAACAAATCTTGAAAAATAATTAGTAATTAATAAGACAAGGTAGATAACTTCTATCTTGTCTTTTTTTGTGCTTTTAAATATGCTGTGCAAATGTTGATAGGCCACCTCCAGAAGCAGGAAATTTAGGTCGCTATGGGGAC
>NZ_AZFV01000006.1 GCF_001435815.1 Companilactobacillus nantensis DSM 16982 | reverse complement strand
CCTTCCGGCTAGTTTATTTGTTGTTTTTAGTTCAAATGTTAGATTACCGAGACTTGAAGACTATTTTGAAATGAAATAATCCTTCTATAAGTTAATTAGATGAAAAACATCTGGTTAATTATAGAAGGATTTTTATTTTGATTTTGAACTCATCTCTAAAAATACACTGCCTATTTAGAGTAATTATCAACCCAAAATAAACTAGCCATCGGGAGTGAGCAACGAAGCCAGCAGTGACAGNAATAAACTAGCCATCGGGAGTGAGCAACGAAGCCAGCAGTGACAGTTATGTTAGGACTTTAGTCCTTACATGAGGACTTATTTTAAGACTTGCGGTTTTTGCAAGGCTTAAAATCGAGGTTCGAGACCTTGGCTCGAACCGGTCCCACAGCAGGCTTCGTGGCTCACTCCCGGTGGCGGCATATATAAAAAAACCAAAACTTTTTGGAAACTTGATTAGCATCAAGTTCTTATCAAGCCAATCCCTTTAGAATATGTCTTGTAAGTTAAGAGAGGTAAGCAAAATGACAAAATTAAACGTATGGATTACGAAACATCAAAATAAAATCACTGCTTCAATCGCAATTCTGATTGTACTCAGTTTACTTTCGGGTTACGTTTTGAAAATTGAAACTGCCGCAACGGTCTTTATGATCCTTGCCAGTATTCTTGGGGCTATTCCGGTAGCTCTACACGCCTTTACTGCATTGCAAAATAAAGTTATCAGTATTGAATTGTTGGTAACGATTGCGGTTATCGGTGCTTTTATTATCGGGGAATATGAGGAATCCGCTGTTGTAACTTTCCTATTTCTCTTCGGTAATTATTTGGAACAAAAGACTTTGGAAAAGACTCGTTCTTCGGTTAAGAGTTTGACTAAGATGGCTCCAACGACTGCTGAATTAGTTGATGAAGATGGTAAAACTGAGACTGTTGACGTTGACGATTTGGATGAAGGTGACCATGTTTTAGTTAAACCAGGTGGCCAAATTCCAGTCGATGGCAAGATTATTGACGGAACTGGATATATGAATGAAGCTTCAATTACTGGTGAGTCAACACCTGTTAAAAAAAGTATCGGTGACAAAGTTTTCGCTGGTTCCTTAACTGATAACGGAACAATTACCGTTGAAACAACTTCCGTTGGTGAAGATACAACTTTTGGTAAAATCATCGAACTTGTTGAAGAAGCTCAAGATAGTCAATCACCTGCCGCTCGTTTTATTGATAAATTTGCTACATATTACACGCCTGCTGTTTTAATTATCGGGATTCTGGTTTGGGCAATTACCCGTGATTTCCCATTAGCTATCACTGTTTTAGTTCTTGGATGCCCTGGTGCTTTGGTTATCGGTGCTCCTGTTTCAAACGTTGCCGGAATTGGTAATGGTGCAAAAAATGGTATTTTGATGAAAGGTGGCAATGCCGTTAATAGTTTTTCACATGTGGATACTTTAGTCCTTGATAAAACTGGTACATTAACAACCGGTAAAATGAGTGTTACGGATGTGGATAACTTTGGTGACAAGCAAAAGAACCTCGCTTTACTAGCCGCTGTGGAAAAAACTTCGGATCATCCACTAGGCCAAGCAATTGTGAAATATGCGACTGATCAGGATATTACGGAAACACCTGCACTACCTGAATTAGATACTGTTAAAGGCCAAGGATTAGTTGGTCAAAATAATGACTTTAAGATTTTAGTTGGTAATGAACGTTTGATGAAAGCCAACGATGTAAAAATTTCTGCTGAACAAAGACAAGCAATTGATGGCCGAATGAATGATGGAGATTCCGTCGTTTTAATGGCAATCAATCAAGAATTACAATTAGTTGTTGGTGTGAATGACCAACTTAGATCTGATGCTCGTGAAGGTCTTCAAGCTTTGAAAGATGCTGGTTTGAAGAGAATCGTAATGTTGACTGGTGATAATAAAGTTGCTGCCCAACGTGTTGCCGACAGATTGCCAATTGATGAGGTTCACGCTGAATTGCTTCCTGAAGATAAAGTAACCTTTGTTAAGAAGTTCCAAGAACAAGGTAGTACCGTAGCCTTCGTTGGTGATGGTATTAATGATAGTCCATCACTTGCTACAGCTGATATTGGTATCGGAATGGGTACTGGGACTGATGTTGCGATTGAAACAGCCGATATTATTTTAGTTAAATCAAGTTTCGACGCTTTAGCACATGCTTATGTTCTAGCTAAGAAGACTGTTGCTAATACGAAAGAAAATATCTTTATCGCTGTTGGGACTGTCGCATTACTACTCTTAGGTTTGATTGTTGGAGTTATCCATATGGGTAGTGGAATGTTCGTCCATGAAATTAGTATCTTAGTCGTTATCTTTAATGCGATGAGATTAATTAAAAATAAACCTGTAAAACTTGATTCAAATCAAGTTCTCAAAACAGCAAACTAAGTAAGATAGTATTTGTAAGTTAGTTGAGCGAGTGATTTTCTAATTGCTCGCGAGCTGTAAGTGTTTTAAAAATGCCGCCTCCAGGAGTGAGAAATTTATTGCTGCTGTGGGGACCGACTGGAGCCAAGGTCTCCAGTCTCGATTTTGAACTTTGCACAAACCGCAAATTTCAAAACTCGTCCCGTGGTGTAAGAGCTAAAGCTCTAACGCCACCTGCACAGCAGCATAAATTTCTCACTCCTTCCGGCTAAATAATTCGTTGATTTTGATAGAATAAATGAAATTTTACATCCGATATTCTCTATGAATAAAGCGTGGAGGATACTTAAAACATTTACAGCTCGTGGGTATTAGAAACTTCACCGCGAAGAATTAAGAAATATGGAGGAATCAATTATGGCAAAAGCAATTTTACAATTAGGTGAATTAACATGCCCATCATGTATGACTAAGATTCAAAAGGCCGTTGAAAATCAAGATGGCGTTTCTAACGTTAAGGTTCTCTTCAACGCAGGTAAGGTTAGAGCTGATTTTGATGAAAGCAAAACTTCCGCTGATGATTTGGCTCAAGTAATTACTGATTTAGGATACGAAGTATTAAAAGTTAAAGTTAAGGAGCTTGCCTAATGACTGAATTAACAATCGATGAAAAATTTGCAGCTGAACAAAAACAAGCTGATGCAGATCACCACAAACCAACTGCTGGTGCAATGACTGGACATATTGTTTCCAATCATTTCCTATTAAATATTAAATTACACCAATTAAAATGGTTCATTAAGGGCGCTAACGCCGAGAATTACAAAGCAGTTTTAAATCAAACAGTTGACGAGAACAACGCTTGGTATGATAAGATAGCCGATGAATTACTGGACGAGGGTGAACTTCCTCCTTCAACAGTTAAAGAATATTCTGACTATGCAATGATTAGTGAAGATGGTAAGAACAAATACTTGAGTGCCGAGGAAATGCTTCAAACAGTTGTTGATGACTTCAGTACCGACAATATGTTTGTGACACGTGCTATCAAGTTAGCTGAAAATGAAGATCGTCCATTTATGGCTCAAATTTTAGTTCAACTATTAGGTTTCAATAACCACCAAATCAGAATCTATCAAGCTTTATTAGGCAAGAGTGCTCATGAAGGTTTTGAAGAGGAAGACGATGAAGATTTCGATTAAGGAGCAATAATTAATGGCAAAATTAGCGCATGACCATACTGCAGAAGATTGTGTGGAGTTAGTTTCGATCTTTGAAAATTTATCAAAGGCTGATAAAAAGACCATCGCAACGTTGGTGACTCACCATCACTATAAAAATGGAGAATACCTATTTTCCGCGGGCGATGCAGCTGATTCACTAATTATCGTCGCGCATGGTCAGGCAAAAGTTTTCCAAATGTCTGCCAATGGCAAAGAGCAGATGCTCCGGATTTTACAAACAGGGGACTTCGATGGCGAAGCAGCCTTGTTCGCAAACTCAGATCACAACAGTTTTGCCCAAGCTTTAATGGACACCGCCGTTTGTCAGATAACCCGAAGTGATTTCCAAAAGTTGATGCAAGAGACACCAGAACTAGCCGTCAATATGGTTAATGCCTTGGGACGTCGAGTAGGCCAACTTGAGCAACAGACAACCGAGGTCACTACAGCAAGTGTCGAAAGTAGGTTGGCAAATTATCTTTTGGAAACAAGTGCTGGCTTAGATGACGATGTGTTCACCCTTCCACTTAAAAAGAAAGATATCGCAACGTATTTGGGGACGACGCCCGAAACAATCAGTCGGAAATTAACATCCTTGGATAAACAAGGCATGATTGAAAAAATCACCAATAATAAATTTAAAATCTTAGACGCAGATCGATTGATGATGATTGATTAAAGATAGGGAGCTAACCGCCCCACCGTAGCTCGTTTCAGAACCGTCGCTAATATAATTTTTCAGTTAATGAATTATCAAAAAAATCAAATAAAAAAATCCCTGGAATTCCAGGGATTTTTTTGTACGATAAATTTCTTGAATATGACTTATGAATGAATAAAAAATATTCAAAAGATAAATTAGCCGGAGGGAGTACGACGATGGAGTCAGCAGTGACAGTGGTGTTAGGACGTTTCGTCCTTACAGCACAAGACGTGTTTTGAAATTCGCGATTTGTGCGAAGTTCAAAACCGAGGTACGAGATCTTGGCTCGGACCAGTCTCACAGCAGACTCCATCGTCGTGCTCCCGGAGGCGGCAAACAAAAAGCCATTTGTTTTATTAAGGAAATATGTTACTTTAAACATAAATATATTAATAAATCGTCATATAGAGACTATAATTGGTATAGATATATTTTAGTTAAGAAGGAGGATACGATGCGCAAAATATTTTTCGCAATACTCATTGCTTTAGGAATTGTCAGTACGGGGATGACTACAGTTGTGAAAGCTGATGATACGAATAAATTTGGCATCACGATTGATGGAAATTTTGATGACTGGAAAGATAAACCTAAGGTTGATATTCATAACCCTTGGAATAGTGATCCGGTCAAGCAGGAATCGCTGCTAACTGATGGTAAGTATATTTATTACTACATTACTATGTCAAAATCAGGTCAAGATAATTATCCAATGCAAGTTAACAGTTATGAGTTGACAGTTGGAGGTAAAATGCACGATATCAATATTAAAAACGCATGGGATTTGCCAAAGAATGCTAGTAAAAAAGTCATGTTACAAGATTCAACCATGGGTGAATATAATATGGTACATTCTCCAGCCATCATAACTACTTATGAAAAAAATGGTAAAAGTTATTCAGCAATGGAAGCAAAAATGACATATTCTGATTTACATGCAACTCAATTTACGGATCAGGATATTTCAATGGCAACGCCAATTCTAGGATCCCAGGTTGTCCATGCAAAAGGTGCCAGCACGGGACCAGTTGTGTTAGCAAGTGTTGGTTTTGGGATAGCGGTACTAAGTCTCTTCACAGTACCAAAATTAAGAAAAAAGTTTGCCAAATAAATAAAAAATAATTATAAATTATTGCCATTTTTGAAAATTGTTATTATTATGCTGTCTTCTCTTTAATGGACAAATGTGTATACATTAGTCATATTATGTCTATTTCATGATGATATAATGGAATTGAAGAGAGGGGATTGCATGAAAAAAATAATTTTAGCAATGTTAGTTCTATTAGGATTAGCATCTTTTAGCGTGACGACAAATGTTCAGGCTGCTGTTACAAGCAATCCAGCAAATAATACATCAGGTATCAAAATTGATGGTAATTTTGATGATTGGAAAGATAAGCCAATTACTGACATCACATCAGGAACCGATGATTACAATGTTAAACATGAATCTTTATTAGCTGATCAAAATAATATTTATTTCTATTTGGATATGTCTCCGGAACACGGTAATGGATATAGGGATATGCAAACGGCAGGGTATGAAATGACAGTTGGTGATAGACAATTTTCTTTGAGAATGATTGATTTGGGTGATCTCCAAGAAAATAAACCGCAGAAAGTTAGATTTCAAATCTGGGAAGATGATGCTAATAATCAGGGTCGTGTAAATAAGGCTTCTACAGAGACTGAAGCCTATGTTAATAAAGTTCCGACAAGTGTTGATAAGAGAGTTGTACATGGATATACTGATGAGCTTGAATTTAAGATGCCATTATCAGAACTAGGTATCACAGGAACAACATCACAAGAAATAACAATGACCAATAAGACATTAGGTGACCAAACTTTGCACGTTATGGGTGGAAGTACCGGCCCTGTTGTATTGGCAATTAGTGGCTTTGCAATTGCTTTATTAGCAGTTGTTAAAATGCCCAAGATAAACGAATTAAGGAAGTCGCTGCATGAATAGTATTTTGCTATTCGGCATTATCATTTGGATATATATGCTGTCAGTTCTAAAAAGAGCTAAACTGACGGCATTTTCTTTTATCGTCGGTAGTGTCGGTTTTTTCTTCATTTTAATGGCTATGAGTACACCATATTGGATATGGTTTTTTACCCATGCAGTCATTGATGGAGTGGCGGGTCTAACTAAGTTGGGCCATATGAGCCAGATTTATCCGAAATATGGTCTAGTTTATATTGTTAACAATGTGTCGCCAGTTACGATGCAAATAGATTATGAGTGTTCCGGCATCATTGAGACGATGGCTTATGTCGGTTTGTTAACTTTTTATCCGACCTATTCACGGAAGGAAAAAGTTTTCTATTTGTTGCTAGGAATGCTTTGGATTTACTTATCTAACGTCTTACGTTTGATGCTGGTTATCGTCATGGTTCATTTCGGAGGCGCCGGTCTCTTTTATTTGGCACACTCGATTTTGGGCCGAATTGTTTTTTATCTACTGGTTATTACACTTTATTACAATGTCTTCACATATTCTCGACTATCCCAAGGAGTATATAAAATTTTTAAAGAAAGAATAAATCGAGCATGAGATATTTTTGGTATCTAACAGTCAGGCAAATGGGATTTTGGTTAACCTGGATCTTGATTCCAATCATTGTTGAGATAGTTCCTGCATTTATCTCAGCGTTTATTTTGATGTTCAAAAATAGACATCCGGTTGCCGAACCCGTACCAATGAAATTACCTTTTATTACGGTAATTGTTCCAGTTTATAATTCAGAAGATACGCTTTATAACTGTGTTAAATCAATTAAGGAATCAACCTATCCAAGCAATTTGATTCAAGTTATTTTAGCTGATAATCAAAGTACGGATAACAGCTTTGGTGAATTTGCTCGAGCCCAGACTGATTTTGGTTTGAATATGCAGTTGATCAAAACCAAAAAGGGTAAAGCTAATGCTTTAAATGCATCAATTTATCAGTCAATCGGGACTTACATTATTAATATTGATAGTGATGGGACCCTTGAAGAACACGCTTTAATGAATGTCGTGTTGAAGTTTGAAAACAATTTAGATATTTCGGCATTAACAGGTACAATTTTGCCACGCAAAGATATGGTCAAACGGACGAAAAAGTTCCCACTACGACTATTACGGAAAAATGAGTATTTCGAGTATGCTCAAGCATTTCTATCAGGTCGAGTTATTGAGTCATACAATGACCAATTGTTTACCATGTCAGGAGCCTTCTCGGCCTTTCGCAAGTCGACGATTATGAAAACTTTTATGTACGATACGAAAACTTTGGGTGAAGATACGGAAATGACATTCCAAATTCGGGATCGTTTGAAGAAAAAAGTTTTGATTTGTACGGATGCTATTTTTTATATTGAACCGATTAGTGGTTTAGATGAATTGTATCGTCAAAGACAGCGTTGGCAACGTGGTGAATTGGAAGTCGCTAAGTCATATATGAAAAATGATGCCAGTCTAAAGAACTTCTTTACTAACTTTTTAGTTAGACGGATGTTGATTGACCATACGTTTATTTTTCCTAAGATGATTTGGTTGTTTGCCAGTTTCGTTTTACTATTTTTGCGCTATTCGCCGGTTATTTTAGGGATGTCGTATGTCATTATTTATCTTTTGTACGTCATGGTTTCAATGCTGAATTATGCCTGCGTGAGAATGTTGTTGAAACGGTTTGAAAATGAAGAACGATTTTACGCCAAACTTTCTTGGGTCGCATTAACGTTGCCAATGTACAACTTTATTTGTTCGTGGTTCAGATTGATTGGTTCACTCAATGTTTCTGGCAATGAGCAATGGAATTCGTTGAGTTTTAAGGATGAGTCTAACAACGCCGTTAAAGTTGTGAAAGGCGATGTTCGGAATTTAGAGAGGAATCGAAATTGAATATAAATGGTTTTGAAACATACAGTACTTATAAATTAACATCATATATTAATGCCAGTCACGCTGTCCGTTGGGAAGGTGGCATGGGTAAGGAACACATGCATACGTGGGCTGTTATTTGTGAGATTCACGTCAATGATAATCAGATGGTGCCGTTCAATCAGATTGAAAATGAATTGAAGGAAGTTTCCTCACGTATTTCTGGTAAGTTTTTGAATGAAGTACCACCATTTGATCATGTTAATCCAACATTGGAAAACTTGACGACGTATTTTTTCCAAGTTATCACAGAATTATTGCGGAAAAATAATGCCATTTTGACACGTTTGGAAATTGGTGAATCACCAACGAGATTTTATTGCATAACTTTAAAGTAATAGGTGATGAGGATGAAAGAAAAGTTTTTTAGATTTGGGAGTAAACTAGTTAAATATTTGTTTTACTTCTTGTTTTTACTAACATTTTATTTTGCCATCACTTCACCCAATTTGATTTTAGGTGACAATAGTATAACGGGAGCAGGAACAACGTTTTATACGACGATGTTCATCATTTTGACCGTTATTTTATTAGTGACTTTTTATACGTATAACTCATGGTCAGATTTATTGAAATTTTGGTTCGTTGATCGACAGTGGATTACCGCTAGCATCACGCTTGGCTTAGCTGTTGTCGTTCAAATTATTTTTGTTTGGAATATGCATCCAGCTATTGGATTTGACCCGGGAGCTTTGCATAACGCACTGTACAATACAACTGATCCTGAAACTAGAGGATATTATTCATTGAATCCAAACAATATGCCGATTATGTTGTTGATGCATCAATTAGCACTCTTTTTTCACAGCAAATCCTGGCTGTTGTTTGATTTTATAACGGTATTTCTAGTTGATCTTTCAGCCTTATTTAATATTCTTTGTATAGAGATTATTAATCATAAAAAAATTCCTTTGGCAATGTATATTCATGCGTTATGGCTAATGCTGTTTCCGATGATTATTGTCCCGTATACTGATGCGTGGGTATTACCACTAGTTTCGTTGTATACTCTGCTATATGTTTTACTCAGATATGGAAAATTTGCTTGGGGTTGGAAAATTCCGATTGCTTTATTATGTGGTGTGTCCATTGTTTTAGCATATTTTATGAAACCTTCAGCTATTGTTGGAGTTATTGCCATAATTTTGATTGAATTTTTATATCTTTTCAAAGGAAAATTTTCAAAAGAAAAATTAGTTAATGAATTTATTTTTCTTTTAATTGTTATCATTGGAATGGTTCCAACATATTCCATTACTAATTATGCTATTGATCATCAAAAATATATTGTTGTTAATACTTCTCGTGCAATTCCACCAATTCATTTTATGAGTATGGGTGCTTCTGGTGATGGTGGTTATAATGCCAAAGATGCGTTAATGATGGCAAAGTTGCCTAATAAACAAGCTCAAGTAGATTATTCAAAGAAAATGTTGATTAAACGTTTGAAAAAAATGGGCTTTGTTGGATACATTAAATTCCTCTTTAAAAAACATGCGAACAATACAACTGACGGAACCTTTGCTTGGATCAAAGA
Organism: Companilactobacillus nantensis DSM 16982; assembly: GCF_001435815.1. Lineage (GTDB taxonomy): Bacteria > Bacillota > Bacilli > Lactobacillales > Lactobacillaceae > Companilactobacillus > Companilactobacillus nantensis. Next base: position 108,716 of record NZ_AZFV01000006.1, on the reverse strand, counting down.
AGGGCACTTTATTAGAGGTAATACGAAACCGTCGCATAAGGGATTTGCAGGTAAAATGCGGAACTTCTTCTACTTGTACGGAACAAATTTAGGAGATTTTCGTTATATTGCCCAAGTTTGGTGGGTCTTTTTGTTAGCGACGATTGCTTTCAATTGGAAAGATAATCGGAAGTTGATTCAAATGTTACGATTAACAATTATTGGTGGGTTCATCTTCTTGCTACTATTTGAAGGTGGCCGTAGCCGGTATTTGATTCAGTATTTACCAGCATTCTTGATTCTAGCTACATTATCTTGGAGCAATTCTTGGAAATGGATTAAAGGGATGTTTTCTTGGGTTGATTCAAGTGAAAAATCTTAAAACAAAAATAACGCAGATTATAATTAATCTGCGTTATTTTTATGGATACGTGTTATCCGTATGATTTTGTTAAATCTAATTGATATGTTCGGTAATTGATGATATTTTAATTACACTAAATGGTGTATATGGGAGATTAAAATATGTTTACTCCAGAAGAAATTCTGCAAAAGAGTATTACCGCCGGGGTCAATAAACTGAAGAAGACTTTGATTGCGAAGATGATTTTGGGATTCATTGGTGGGGCAATGATTTCCATCGGCTTTTTAGCTTATGTCCGCGTGACGGCTTCAATTCCGAACGATTTGGCAAGTGTGAAGGCTTTAGTTGGAGGGGCAGTCTTTCCGATTGGGCTGATTGCCATTCTTTTAGCTGGGGGTGAGCTAGCAACTGGTAATATGATGGCCGTGGGAACTTCGATTTTCTCTAAGAAGGCTAACTGGCTTGATTATGCTAAGAACTTGTTTATCATCACGTTATTCAATTTTATAGGGGCTGTTTTTGTTGCCTACTTCTTTGGACATGTGGTTGGTTTAACGCATGCTGCACCATTTCAACAAGCAGTGATCAACATTGCCGCTGGTAAAACAGGAGCCAGTTTTTGGTCAGCTTTTGTCTCAGGGGTTGGTTGTAATTGGCTAGTTGGTTTAGCAGTTTGGCTATCGTTTGGTGCCAAAGATGCTGCCGGAAAAATCTTGGGTATTTGGTTCCCAATTATGATTTTCGTGGCAGTTGGATTCCAACATAGTATTGCCAACTGTTTCATTATTCCGGTCGCTATTTTTGAGGGTGGAAGCACTTGGGGCTTGTTCTTCCAAAACTTTGTGCCAGTATTTCTGGGAAACATTGTTGGTGGACTAGTCTTCGTGGCTGGGTTTTATCATTTAAGTTATAAAGCTAAAGATTAAAGTTATTACAAACTATCGTTATAATCCATGATAGTCCAAGTTAAAGTTCCGCTATATTGTTTGGAACTAGATAGACCATAGTTTTTCAAAAGCAAACCTGTGTCAGCTGTCCAATTATTGAGATTAGCAATGGAAGTTGTCGTTTCCTTATCGTATGAATTGGCATCTGAAGCAATGACCGCAGGATTGTTTGTCAAAACAGTAGTGTTGTCGGAACTCTTGTTGACCAAAACACCGTTGAATTTAGCATCACCATTAGTTAATTCGGAAGCTGAAACTTGCAATTTCCAAGGATTACGATAGCTAGTTACTGTAATATCGTAGTCGTTAGCTCGTTTAATGTAATCCTTCAGAGATACATAATTAATAGTCTGGAATTGTAAATATTCATCAGCATTCATTTGTAAAAGATGATTAGGTTCGACTTGAACGTTGTAAGTGGCGCTGTTAGAAGTAATACCATCATTGTCAGAGGCAGTAATCGTTACCTGTTGCGTTTCATTATTTGGGAAAAGAGACCAGAAATCTATTCCGGCATCTTCAATGATCTTCCGAAGGGGAATTTCATTGCTTAGACTTGCACTATCAGCTGGAACAGTAACGTCATAAGTAAAGTTATGACCTTCCAAACTAATTTGGTAATGAATCTTGTCGTTGGCAGCAAAGTTAGGACTAGTTTTACCAGTGTAATCAAGATTTGTATCCAAATTTAATGTGGCATTGTCTTGTTGATAGATTAATGTAATTGGATCAGACATTTTATTAGTTAAATTTAATTTCCAATCTTTTTTATACATAATTGTGAAATCAGGGGTACTGGTTGATGAAATATCATTAGAACCTGTGAAAACAGCTGGTTGATTCTCAACGGCAATGTCGGCCTTAGTGTCATTTACGGCGACACCGTTGATGATGATATCGGCTATTTTTGATTTGGCAGATTTGTCACCAAGATTTTGAAGAAATTGGTAATTGATTGTTTGTAGTTCTGTTCCGTCAGTTGTTACGGCAGAGGATGGGATAGGTTCTGAGTCACCATTCTCATATTTGATTGTCCCAATACTATTATTGGCTGTGTCATATTTGATATTCTTTGGCAACTTGATTTTTGCGACAATATCTTGCCAATCTTCACGACCACTGTCGTAAGTTAGCTTGTAGTCCAATTCTAATTCGTCATCAGCGGCTACCTTACGGTCGGTGCCATCGTTACTTGAACCACTGTCGGGATCATCATACATAACCTTGTTAAGAGTTTTGTCAGTAAGGGTTGTTTTAACGGAAGTGTTAACTAAATCTGGGATTGATTCAACTGACACCAGTTTGCTAGCAACTTCACTATTTAAATTATTATTTGCTCCTGTAAATCCCCAGTAAATTTTACTTCCCTTTGTGATTGTTCCCAATTGACCCATATCAACAGTAATGTTTTCATCTGTTCTATCTGAGGAAGTGTTGATTGATCCATCGATATCTTTGTCATTATATGAATAAGAAACTGTTGCTGTTTTTAAATCGTCTGAAGGCATCCATTTGAAGGTCAGATGATGCCAAACAATAGGATTTTTATTTGGATCTGTGTCATCTGCTAAATCAGCTTCTCTACGATGAATGTGGAACATGGAATATGCTTTTGTAAATGGATAAGATGTGTCAGTTGGGACCCCTGTAAGTCCATACTGAGTATTGGTTGCATAGTAAGTGTTGGGATTAGCTGGATATGTTAGAGCAATATGTCCAAAAGCCCCCCCAGATCCCAATGATGTCTTGTCAGGAAAGCCGCTAGGTGCAGAAACGCTAGAATTTTTAGTATCAAAACCGTTCATAGAGTAGTTTTCGGAAGTTAACAGGGTTTCCCTACCAGAATATTTAATTGGCGGATATGGCGAGTCAGTCATGATTTCTTGATGCTGTGTGTCAAATTCAAGTGCAATACTATTTTGGATAGCCGTTTTAGCAACGTCACTAGAATTAATTAATGAACTTTTGGTAGTTTTATCGTATCCATAAACACCCAGTCCTTGTTGACCAGCGCCCATTTGAGTCGATCCATTAGGATTGTTTTGGAGAACAAGTGCCAATCCTTGACCATTAATTGTCTCGGAACCACCACCTGAACCGAAACTTAACCAGGCAGAAATTGTTTGAGGCTTACTTGCATCAAAAAAAGCTGTACTCATGTTAGACCAGGCTGAGCCATAAGAGCCGGTAGCATTTGTAACTGAACCATCAAACATTCCAGTATTATCAGCACTATTAGTTTTAGTTCCATGAGCCAAAACTAAAACTTTATTATTATCAGAAATAAAAGCTGAATTTGACTTGAATCTAAATGAACTATCAGAAGAGTTATTAGTAGGATCTTTAATAGTGAAGTAATTACTCATTAATAATCCTGTTGGAGCAGCATTGACAGTTTCTTGATCTTTAGAACTCAAATCAGCGTCCGCAGCAATGACTGTTTTAAAATTGAAAGACATGAAAATAGTAACAATTGAAATAATAGAAATAAGCGATATATTTAATCTTTTACGGTGTCCCATTGTTTTTCCCCCTCAAAAAAAAGCAAATGAAATAGTATACATAATGTACACTATTACTAACAACTATTTAATTCATAATCCGATATAAATCTATATAAAAAATGAATCGGTATATAAACCAATAAGTTGACTTTTTAATAGTGAAATAAGGTTAAATCAGCCCAATATTGGACTGATTTGTATTTCTTTCGAAGCCAAAAGCTTGCTGTGTCAGAAATTGGTACTATTTATAATTTAATTAATGATTATTTTATCAACCGTATAAATGATATCCGACTATATTTCGCTTTTTAATTGATATTATTATAGGTTGGTCTTCTTTGAAATCACTAAAATTTAGTGGTAACATTATATAACTTAAATTTAAGAGGTTATTATGATGACAAACAAACCTAAAGTTAATGAAGTAGACGAAAAACAAAAAGAGCAAGCACATTTAAACGATGTTGTTGCTCAAATTAAGAAGTCTGAAAGTCGTCTCCAAGCACATATGGATGTTGCTGAAGAAGATTTGAAAGTTATCAATAATGCTTTTGATGACATTCATATTGGAATGGATGGCGATTCAATTTCGATGGATGCGGCTTTGTCCATTCATCAACAACAACAAATGCTCGACGAAAGAAATAATAGTTGGCAACAATCAAGACAACGTTTGGGAATTCTTCAAAAACTAGAAAAGACACCATTCTTTGCTCGTTTGGATTTCCAAGAAAAAGGGGAACCTAAGAAAGAAACAGTTTATATTGGTTTGAGTTCATTTACTGATAAAGCTGATCATTTCTTAGTTTATGATTGGCGCGCACCGATTTCTTCTATTTACTACGATGGAAAATTAGGTGACGTAACATACCAAACACCAGATGGTGAACAATCCGTTGATTTATTCTTAAAACGTCAATTCCTAGTTGAAGACGGCAAAATCAAGGCTTATTTTGATACCCAAGAGACAATCGGTGATCAAATGCTTTTGGAAGTTTTGGATGGAAAATCTTCAACTCATATGAAGGGTATCGTTAAGACGATTCAGAGTGAACAAAATAAGATTATCCGTGATACTAAGTCACGACTCTTGTTTGTTCAAGGTGCTGCTGGATCTGGTAAGACATCAGCTATTTTACAAAGAATCGCGTTCTTACTGTATAGATATCGAGGAACTTTGACATCAAGTCAAGTTGTCATGTTCTCACCAAACTCCTTGTTCAATGACTATATTAAAAATGTTTTGCCTGAAATGGGTGAACAAAATATGGTTCAAATGACATACAAACAATTTTTGGCACGTCGTTTACCAAACTTGAATGTGGAAAGTTTGTCAGAGCAATTTGAGACGGTTGTCGATACAGATAGTAAGAATATTAGTAAATTTGTCTCTGACATTGAATTTTTCAAGATTATGACTAACTATAGTAAATTACTTGGTCAAAGTGGAATTGCATTTAAGGATATTAAGTTCCAAGGCAAAGTTTTCATTCCTAAAGAAAAAATTCAAGAATTTTATTACAGCTACGGTCCACAATATAATTTGGGCAATCGTTTGGATGCGACAGTTGACCGTTTGATCAAGTTGTTACATCGTAAAATTGGAGCCGAAATGCGTTCAAACTGGGTTTCTGAACAGATTGAAAACTTGAGTAAAGAACAATTACAAGCTTTGTACAATACGGCTGATCAAGAATTTAAAAATGGTGACGAAGAGAAGAGATTTTTGGCTCGTAAAATTGTCACAACAATGTTGCAAGGCGTTTATAAAAATATCAAACACTTACGTTTCTTGAATGTTGCTGCTAACTACTTAAACTTTTTGAAGGCAGTTCCAAAGATTGTTGATTTGAGTAAATACGATATAACTGATAAACAATGGGAACAATTCGTTGATAACTTTGTCCAAGGATTCCAAGATAAACAAATTTCAATGAATAACTTGAGCCCATATCTTTACTTGTACGATTTAGTGACAGGTAAGCATGGTGAGTTGGATATGAAGTTTGTCTTTATTGATGAAATTCAAGATTATACACCGTTCCAATTGGCTTATATGAAGTTTAAGTTTCCTAGAGCACGTTACACAATGTTAGGTGATTTGAATCAATCGATTTTCACCAAGAAAAATAGTCAAACGTTGCTATCAGAGGCCCAAAACCTCTTCAATGCTGATGAAACAAGAGTTGTTCAATTAGTTCACTCATATCGTTCAACTAAGCAAATCACTGATTTTACCAAGGCTATTTTGACCAATGGTCAACGAATCGAACCATTCAATCGTGACGGAGATTTGCCAAATCTGTTAATGTCACAAAATGTTGATGAGGCGATTCAACAAGTGATTGGTCAACTTAAAGAAAATGATGAACGTAAATTTACGACTGCTATTATCGCGAAAACATTGGATGATGCAGCTAAATTGCATGAATTGTTGAAGGCGCAAGGTGTTGAATCAACGTTAATTCGTTCAGAAAATCAACGTTTAGCAACTGGGACAATTGTCTTGCCATCATTCTTAGCCAAAGGATTGGAATTTGATGCGATCATTATGTGGGATGCCTCAAAGGATAAATTTGATGAAGATGAACAACAATTGGTTTACACAATTGCCTCACGTGCAATGCATAAATTGACAATTACTTCGATTGGAGAATTGTCACAATTATTGCAACGAGTACCAGAGAAGTATTATCAAGTGGCTGAACCTAAAGCTTAATAGGTAACAAAAGAGCTCATCATATGGTGGGCTCTTTTTATTTTTCGTTTACTTCAATACTTTTGTATTGATGTTCAAGTCGTATTCGAATTCATCATCAGAAATTAACAAATCGGAATCAATTTTACTAAAAAGGTCAATGTAGCGTGAACTTCTTAATCCGTTTAAGCAAAAAAAATAATTTACTTAAATTAATAAAAAAATTTCAAGAAAATGACATATATCATAATAGATAATGAATATTTATAATTTTTAGTATCATTTGCATAATATAATCCAGTATATTATATGTAGGGAAAAGTTTTTTACTATTATTGTGAGGGATTAATAATGAAAAACATCAAATTAAAATATATATTATTTACGATGATTCTTTTAACTGCTATAGGTGGGTTACTTAAATTAACAACAACAGCAGAAGCTGCGATACCAACAACTGAACAAGTCTATCAAAATGTTCCGGATGGACTTAAATTAGATGGGCTGATTGAACACCCTGATTATGATGGAACCCCTAATAATGCAAAACTAATAACTAATTATCCGACTAATATTATTGAAATGTTGAATTCGGCTAATGGTAGAAGCCAAATTAGTTCATTTTGGGGTAAAAAATACAGTGATTCCAATCAAACCAAGTTATATAACTCTTTTAGATTGGATAAACCTCAAACTATTTCGGCTTGGGTTTATTTGGGCGACGTTTTCCATAATTATCCTGATGATCCCGGGGTAGATAAAATTAATTACGATAAGACTATATCAAGCAAAAAGGTTCCTGATGGAATGGCATTAGTTTTGCAAGATGATTCAAGAGGTGCCTCAGCAATTTCTACCGCTGTTGGAGGAACAGGAAAAGGAAAGCCTTCATATGGTGAAACTTTGGGAGTCTGGTCGGGTAGTACAGTTGATCACACGGCACTTACTTCTAGTTCATCTACCGATTTTACTGAATTTAATACAGGTGCCATTCAAAATAGTTTTGCTGTAGAAATGGATACTTTACAAAACTATAAGAAACCCGGTGCCTCAACGTATGGTCAAAGTGGAATCGATGATTATTTTGATGCTAATTCAAATATTAAGGGACAGCATATATTGGCGGGATACCCCGGTGCTAAAGATGCATATATTGTTGAAAGTGGGACTTATGGGTTATTTTTTGGTGGAAATTATTACTTTGCCTCCCTTGTAAAACCGGATGAAGGTAGTGGCAAGTATAACCTTGAACTATCTGGATATGGAAGGTCGGAATTTACTGCAACGGTGAATCAATCATGGAAACATATAACCTTCCATTACACACCACCAACTGATAGTTCCAATATTGGTAAATATAGATTTGATTTTAATGATCAAAATCGTGACGGTACTGCTACAGGTTACTTTTCAAAAGATACCAGTTCTGGATCTATAAATTTGAATAAAATGAATAAAACTAGCAATAATATCCGTTGGGGATTTACAGCATCAACAGGTTCCGCAAATTCTTCTCCGAATACATATTCAATTGTCATGCAACAGATGCCGAATACTGCTAACGTGGAAAATACGGCAAAACTTTTTGATATGTCACAATACGATGACCACGGACAATTAGGTCGGGAAATCGGAGATTTGCTCTCGGATAGTGCATATAAAACTGATCCTAATTCGAGTAATCCACTAGCAGGATTTGATAAGAAAAAATTATACAATGTGGCAAATAATGATAAATTGCTTTTTCAATATGATTTGAATTATGATTCAGGAACATTAGGCACGGGTGATATTACTACACAAGTACATTTGCCATCTAATGTTGATTTCAAAACGGGATTATCAAGTAGCATCAGTGATGGAAGTATTGGTAAGGTAGTTTATTCAGGCGCAGGTTCTGATCCAAATAAATCATTCGAAATATCATCTAGTGATGTTGTTAGCGATACTAAGAGTGGTGACCAAGTTTTGAATATAACATTGCCAAGTATGGATACTGAAGGACAACGGGCAACCATTTATCTTTATGGCCAAGCTAATGCTGCTACTACGCCATTACTAACGAAAGGTGAAGAAACTTCTTATAGAAGTGATTACTATATTTCGGATGTTACATCACCAACATTTATCATTAATGACCAATTAAATATTGCTTCGGATACAACGGAACAAACAGTTAATTCTGATGAAGATGTAAAACTGACAGGAACTTTGAATTACGCCGGAAATTCCACTTTTGATGGTAAAGCTGTTGAAATGCACACTAAAATTAATGGGACAGAGATTCCAGCAGGTGAGGCTGTTGCAAATTCGGGTTCAAAAACGGGTACTTATACCATGATTTCCTCCAGTTCAATAAGTTCCGGTAGTTCTTTGAAAATTGGTAAAAATACAATTGAAGTTTATGCAGTGGATTCACTAAATCGGATTTCTAATAAGATTATTTATACTGTTAATGTCAATGATTATAAAAACTTATTGTTGAAAACTGTTGGTGATACTGCGCTGACGTTTAAGTCTACAGATCCAGTGTCGTTAGTAGGGGAAACTTCTTATAGTGACGGCAGTGAAATAGACTTAAAAAATCTGACATGGCACTATAAGATAGATGATGATGCTTATGATAGTCAGATTGTTAATTCAGCGACGCAAACAAATCCGTTACATCCTAAATTTGATTTGCCTGCAGGAAAATTGACTCCAGGTACACATAAAATTAAGCTTTATCTTGATGACGGAGTGCGTGATTCTCAAGAAATCGAATATACAGTAACAATAATCGATAAAAAATTACAATTAACAGCAACTGGTGAAGACCCACAGACTGTCCAAATAACTGATCCATTCACATTATCGAGTGAAGCTACTTATAGTGATGGAGATGCCGTTCAATCTAAAGATTTACAAGCTTATATTCAGATTGATAACAGTACGAAATACGTTCAAACGACAGTTAAAGGTGATGATACTTCAAATCAACCAGCTAAACTAAGCATTGAACTTCCAGAAGGTTTGTTAAGAGTAGGTCCACATACAATTAAAGTTTATATGTCTGATTCTGACAGAAATTCAAATGAAGTTACGTATAACATTAATATTATTAATCGAACTTTGACTCTGACACCAACGGGGACTGATTTGAATCAAACGGTGCATGACAACAGTAATGTTAAATTAGGCGGTAGTTACGCTTATTCTGATAATTCTGATTTTGCTAATGCTATAACGTCAGTTAAATATCAAATCACTAATGCTGATGGTAATCAACAAGCCGAAGTTACCCAAGATGTGACTAAAGATGTAACGAACAAGGGTGAGTTTACAATTGAATTAGAACCAATTGGAGCTGATTTATTCGATACTAATAGTCAACAATCAGTTGATGATTATCTCAAGACTGCTACTGGATTGAAAGTTGGTCGTAATGAAATTAAGGTTACGGCTTATGACGGAACGACAGCATCTCAAACTTCAGCTACATATGTTGTCAATGTACCTGATATAACGCCGACGATTGAAGCAACCCAGTCAGAATTAATGGCAATCTCCAATTTACCTGTCAGATTACCAATGACTTTCACATATCCTGACGTTGATGCAATGGCATATCTGCTTCAAGCTAAAGATTTAGCGGTCTTTGCCCAAGTTGATGGCAGTACCGATACACCGGTTATGACAGTAGCTGATCGTCCAAAAGAAACGGATAAACAAATTAGCACACCATATAAACTTGATCCTAAGTCCACATGGACTGATGAAACGGCAACTGGAAATTATAATTTGAAAGCCTACGTTATGGATCGTTACCTCAGAAAGACGAATACGGTAGATTATACTGTCAAAGTATTACCAAATGGAGCGCAAGTAGAGGTTGAAAATTACCGTTTCAAGACGATTGATCCACAAGGAAAGCTTGTACCTAAATATGTTCAGCGTGATGGTAACTGGAATATTAAAGTAGACAGTTACAAATCAAAATGGCAACTTCAAGCACAAGCCGATAATATGAAACGCCAAGATGAAAATGGAAATTATAGTGAACTTTCCAATTTACAAATGGTTGATTTAGATGAGAAGAGCGGGATGCCAATTTCTCTATCGGAAAATCCAGTAATTGCGACTGGTGATAGTACTAATTTGGCAGATCCGGTTTCTTACTCTTTGTTTGATGAGAACGCTGACCCTAATGCGGGTATTATGTTAGGAACGCGTGGAGTTCCATTATCTGGTAAATATCAAGGTATTGTTACTTGGTCACTAAGTGATGCAGTATAGCAGGTCGGATATCCTATATTGATGGGGTATCCGTCTTTTTTTGTATATAATCACTTAACAACTTTTTATAAATGGATAAATCATTTTCAAATTCTTCATCAGAAATTAACATATCTGGATTTACATGATACAAAATATCGGTCTGAATTCCCAAATCATTGAGAGCGTCTGCCATATCTTGCATTGTTTTGACAGCATGAGTTGTTTCATTTTGAATTTTAATCTTTCGATTAGCAATGTATAGTTCAGGTGAACCCAGCCCCCGTCCTAGATTGAAAATATATTCAGCATATTCTTTATTCAAACATTCGATGACCTGTTTGATTACTGATATATCGAGATTAAGTTCCAGGTTTCTTCGTGAAAAAATTGAAATAGACGATTCATATCGGTTGCCATATTTTAAATCGTCGATAATGTTTTGAACATCTTCTGAATAAAAGAGTTGGTTTGCCACCTGCTTAATAGCTTCTTTGTTCATGATTGTCTCCTATCTTTTTTTTAATATTTAAGTTGTGAGGTCATTATACATCATTATGCGAACGTATGTTCGATAAAATGAAAATTTAACTAAAAAAATTTCGTCATGTTTTGAAAACCATATCCATAATCGAATTTATTGTCACGGCCTTCGGAATGACTTATGTTTAAGATATAGAAAAACTTTGGAGGTCAGCTGTATGGTTAAATATGATTATGACGTACTTTATATTGGAGCCGGTCACGCAACGTTTGATGGGGCAGCACCACTAGCTAAAACGGGTGTTCAAGTTGGTGTTATTGAAAGTGGCCTGATTGGTGGAACTTGTCCTAATCGTGGCTGTAATGCCAAAATAACTTTGGATGAACCAGTTAAGTTAGCCCGAGAAGTTGAACGAATGGGGGATGTTTTGGCTGGTGATGTCAAAATTGATTGGACTAAAAATGTTGCCCACAAGCAAGAAATTATTGAACATTTACCAGATGAGTTAACAAACCGTTTGGAAAGTAATGGCGCAACGATAATCAGGGGTCACGCAACGTTTAAAGATAATCACACGCTAATTGTTGATAATGTGGGGGAGGTTACAGCTGAAAAAATTGTTATTGCGACTGGCTTAAGACCGCATCGATTAGATATTCCAGGGACTGAATTAGCTCATGATAGTGAAGACTTCATGAATCTAACAAAATTGCCTCAAAAGATTACAATTATCGGTTCAGGGTACATTGGCATGGAGTTTGCGACGATTGCTAACGCTGCTGGAGCTGATGTAACAATGATGCTACATTCAGACAAAGTTTTACGTAATTTCTATCAACCGTATGTTGAAATGATTGTGGCTGATTTGAAACAACGTGGGGTTAAGTTTATTGAAAATGCTAATGTTCAGGCATTTGAACAGCTAAATGAAGGTTATCAAGTTAACTATGGAACTGATCAAAAGCTAAAAACCGATTGGATTTTGGATGCAACTGGTCGAATTCCTAATCTGGACAATTTGGGATTGGATAAAGTTGGTGTTAAGTATGATCATAGAGGTGTCTTCGTTAATGATTATTTACAAACAAATGTTGAGAGCATTTATGCAGCAGGGGATGTTGTGTCTAACGACTTGCCTAAAGTTACACCAGCAGCTTTCTTCGAATCGAAATATTTAATGAAACTATTTTCTGGGCAAACGAAAGATCCAATTCAAATGCCAGTTATTCCATCAGTTGTCTTCACTTCGCCACGAATTGCTAAGGCAGGTGTTTCTGTGGAAGAAGCTGTTAAGAAAGGCTACCAAGTTTCCGAAAATGATTTAGCTAGCTATTGGTATTACAAAGTTGATAAAGAACCGATTGCTCAAAGCAAACAAATTCATGACAAAGCCGGTCACTTGATAGGTGTAACGGAAATCAGTGATCAAGCTCAGGATGCGGTCAATGCTTTACTACCAGCCATTGAATTCAAAATGGATCCTGAGCAAATTAGTCGCTTAACTAGTTTATTTCCAACAATTGGTTATGCTGCTTGGCATCGTGCATAAAACTAAATACGAAAAAAGACCTGCAATCCAAAATTTGAATTGCAGGCCTTATTTGTCTTTAGTTTAAAAAATTACTTTCTCCAATAACCGTGTTCTTGATCAACAGCGGCTTGTGCTACTAAGTTCAAGTAATTAAATGGTTCATCAAAATTAGGTGAGAACAACATATCAAGGAAAGCCAATTCGTCGATAGTGTTGCCGTTTTGAATTACGACTGAAATAGTGTTGGCTGATTGTGATACTTCATGGTCAGACATCATTTGAGCTCCTAAAACCTTACGAGTATTGCGGTCGTAAACTAATTCAATTGTGATTTCAGCAGTTGTGGGCATGAAATCAGGACGATAGTTACCATGATAATAAGCAATACCTGTATTGAAATTAGCTGCTTTAGCTTTTTCATGAGTTAAACCGGTACAAGCAATAGTTTTGCCGAACAATAACATTCCGGTCGTTGCTTGGGTACCGATTGATTTGAGACGTTTGTCTAACACGTTGATACCAGCTAAAGTACCTTGGCGAACGGCATGTGATGCTAGGGGTATATAAGCTTGACCCAATGTTGGATTGTAACGGACTTCAGTCGCATCACCAGCCGCAAAAATATCAGGGTCAGATGTACCCATGTATGGGTCGGTAACGATAGCACCGTTTTTTGATAAATCAACTTGACCCTTGAGTAGATCTGATTGAGGGATAACTCCAGGAGCGATGGCTACCATATCAACGGAACAATCACAGCTAGTTGTTTTAACGTTGACCTTTTCGTTTTTAAGGTCACTGAATTGTGTCACTGTTGTATTAGTTAAAACTTTTACACCGTGTTCAACAAGCATTATTTCAACTTTTTTGGACATTTCAGGGTCCATATATTCTTTCAAAACATGGGGACCACGTTCAATTAAAACCACTTCGTGACCGGATTTAATGTAGCCTTCAGCTAATTCGACACCAGCATAGCCGGCACCAACAATAGCGACGGTGTGATAAGTTTTGGCGGCTGCATAAAGTTCATGTGCTTGGTCGCAAGTTTTGCATAACATTACTTTAGGATTTTCAATACCACTAATAGCAGGAATTGCGGTGATGGATCCAGTAGCCATAATTAATTTGTCGTAACTGTCGTGAACTAATTCTTTTGTTTTCAAGTTTTGTGCCAAAATGGAATGTTCTTTAGCATTAATACTGATAACATCGTGAATCATGCGCATCTTAACGCCCTGTTTAGTAAATTCATCGGGGTTGGCGTAAAAAACATCGTCAAGATTTTTAACTTCACCACCCAAATGGAGGTAAGTTCCGCAAGATAAATATGAGATTTCTGCATGACGTTCGTAAACAGTTATGTCAGCATCTGGATAATACTTTAAAATTTGTTTCATGGCCGCAATCCCAGCATGCGTACAGCCAATAATTACTACTTTCTTTTTCGTGATATTGCTATCCTTTCCTAATGACGTATACTACAAGTATACAATGGTTACTACGAATGTAAACTCATCTTTTGGGGGGATGAATGTATGAAACCGATTTATCGTTACTTTGTTCAACCGCAATTGGATGGACAGACAAAAACAGTTTTTGGATATGAATTATTGATCAAACAATTGACACCTGAGGGCTGGAGATTGCCTGAATCCTTCGCGGCTATCGATCCACAAATCATTTCTGACTTATTGTTGGAAACAACACGAATCTTAGGTATAAAAGTTCAATATTGTTCAGTAAATATTAGTCGTGAGCAATTAATGGATACAACCGTCGCTAAAGCAATTATCCAAAGTCAAAAACAACTTTATCCAGCAAAATTAGTCGTTGAATTAACCGAAGAAAAGGGACCAGAATGTTATCCTGATACAAAGTTGATTCCACATTTACGGAGATTTATTGAATATGGCATGCAAATATCTTTGGATGATGTTGGTACAGGAATTAATGATTTTAAGAGTATTCAAGAAATCTTGCCACTGGCATCAGAAATCAAATTTGCCTTACAAAATTTCCGAACAGGTTTAAAAGACCCTAAAATTCAACAAAAACTACATTTCTGGCACGCTATCAGTGAGGAATATGGTTTGCGCATGATTCTGGAAGGAATCGAAAATACTGACGATGCTAAAATGAGTAAAGATTTTAATATTTCATTACGTCAAGGCTACTACTATGGAAAGCCAAAACTATTGAGATTGCCTGGAGACCCAGTTGATTTTGGATTTTAAGACGCTCTCTACAATATAAAAGCCCACAATTAATGATTTTTTCCATTAATTGTGGGCTTTTATTATGCTTTATCTAAACTAACTCAATAAAGTAATCGTAACTCGATTCAACTTCTTAGATAGTTCAAATAACTTCTCGTAAGTTGGATCATTTTGGTAAAGTTCAATTTTATTCTTCAATTGTTTTTGTTCGAATTGAGAGAAATAGAACTTCAAATCATGATTACCATACAATGTAGCTAACAATGCAAAGGCATCAGGTGAAATCTTATCGCCTGTTAAAATTTCTTTACGTAAGTCGGCAACTAGTTCACGTTTAACACTTCGATTAGGTAAGTAGTTGTTAGTCTTAAATACTAAACCAGTGACAGCTTTAGTGACATCAACTTTATCAACTAGTGAATCACCGATTTCGTTGTAAATAATACGAGTGATTTTTTCGTTGGTTGCCATTGCACGTAAGACGTGATTGACACTCTTACCTTGGTTCTTGTTGATGATTTGGAAAAATTCGTTCAGATATTTCTTGTCGTCGGGCAAAACCTTGTTAATGATGACACTGTTGTCTGTTAAATCGATAATATCATTCAGTGCTAAGTCGAAAAATGAGCTTTCGGCTAAATAGGCACGACGTCTGGTATTCTTAAAAATACGAATACTACCTTTTTCGTTACACGATAAAATAAAATATTTTTGAGGAATATTTAAATCCATAAAGTGCTCCTTAATTTGACACTAGCTCTGATTTCCTAGCTAGCATTGCTTTAATTTCTGGTATTAACTCGTCTTCTAAGAGATTATAACCTTGCTTGGTAAAGTGTAAACCATCTTTTTGTAATAATTCCTTCAAGTTAGCACAATTTGCCATATCGTGCAGTAAATCAATATACGATACGTCTAGTTGTTTGCTGATATGTTCCGTTACCAACTCGAATTGCAGTTGTCGGGTCCATGGTCTGGTTGGATCTTTAATCCAATCAATGTACGGAGGCGAGAGCAAAATAACACGTTGGGTTCCTAAAGTTTCTATTATACTAGTCAGATTAGCCGCAAATTTACCGGGTTTGATTTCATCATCTGTGGAAATATCGTTGGCACCGAACCCCAAGATAACAATTTCAGGATTTAGTCGCGCCACTCGATCAACACGTGTCATAGCATTATTGGTTTTGTAGTCCGAAATCGACATATTAATGACTTCATAACCAGGAAAGTCTTTTCGAATGCGTTTAGCTAGCGTATCGCTGGCTTTACCATCCCGAAATCCCATCATGGTCGAGTCCCCAAATAATACTATTCTCTTCATATATGTTTCCTTTTTTGAAAATGTTCTATACTATACTAGAATACCAGAAAACTAATAAAAGTTAATTATAATCTGTGGTGGGTTGGGTGTTTAAATATGCCGTCTCCGGATATGGAAATATTCTCCTGCTGTGCGGACCGGGCCGAGCCAAGGTCTCGTCCCTCGGTTTGAAGCCTTGCAGGTTCGGCAAGTCTCCAAACTCGCCCGGTACTGTAATGGCTAAAGCCATAACACTACTTTCACGGCAGGAAAATATTTCCATATCCTACGACTAATTTAGTTGTTGAGAGTTTTGTATGAGTGAGTTAACCGACATAATATATTTATTTTAAATAGGTAAAACTTTGTGTTAATATCCCTATTTTTCAGATGTATATTTGACTTATACTAAGGAAGTAGTCCC
Source organism: Companilactobacillus nantensis DSM 16982 (assembly GCF_001435815.1). Classification (GTDB taxonomy): domain Bacteria; phylum Bacillota; class Bacilli; order Lactobacillales; family Lactobacillaceae; genus Companilactobacillus; species Companilactobacillus nantensis. The sequence continues at coordinate 92,009 of NZ_AZFV01000006.1, read as the reverse complement.
ACGCTACCTCGAATTTTTTTAACTTAAATTTACTATATATTCAATAATTAAAGCGTATTTATAATCGAATTAATAAGAACTAGTCGGAAGGAACAAGAATTTAGGTCGCTGTGAAGGTGGTGTTAGCACTTTAGTGCTTACTCCACTGGACGAGTTTTGAAACTCGCGTACTTTGCGAGGTTCAAAATCGAGGGTCGAGACCGTCCTTTGGCTCGAGTCGGTCCCATAGCGACCTAAATTTCTTGTTCCTGGAGACGGCATATATAAAAAGACTAAATTAAGCAGGGTAGAATAATATGCAAAGTTTAACTAACTACGATGAATTTACTCGAAAACAATGGGAAAGTTTCCATGGTGAATATACTAAACAAGCGATTACTGACGGCGAGTTAAGGAAAATCAAGTCTTTAGATGATGAGATTTCGATTGATGATGTGCGTTCAATTTATGCGCCGATTCGTCACTTGCTTCATATTTATTTGAAAAATTATCGCAAGTTGTCAAAATTAAAAAATGAATTAATTAAGCGTTCAACGCGGAAGATTCCTTTCATCATTGGCGTTTCCGGTTCAGTGGCTGTGGGTAAAAGTACAACTGCTCGTTTATTGAAGATTATGTTGGAACGTGCTTATCCGCAATACAAGGTTTCGCAAATGACGACTGACGGTTTTTTGTATCCTAGCAAAGTTTTAAAAGAACGTAATTTAATGGATAAAAAAGGTTTTCCCGAAACATACGATATGGAAAAACTTTTGAAATTTTTGGGTGATGTTAAGACTAAAGGTGGCAAAATCAAGTATCCACTTTATTCTCATAATATTTATGACATTATTCCGGACCGCTATGAAGAAACAGACAATCCTGATATTTTGATCGTTGAGGGGATAAATGTATTACAATTGCCTCATAACGAACAGATTTATGTCAGTGACTTCTTCGACTTTTCAATTTATATTGACGCTGATGTGGAAGATATTGAGGAATGGTTTTTGAATCGCTTCGAAAAGCTACTAGATTTAGCTAGAAACGATCCTAATAGTTACTACTACCAATTCACTCAGATTCCGGAAAAGAGTGCTATGGACATGGCAAAGCATGTTTGGGAGACAATAAATTATCCTAATTTGCGTGATTATATTAAGCCAACCATGAACCGTGCGAACCTGATTTTACACAAGTCAGAGGACCATCAAATCGATAAAATTTATCTTCGTAAATATTAAGCGCATACAATATATGACATGGAACTGAATTTCGTATACAATAGAATAAATAAAAAAATGGGGGAAATTGATTTGAGCAAGCAATGGCCTGATGCTGATAGCATCATCGTTCTAGACTACGGTAGTCAATATAACCAATTGATTACTCGTCGAATCAGAGATATCGGTATTTACTCTGAATTATTACCAAACACTATTACTGCTGCAGAAGTTAAAGAAATCAATCCTAAAGGTATTATACTTTCTGGTGGACCAATGAGTGTCTACGACAAGGATGCCTTTTCAATCGACCAAGACATTTACAAGCTAGGTATTCCTATCTTAGGTATTTGTTACGGTATGCAATTGATGTCTTATAACCTTGGCGGAAAAGTTGAATCAGCTGACAACCGTGAATACGGACGTGCTGACATTACTGTTAAAGATACAGATTCTGTATTGTTTAAAGGCTTACCTGAAAAGCAATATGTATGGATGAGTCACGGTGACCTTGTAAGAGAAGCACCTACTGGCTTTAATGTTATTGCTACAAGTAAGAATGCACCTATTTCTTCAATCGCCAATGACGAAAAGAAGATGTATGGTGTCCAATTCCATGCTGAAGTTAGAAATACTGAATTCGGTTTGGATATCTTAAAACACTTTGCCTTTGATGTTTGTGAAGCTGAAGCTAACTGGTCAATGGATGATTTCATTGATCAACAAATTGAAAAGATTCGTGAAACTGTCGGTGACAAGAAAGTTCTTCTTGGATTATCTGGTGGTGTCGACTCTTCAGTTGTTGGTGTTTTGCTACACAAAGCCATTGGTACTCAATTAACAAGTATCTTCGTTGACCATGGTTTGCTACGTAAAAACGAAGCTGACCAAGTTATGGATAGTTTGAAAGGTAAGTTTGGTTTGAACATCATTAAAGTTGATGCTCAAAAACGTTTCCTAGATAAACTTGCTGGCGTAACTGATCCAGAAAAGAAACGTAAGATTATTGGTAACGAATTTATCCAAGTGTTCAATGATGAAGCAACTAAGCTTAAGGGAATTGATTTCCTAGCTCAAGGAACACTTTATACAGACGTTATCGAAAGTGGTACAAGTACTGCTCAAACAATCAAATCACACCATAATGTTGGTGGACTTCCAGAAGACATGCAATTTAAGTTGATCGAACCATTGAGAACATTGTTCAAAGATGAAGTTCGTGAACTAGGTGAAAAACTAGGTATGCCACATGACCTAGTTTGGCGCCAACCATTCCCAGGCCCAGGGCTTGGAATTCGTGTAATTGGTGAAGTTACCGAAGAAAAACTCCAAATCGTTCGTGATAGTGATTGGGTCCTACGTGACGAAATCGCTAAGAACGGCTTAGACGAAAAAATCTGGCAATACTTTACAGTCTTACCAGGAATTCGTTCAGTTGGTGTCATGGGTGATGGTCGTACATACGATTACACAATCGGAATCCGTGCCGTTACATCAATTGATGGTATGACAGCTGACTTTGCTCAAATCCCTTGGGATGTATTGCAAAAGATTTCGGTTAGAATCGTAAATGAAGTAGATCACGTTAACCGTGTAGTTTATGATATTACGAGCAAGCCACCTGCAACTATTGAGTGGGAGTAAGCCAATAAAACTTGAAGGCGAATCCCGGTAATTCAGGCTTCTTGACGCGGTACTACTGGCAAAAACCATGTAAAATAACATGGTTCCCAGCCAAAACCCAGCCAAAATTATTATAAAAAAATAAAGCTCTGACAGTTGATGTCAGGGCTTTTTTGATGCAATTAACTAAAGGTTGAAAGTTCCAAAATAGGCCTTATCTATTGGTATTAAAGAGATAGGGTATGAAATATTAATTATTTTCTATTTTTAAGTATTACCAATTAACTTCGCAAAGTTATTTGGTAATACTTTTATAAATTCATCAGAAATAGTATTTAAGATTGAAGAAGCACTGCCAGAGTCGTTAACTGGTAGACCATTTAATTGTTTTATTAACTAATTGAGTGCATCAATAAATGCAATATCGTGCAAGCAAAAAATATAATCGTAAAAAATATCTCCTAGAGTTTGATCATCGATATTTTCTCTTTGATTTAGTGTGAGAATGTTGTTCTCCCCAAACAATATAGTTGTCTTTATTTTCTTGTTTACTTACAAACACTAATTTAACCATAACTTTTTTGTCATCCGCATCTATACTATTGGACTGTATAAATACTTTTCCCTTGCGGACTATTTAGTTCGACAAAGGTTGGCATAAAGTGTTTTTGTATTCATAAGACGATGTCAATAGTGTAAGTAGCCCTTCTTTGTTTTTTTTCAACGTATCAATGCCGGGTAATCTCTGATTGAGAACATTCGAGAAGAAGTAAACCAACTGTCAAAAAGAACGTATTTTGCTTTTAAACTGTTGTTAATCACGAAGTCTAACAGCTCTAGAGCCACGTCGTTCATCTTGCAGTTATAATTCAATGCTTAAGTGTGTTGTTAATGTAAATATTTTATTTAACTTAAAAATGGTGTAAAATACAAACACACGTTCTAATGGAGGGAAGAGTTGGATTTTACAAAAAAAATAATTAATTTATTTGAGAAAGATGTTGCAAATGTATATGAATCAAGTCCGAGACAGTCACAGGTTCAAATGGCTCTTGACGTTGAGGATTTTTTAGTTAATTCGCTAAAACAAATTATGTTTGTTGAAGCACCAGTCGGAACAGGGAAAACACTTGGGGTATTGGTTCCAAGTCTTCTTTATTGTAGTGAGTTTAGACATAGGATTACTTATGCAACGGCTACTAAAAATTTGCAGTCACAAATCATGAATACCGAAATACCGCAACTTGAAAAATTGCATCTGGTTAGTGCTAGGGAGACGGTCTTAGCGATGGGGAAATCTAACTACGCATGTTTAAGTCAATTGAAAGAAAATGAAGATTCGTTTTTATCGAGTCGTTATTCTGAAATATATAATGCAATTGTGAAGTCTAAGACTGGTTCTAGAGATGAATTGGAGAAAGCTTTTTCAATACATTTTTCAGATAATGAATGGAAGAAAATTAGTCTTTCCGAATATGTAGGGCGTTGTTCTGATTATTTATGTAAAGGACATGGATATCGTGGAGAATTTAATCGTAGACATACTGTAACTATTACTAATCATGATATGATTATCCAATCATATATAAATGAGATAAATCAAAAAGGTCCTATTGTTCCAATTATGGGCGGGGTTATGATAATCGATGAGGCACATTTGTTTGATGAGAACTTTTTGGGTCGAATACAACAAAAGTTAAGCTTAAGGGAATTACAAAAGTTTTATGAAAAATTAACTGTTGATGGGAAAGTTGGATTTGAAAATATAAAAAAACTTTTTAATAACTTATATAACCAAAATTATGGTAAATCGGGACGGCATCCCATAACAGATAAAACCCAAAGTGATTTACGTAGTATATTAAAAAACTTACAGAGTTTGGAAATAACCAAGGAGGATAAGTATGATTATTCTTTTTCCAATGCACTTTATAATGTAACTACGAGTATAGGTTACATTTTAAATAAAAAAGATTGGACTTGCTGGCTCTCTATTGATGATGGTCCTTGTTTTAATATGATTCCAAACCACTTTTATGATGATTTGGCAGATGCAATTAAATTCTTTGCCAAAGGGAACAAAGTTATATTTCTATCCGGTACATTGACGGCAACAGACAATCCAATTGGAGAACTGGAAAACAATTGGAAGTTAGAAAATTTTAAATATAAATTGTATAATACTCCTTTTAATATTTACGATCAGGCATATATATATGTTCCTAAGGGAATTTGTGATCCAAAACATAAAGAATCTCATCAGAGGGATGTATTACATGAATTAGATAATATTTGTAATAATGTTTCAGGAGGAATCCTTTTACTTAATAATTCTTTGGAAATGATGGACTCTATCAGTTCGGCGATTGGTAAAAGATTTCAAGGTAGAAAAGTGTTGAAGCAGGGGGAAAAATCAAACGAAATGTTGACTTCAGAGTTTAAAAGAGATAAAAATAGTATTTTACTTGGGTCAGGTAGTTTCTTTTCTGGTTTTTCTATTCCAGGAAATGCATTACAAGCGGTTGTTATTACTTCATTACCCTTTCCAGTTCCAGATGATCCGTTTGTACAACTACAGCAGAGAGAGTTTGGTGTAGAAAATAAGAATAAGTTTGTAGTATTACTAAATATGATGTTGAAAAGATTGGAACAAGGAATAGGGAGACTTATACGCCAGAATAGTGATTATGGAATTGTATGTATAACTGATCCAAGAATATATACGCATAATTATGGAGAATTAATAAGAAACTGGATGTCTTTGAATGGCTATAATATTAGAAATGGGTCTGAATCAATGAGTCCATTTCAGAAACAAATTTCTGGTATTGTTGAAAGGCAACTTGACGTTGATAAAAAAAGTTATAACAAAGAATTATTAAATATTCCAAATATTGTACGAAAGAGGCAAAAGAACAGTAGTGATAAATTACGTTCTACGTATAAAAAAAATATTGGCAATGACGATATAATCGATGATTTAAAGAAGTCTGCGAATAAACGTGTGCGAGAAATTAGAAAAGAATATCCTAAAGCTAAAATTACTTTAACGGGATTCTCTAAAGTAAATACCATTGAGGACTTGGCACAAGTCTTAGTAGACTCAGCTTTTACGTCAGGTATTGATAGATCTGAATTTGTAGATATCTTACCAATGTCTAAAGAAAAATGGGATAGTATCCATCCCAATTCCAGATTGTCTGGACCAGTGGTTGTTACAAAAGTTGATGATTGATATATAACACGTGTAATACTTAATAAAGTTTTATTCTTGAGCGAAAAAGGCAGCATGTTAGTTTATTTGAAATAATGGATAATGATTTTTTAGATAGTTAAAAATAAGTAGCTAGTTTTGATGGATCGTTGTCTGTCAAAGTTAACTACTTATTTTCGTATCTGCATTAATTTAATAGTCCAATACTACCGATAAAAGCAATAAAATAAACACTTTCAACCTTTAGTTTATAATTTATAACATTATTTTTAAGTCACCTGCTATCATTGAGTGGTAATAAGATTATTATATATAATACGTAATTTCTATTGTTGATACGTTAGTTAATTGTGTTAATTATAATAAGGTGAGGTAGGTTAAATTGGAATTTTTAGAAAATTTGAAAAAGAATAATCAATTTCCAATAATCTTTATTGGATCGGGAATTACACAGCGTTACTTTTCAAATGCGCCTACGTGGGATGCATTATTAAAAAAAATATGGGATGAGTCTGATGTAAAACAGACTTATTATTCGAGATATCATGAATTGGAAACTAAGTTTGGTGAAAATACATTTAAAATATATACAACATTGGCTGACGAATTAGAAAAGCAATTTGATTCAAGTTTTTATGCAGAGAAGGTTAAGCTAAAAGAATTAACTCCAGAAATGGCACATAGTATTAAAATTTCACCATTTAAAACAAGAATTGCTGAAATATTTTCAGAACTATTATTAAATCCCAATACAAAAAAAGAATTAAAATCGTTTAAATCTATGCTTTCTAAAGCAAGACTTATAGTAACCACTAATTATGATGACTTTATAGAAAAACAATTAAATAATGCAATTAAAGTTAGAGTTGGTAACCAGGGATTGTTTGAACCAGCGGGAGATTTGAATGAATTGTACAAAATTCATGGGTCAATTAAGAATCCAAATTCCATAATAATTACAAGTAATGATTATGAAACTTTAGAGAGAACATCCGCAATTGTTAATGCCAAAATTCTTAGTCTGTTAACAGAATCTCCAATATTATTCATTGGTTATTCATTAACTGATAAGAATATTCAATCGCTTCTAACTGATCTGGCAAATAATATGCCTTTTAAAATTGAAGAAGCGGCAAAAAGAATAGGTGTTGTTAAATATGAATCGGAAAAAAACGACATTACTGAAACTATGATGGATACTGAATTTGGTGTCCACTACACTCAATTATCAACAGATAATTATGAAAAAATTTTTACAACAATTTCTAAAATCAATCAGGGCTTTCCACCTTCGGAAATTTCAAAATATCAAAGTGCAATTAAGAAAATAATTGAAGTTAAGGGTGAAAGAGGAGAATTGAAACAAGTATTAACGTCTTTTGTCGATTTGGAGAATTTGCCTCATGAATTAGAGAATAAAAATTTGGTTGTTGCACTAGGTGATAATCGTTATCTTTATCGTTTTCCAGACTATGTTGATTATGTTAAATCCTATTTTTTAGGAGAGAATCCAATGCCAACTGAAATAGCATTAAAATTTATAACGTCAATGTCTGTTCAATCGCCGTTACCAATTTCTAAGTTTGTAAATAAGCCGATCAGTTTGAATGAGAAAGATAAAAATAAGATAAACAATCGACTTAAAAAATTTGATTTAATGTCGAAAATAAAAACAACAGTAAATGTACCAAAGGCGTCCAAGAATGTATTGGAAGAATATAGTGACAAGACACCTGTGGAAATACTGTCATTAAACGATGACATTAAAGCTAATGTAAAATTAGCATACTTTATTAAAAATATTGAAAAAATTGGAAGTACTGATTTTAAGTCACTAATTGAATATATTTTAAAGAATAAAGACGATGGATTTATCAAAAAAACAAATGCACGAAAACTATTTATGGTTTATAGTCTTTTTACGGAACCGATTGTTAAAAAAATTGATTAAATAAAAAAAGCTAGACATAAGATTACTTATGTCTAGCCTTTCCTTATCCCACAAAACAAGCGTTACGGGGCCGTAACTGTTTTTTGCTTACTAAAGAATATCAAATCATTAAGTACTTTTCAAGCTTATGGTCTTAGAAATGATATTAATAAATTATGAAAAAGATATGTCTAAAAACTCATAATTTAGGCAAAAAAAAGAGATTTTTTTCTGAGTTGAAAAAATAAGTAATCCCAAATTTATTCTGAAAACACAAGTTTAAGTGCTAACATATAAAAGTATCTATCTATTTAATTGCCAGTTCAAAAAGGGGGATTTGAATCATGACGCAATCAAAAACAAATGTACTCGCTGTTACTATCGCAATTTATATTGCCACTTTCGTTAGTGCAGTGGAGGGGACGATACTGTCGACTGCTTTGCCGACTATTGTTGGTAGTTTGCACGGGGTATCGTTAATGAATTGGGTCTTTTCTATTTATTTATTGGTTACGGCAATGACGACTCCGATATATGGAAAATTGACTGATGTGATTGGCAGAAAACCAGTCGTCCAAATCGGTTTAGCAATTTTTACCTTCGGATCATTGATGAGTGGATTATCTGGATCAATGCTGGAATTAGTATTTTGGCGAGCTATTCAAGGTGTGGGGGCCGGTGCTTTGCCAACTGCCACTGTGACCATAATTGCTGACTTGTATCCATATGAGAAACGACCACAGATTTTAGGACTCAATAATTTAGTTTGGGGCATCGCCACTTTAACAGCACCATTGATTGGTGGTGTGATTGTTAATACTTTAAATTGGCATTGGGTATTCTTCATTAACATCCCACTGCGATTGCTAATAATGGTCTTATTCCAATTATTTTTGCATGAATCTAAGCAACAAAGTAAGGTCAATATTGATTATCAGGGTAGCTTTTGGTTAATGTTCAGTGTGCTATTTTTGATGTTAAGTTTTCAATTCTTGAGTTATAAAAATTTAGATTGGCTCAGTATCGGAGTATTCTGGATAGCTAGTATCTTTACTATGTGGCAGTTTATCAGACATGAACGTCATGCGGAAAATCCGGTTATATCATTACAATTGTTCAAAAATAAATCCTTTATGGTTCAAAATGCAGTAGCCGCGTTGATCAGTGGCTATTTGATGGCCATTACAGTTTATATTCCGATTTGGGTACAAGGTGTTTTGGGGACACCAGTTACTTATGCTGGATATGCCGTAACTCCGCATTCGATATTTTGGATTATCGGTTCATTCGTAACTAGTTACTTGATAACTAAATGGACGCCGAAAGAAATTCTAAGATTTAGTTTAGACATTGTATTGATTGCTGGACTTTTATTAGCGTTCATTCCGATGATGACTAAATTCGGTTGGTTCTTGGTTGTAACTGCCATTAGTGGTTTCGGATTCGGAATGACAATCGTAACAACAACGGTTGAATCGCAACATCTAGTTTCAAAAGATAATGTTGGTGTAGCGACATCATTCAATACATTAGCTAAAACATTGGGACAGACTTTGATGGTTTCTATCTTTGGAATCATGATGAACGCTGGAATACAACATGGGATTTCAACACATCAGGGAACAAATCTAACTATGGTCAATCAATTGATTAATCCTAAAACGGCACTAAGTCTAGCTGCTAATGACTTGCCGGCATTGAGACAAGTATTGTATGGAGGATTACATTGGATTTATATACTAGGATTGGTTGTTATTATCTTAGCCATTCTTATTAATAAATTTGGATATAAAAATAAATAACACATTGGAATAAGGGATGTAAAATTCCCATATTCCTAATGTGTTATTTTTATTCGTAATATCGTAATGTCTTCTCTAACTCATCCTTTACAGCATTGACGAGTGAGACTGGTGATTTAACGCGGACTCTTGAACCTTGACTCATAATCCACAAAACTAGTCCTTGAGTATAGGCATTGCCTTCAATAAGGACTTCATTATCAAGCGTTTGTTTTATCTTGGAATCTGGTAATCGGTCGAGGGCTGTTTGGGGATAGCCGGAATAATAAAATTCAAAGTTAACTTTATTACCATAGCTCAACAAGTAAGTATTATTTCGTTCTGAGCCATCGTCCTTTTTTAATTGGCGTGGCATTTTGATTTTGTCGGCTTTTGATGCAGCATATTCTTCAAATCGATCCAGACGGTAGGGAAAACTCTGGTTTGATTCTTCATTGTACATGACAACATAGAAATAAAAGGTGTCGAAATAAATACTTATAGGTAGTGCCAGTCCTTGGCGTACGAGTCCAGAACTACTGTGATATTTATAATCAATTGTCAGGTGGTCATTAATATAATTTGAGAAATCGTTGATACGTCCTAATAAATTGTATTTAGATTCAACTGGTACATATTTTGCAACGGTACTATTGGTTAGTTGAATGGCTTTGTTACGGTCTTCTTTTGATAATTGACTCAGAAGTCGATTACGCAGTTGAGCAAATTCAGCTTTGTTAAAGGAACGAGTACCAATGACTATTTTTAGTAATGCTAGGATTTCTTCAAATGGGATATCGGTATTTTTAGTGATGCAATAGCGAGGGGGATTAGTCTTGGTGACAAAATTTAAGTTCACATCACTATCTTCGATATATTCTCGAATAGATTTTATATAGCGCTCAATAGTTCTACCTTTGACATCATAGCGAGTTTCCTCATCTTTAAGGTAAAGTGTTTCGCCTTGTATCATACGGATGAACATTGAAGCAACACGATCATTTACACTCATAGTTATTCCTCCTGAGGGGAGCCATCGAATTTTTGTTTTCTTCTTATTCAATATGAATACTATAGTATTTTTACGCGACATATTATGACGTTTCAACTATTGATGCCAAAATTTTCTAACTAACATAACGTTTTTTCATAATAAAACAATTACAATAAAAGGTATGTGCTTTACATTAAGTAACTCTTAATTCAGTTGCTAATGCCACAGTAAAAAAATATTTAAGTATACACTATAATTAATAACAAAAATTATTATATTGGAGGGGCAAAAACATGAAACTAAAATGGACCAAATATAATAGTTTAGAACTATTAATGATAACCCTAGGCTGTGCCATTTATGCCTTCAGTCTAGATATGATCTCCATTCCCAATGGTTTAGCTGATGGGGGCCTGAGTGGTATCACCTTGATTATTCGCTATTTCTTCCACATTAATCCTGGTATCAGTACCTTAATTCTTAATATCCCACTAATTTTAATTGGTTTCAGATACTTGGGGAAACGGGTGATGTTCTATACACTTTATGGAACGGTTTGCTTGTCATTATTCCTAATATTGTGGTCTCATCAAACAATCATTGCTCCATTGCCATTAAGACATGATTTGTTGCTGGCATCCCTAGCAGCTGGAGTTTTATCTGGTCTCGGTATTGGGATAGTTTTCCGCTTCAATGGCACCACTGGTGGTAGTGATATCATCGCACGTGTCGGGCAGTCGAGTTTCGGCGTGTCGTCTGGTAAAGGCATCATGATTATGGATTACATGGTATTATTTTTATCGCTATCATATTTGGATTTTTACCATATTATGTATTCGTTAATTGTTAGTTACTTACTAGCAAGAATGATTGATTTAGTTCAAGAAGGTCCTAATCGCGCTAAAGCCGTGTTCATTATTTCCGACCAGTATAAAGAAATTACGCAATTAATTGATATTACATTGGATCGTGGCTGGACACTTTTGAACGCTGAGGGTGGCTACAATAATGACAAAAAGCAGGTCATTTATTTGATGGTCCAACCGCGGGAAGTTCCGCAGTTAAAGCAGGTAATTAAATCGGTTGATGATAAAGCTTTTGTGACGGTACTTGATGCACATGAAGTTATCGGTGCAGGATTTAGTTATGAACGGAAAAAATATCACGTTAACTTACTGAAACATTAAATGGTTTTTCGAATTTTTTTTAAAGTGAAAAAAAGGTCCACTCAATTAGAGTTGGCCTTTTTTTCGTATAAAAATATATTTTTTTTTATTTATCCTTTATACGTCAAAATGTGTCACACGAAGGTGCTAAAGTGATTTTTGTAATAAGTTATATTTTCGGGGGGATTTTATGAAGGCGGAAGATGACATTTTTAAGAATATGAAAAAACTACAGGATTTAAAATTTTCTATTTATGAATTAAGCAATAGAAGAGTAGATTTTCATAGTTTTGATATTTTAACGCTTCAACATTTACCGAATCCGATTCAATTAGATGATGAATTTAAGAGTTTAAAAAAAGACCACACAATTGAACAAATTGCATGGTCGATTATAAAAAAATATGATTTATAAATTCTTGATTCTCATAATTAATTTGGCTAGATCTCGACGCTTATCTTCTGGAAGAGTAGATAGATAGTTGAGCAAATTTAATGTGTCGGGATCTTGTAAGTTTTTGTTTAGAAAGAAATCAGATAACTGTAAATTAAGAGCAAGTGCAATGCTGTTTAGCTTTTGGATTTTGATATTGTCCAGTTTTCCACGTTCAATTATTGAAATTAAACTGGGAGATGAACCAGATTTTTCGGCTAATTGTTCAATGGTCATATTAAGATTTTTTCTTTGTTTACGAATTATTTTACCGATTTCTTCAAGCATTAAATTTCCTCCAATCAGTTGATGTTATTTGTAATTTCAATAGTAATGCAACTCTTGTATCTATGAAAGGTTACCACATATATGTTTAATTTCATAAAAATAAATGTATGTACATCAATGTGTCGGAATGAGTAGTTGAAAATAATCTATTTTGATTTAGTAATTATGATGTGGATATTGAGATTTAAAAGTAGTTCATTGAGAAAATGTTATCAGCAAAATTTAAAAAATCATCTTGTAAATATACAACTGTATATATATAATGAAACTGATTTAGGCATATGTATGTATAAAAAGGAGAGAACATTATGAGAAAAAGTACTATAGGTAGTCTTATTATTGCGGGATTCGCGGCAGTTTCAATCGGGGCATTCAGTAACATTACAAATGTATCAGCGGCAGGAATTACAACTACACGTAGTAATATTGTTAGAATCTACAATCCACAAGGTAATTTGGTAACAAACCGTGCTTTGGGACCACATACAGCATGGAAGGTTGGAGAAACAAAGATTATTAATAATGAAAAAATGTATCAAGTTGCTACATACGAATATGTTAAAGCTTCAGAAACTGACTATGATGGACCAGCTACTTCAGTTGTAACTAAAGATGATTTATATGGAACATGGATAAGTGATAGATCAGATCTTAGATTCTTTGTTGATACCTTTGCCAATGATATTGGAAATGACACGTATGGTTATTATTATAGTGTTGCTAATATTAGTGGAAATCAAGTCACTATTACTTATAAAGAATATGGTAATTCTGTGAATAGAAGTGGGAGCACAACGTATACCCTTAATGGTAATTCTTTGGAATCGAACACTACCCATGAAATTTGGTACAAACAAAATTAATGTAAAATCTATTATAAGCATTAAAGATAGATAAAAAACCACTGTTACAGATAGTATTCTGGTTCTTTCATAAACTTGATTACTCTTATAAAGTACAGCAAATAAGAATGAATAAATTCCATATGCACTAGAATTTATTCACTCTTCTTTCTGTAACAGTTTTTTAGTTATATAAAAATTAAAATAACAATTTAACATAAAAACGATGAAACACGCGTGAATCAGGTCATTATTATTGACCAAATTCACGCGTGTTTTTTATTTCTTAAAATTTAAAATTTCTCAACAAACTCATCAATCTCTTTAAGATAAGTTTCCTTTTGAAAATCACTGATCCAAGAAGTTTCAAAAGAATTCTTAGCAAAAGTAACCAATTGTGCAGCAGTCAAATTATATTTTTTAGCCAAAGCTTCGTAGTTATCAGCAATATAACCACCAAAGTAAGCTGGATCATCAGAATTAATCGAAACTTTAACGCCTTGTTCCATCAATTCAACGATTTTTTTACCCTTCATATCGTTAGTAACAAAACCATTGGATAATGGACAACTCGTCAATCCCAATTGTTTTTGATTTACCCAATCAACTAAATCTTGGTTTTCGACGATATTTGTTCCATGGTCCAAACGGTCAACCTCAATAATTTCTAGCGCCTGTTTAATATGTTCAATGGAATCAACCTGGTCGATATCAGCGTGCATGGTTGTGTGGTAACCCTGACTGGCAGCGTCGCTATATGGACGAGCAAATTTCAATGGAGGATTGTGATGTTCATCGGAATCTAAACCAATGCCTAAAATCATATCACGGTAAGGTTTAGCCATTTCCAGAACTTCATTAGCCGATTTAACTGGCATATCACGTAAGAAGCACATGATTAAGTGTGCATCAACATTAAAAGCGGCAGCATCAACACAAGCACGGTGATAACCTTTGATAAATGTTTCAAAAGCTATCCCACGTGTTAAATGAGCTTGAGGGTCAAAGAACATTTCAACGTGGCGAACGCCATTTAACTTAGCCTTTTTCAAATATTCTAAAGCTAATTGATAAAAGTCATCTTCAGTTTGAAGCACGTTCATCCCTGGATAATAAACAGCTAAAAATGATGCCAGTGAATCATAATCATATGACTTGCGGACGTCTTCAATTGTAGTTTGACCAATATCAACCCCGTTTTTTTGTGCTAACTTCAATTTCAATTCGGGTTCGAGGGTTCCTTCCAAATGTAAGTGAAGTTCGGCTTTAGGTAAGCCTTCAATGAATTCTCTAGTAATTGTTTTAGGCAACAAAATGATTAACTCCTTAATCAACTTTATTTTTATATTGTTAAGAATAACAAGCTTAAAACGAATAATCAACCGTTTGGAATAGAAATATTTTTATAAAAGACGAACAATATACCGATATTAGCAAATAAACAATCGCATTTTTCTTGATATTATATTTCAAATTTGAGATAATCCATTTGTAAACGAGCGATATGCTCAGCACAAAGGAGATTAATTATCATGGATGCACCAATGGGGCAAAAAAGTTTTATTGAGAAATTATTTCATTTGCAAGCTAACGGTACAACTGTTCGCCGTGAAGTTTTAGCGGGACTAACGACTTTTGTTTCGATGGCTTATATTTTGTTTGTTAATCCGCAAGTTTTGGGTGACGCGGGAATGAACAAAGGAGCTGTTTTTACAGCCACAGCTTTATCAGCAATTTTAGGATCAGTTTTAATGGCCGTTTTAGCCAACTATCCAATTGCAATTGCACCAGGATTAGGTGATAACGCCTTTTTCACTTACTCAGTTGTTTTAGCCATGGGGATTCCTTGGCAAACAGCGATGGCTGGAGTTTTCATTTCCAGTGTCTTGTTCTTGATTCTCTCACTCGTTAAATTACGTGAAATTGTCATTGATGCAATTCCACATGATTTGAAATTAGCCATGGCCGCCGGTATTGGTATTTTTATCGCCTTTGTCGGTTTCCAAGGTGGTGGCTTAATTGTTGGTAGTAAATCAACACTTGTTGAAATGGGTTCATTAACAGTTCCAACAACATGGTTAACAATTTTTGGCTTAGTCGTGACAGCTTTCTTGATGGCTAAAAAAGTTCCTGGTTCTATCTTTATCGGAATGGTTTTAACAACTATTTTGGGCTTAGTTACGAAACTGATTCCATTACCAAGTCACATTATTTCTTCGATTCCTAGTATGAAACCAACATTTGGAGTAGGGGTTGCGCACTTAGGCGATATTAGTCAGCCACAATTGTGGGCAGTCGTGTTGATTTTCTTATTAGTTGCTTTCTTTGATACAGCAGGTACTTTGATTGGTTTAGCATCACAAGCTGGCTTTATGAAAGATAACAAAATGCCACGTATCGGTGGTGCTTTAATGGCAGATTCAATTTCAATGCTTGGCGGTGCTGTTATGGGGACAACACCAACAGCCGCATATGTTGAATCAAGTGCCGGAATTGCTATCGGTGGTCGAACAGGTTTAACTTCACTAGTAGTCGGCGTTTTGTTCGCCTTAGCAATGTTCTTCTCACCACTATTAACCGTCGTTACTTCAAACGTTACAGCACCAGTCTTGATTATTGTTGGTATTTTAATGGCTCAGTCAATGAAAGAAATCGATTGGAGCAAATTTGAAATTGCCATGCCAGCGTTCTTAACAATCGTTGGGATGCCACTGACATATAACATTTCTTACGGTATCGCTTTTGGGTTCTTAGCATATCCACTAACAATGCTAGCAGCGGGACGTCGCAAAGAAATTAATCCAATTATGTACATTTTGTTCGTAGTATTTATCATCTTGCTTTACACGATTAATATTTTACCTAAATAGCCTTTCGTGGTTTTTCCGAATAGTTTTAGGTAGTTTCAAAGTTGGTTTCAATACTGAGATTTATAAAATTATAAGACTTGCAGAAATAATAATTGTCATAAATTCAAGTGATGTGCTAGTTGATTAATAACTACAAATTCAATCTTATTTTTGATAAACGTTTACCGTAACTTGATATATATATATAAGCATTAAAGGTTCCAAAGTACTTGTTATTTAGTAAGTCATAACAAAAATAACGAATAAACTAGCCGGAAGGAACAAGAAATTAGGTCGCTGTGAAGGTGGCGTTATGGCTTTAGCCATTACACCACGGGACGAGTTTAGAAACTCGCGATTTGTGCGAGGTTCAAAATCGAGCCGAAAGACCTTGGCTTTCGGCGGTCCCATAGCGACCTAAATTTCTTGTTCCTGGAGGCGGAATACCACAGCATATTACAACTAGGAGGCACTATCTTGTTAGACATGAATGATTTCAAAGATTTGATTCGCGCTGGGGCTGCTGAAATTCCAGCTGATACAGTAATCAAAAATGGACAATTAGTTAACGTATCAACAGAAGAAATTTATCCGACACAAGTAGCAATTTACAAAGACAAAATTGTGGCTGTCGATGAAGATGTAGCTGATTATATTGGACCAGAAACTAAAATTATTGATGCTCAAGGTAAGTACTTAGTACCTGGGATGATTGATGGCCATATTCACGTTGAATGTAGCAAGTTGAGTATGACTAGTTTTGCCAATGCCGTTGTCCCACATGGAACAACTAGTATTATTTCTGGTTTGGATGAATATATTTCCGTAATTGGTCTCAAAGGTTTATCAGAAATTTTTAAAGAAATCGATCAAACTGATTTGAAGTTATTCTGGGGTGCGCCTTTCAAGACTCCGTATACGATTCCACAATCAACCATTGCTGAAAATATTGATTCTGATATGCAAAAAGAATTGTTAAAACAAGCCAATGTTTATGGTGTTTGGGAAACGGTTCGTGAAGATATTCAAGAACTCGACGAAGACACTTTGAAGACAATGCTTTATGCCAAAGCTGCTCACAAGCCAGTTTGGGGTTGTTCGCCAATGGCTCGTGGTAAAAAATTGAATCAATATTTGATGAGTGGCGTGCGAGTTGATCATGAAAGTTATGACCACCAAGAATTGTTGGAAAAAGCTCGTAAGGGTATGAACGTTGTCGTTCGGGAATCTTCAGTAACGCATTTCTTGAAAGAAAATATTCGTGCCATCACTGAAAATAAAGCAAATGTAGCCCGCCATGTTAGCTTTTGTACTGATGATGTTACTGCCACGGACATTGCTGAACTAGGTCATTTGGACCACGTCGTTCGTTTGGCTATCAAAGCAGGCGTGTCACCAATTACAGCGATTCAAATGGCAACCATCAATTCAGCCGAAGCTTATCGAATTGATGATCAAGTTGGGATGATTGCGCCTAATCGTGATGCCGATATTTTGTTTGTGGAAGACTTGAATCAATTTGAAATTGACTCAGTTATTTCTAAAGGTAAGGTAGTTACCGAAAAATCCGATACTAAAGTTAACTACTCACCAGAAATTATGAATTCAGTTCAAGCAGAAAAACTTTCAGCAGCTGATTTTGTTTACCAAGTAGACATTGCTGAAGGAACGGCCACTGTTGAAACTATCAAGAGCGTTGGTCCATTTGTTCGCAAACGTCGCGATGTCGAATTAGCTGTTAAAGATCATGCAATTCAAATTGATCCAGCTAAGGATGTAGCTTTAGTATCTGTGATTGAAAGATTTGGTATTAACGGTAATAAATCACTCGGCTTTACTTCAGGTTGGAACTTGCAAGCCGGTGCCATGGCCTCAACTGCAGCACCAGATGACAATAATTTAATTGTTATGGGTGTGGATGCAGATGATATGGCTTTTGCTGCTAACGAATTAATTGAACGTGGCGGTGGACAAATTGTTGTTAAAGATCAACAAGTCTTAAGCTTCCTACCATTGCCAATTGCCGGGATTGTTTCTGAAGCTAGTCCCGAAGAAGTAGTTCAACAAGAGAAGAGTATTTTAAAAGCCGCTCGTGAACTAGGTAGTGAAGTAGCTGATCCAATGTTTTATATGACATTTCTACCAATCACAGCTATCCCTGATCTAGCAATTACTGATTTGGGACCAACGGATTGTATTAGTCTACAATTATTCGATCCGGTTTTAAGTACTAAAGAAAATTAATTTGAAAACAAATAACTGAATATAACAAAACGAGAGTGGAACAAAACATGGTCAGCTTTCGAGCATTAAGGCAAATAGCTCCAGTAATCCGATTTTGGATTGCTGGAGCTATTTGTTTTAAGCGGAAAAAGCTATGTTTTGTTGCACGTTTATGCTGCATGTTTAGGAAAAAAGCAGTTATATCACAGCCCCGCCTTTCAAATTGCAAGAGTTTTTTGATGCCAATGTGAACTAATGAACAAAAAATATACCTAAATCATCATTTATAACCATCGAAAAAATACGCTCTGTATACTTTTTGCCAATAACTAACCAATCCCATAAAACCGCCGTATAATCAACAATACAGTAATTAATATCTTTTCATCAAAAAAGAAGTGCAATTACTAATAACTATTCTATAATGAAATTATAAAGAGATGTTTAAACTAAAATAGTTAATTGATTCACATTAGTTTGAAGGGAAGTGATTGGGTTGGTATTACAAGCTGAACTAACTGAAAAAAGCTACTTGTTCAACACTGGTAAATCGTTCAAAAGTTATGGTTTTCTAGGATGCCACCTGCACGATAATAAGCAAGCTGAATTCAATGTTTGGGCTCCGAATGCGAAATCGGTTGCGGTCGTTGGTGATTTTAATGATTGGCAAGATAGTCCACTGGAACAAATTAAGGACACTGGTATTTGGCATCTTGATTTAGCTAACGTAGCTGCCGGTGATTTGTATAAATTTGCGATTGTGGGACCTGATGATGAACGAATTCTCAAGATTGATCCATATGCCACACAGTTTGAAAGAAAACCTGGGGATGCGGCTGTTGTCACAAGTCCGATTACGCATAAGTGGCGTGATGGATTGTGGTTAGGACGAAGAAAACGAAGTAATGCGGCTGAGCGGCCAATGAATATTTATGAAGTTCATCTTGGTTCTTGGAAACGTCATGCTGATGATAGTTATTATACGTATTCAGAAATAGCTGCTGAATTGATTCCTTACGTTAAAAAATTAGGTTATACGCATATTGAATTGATGCCGATTATGGAACATTTATTGGATGCTTCATGGGGTTATCAACAACTCGGTTATTTTGCGACAACTAGTCGTTTTGGTACACGAGACGATTTCTTAGCTTTTGTTGAAAAATGTCATTTAGCTAATATCGGTGTAATTGTTGATTGGGTACCCGGTCATTTTATTCGCAATTATGATGCATTATATCAATACGACGGAACGCCGACGTTTGAATATCAAGATGCGAATCGAGCTGATAATAAACGCTGGGGTGCTTGGAATTTTGATCTCGGTAAGGCTCAAGTCCAGAGTTTTTTGATTTCTAGTGCGATGTATTGGCTGGAAGAGTGTCACCTTGATGGACTGCGAGTGGATGCGGTATCGAACATGCTGTATTTGGATTATGACGATGGCAAAGAAGGTTTGATCAATAAAAATGGTGATAATCGCAACCTTGAAGGTATTGAATTTTTACAAAAACTCAATCAAACCATTCATGCAGCACATCCAGACGTTTTAATGATTGCCGAGGAGTCGTCGGCATATAAAGGTGTAACGGATACGGTGGAAAATGGTGGCCTAGGGTTTGATTACAAGTGGAATCTCGGTTGGATGCATGACACATTGAAGTTTTTCGAAATGGATCCAGTTTATCGTTGCGATAATTTCCGACTACTAACGTTTGCGTTTGTTTACATGTATAACGAACAATTTATTTTGCCATTCTCACATGATGAAGTAGTTCATGGGAAAAAGTCGCTGATGCACAAGATGCCCGGTGATCGTTACAACCAATTCGCTAATTTGCGGACGATGATGACTTATTTATTAGCTTTTCCCGGTAAAAAATTACGTTTTATGGGCTCGGAATGGGGTCAATTTTTGGAATGGCGTGATTGGAGTCAGCTCGAATGGGTTGATTTAAAAGATGCCATGAATCACCAAATGGATGATTTTACGAAAGCTTTGAATGATATTTATCACGATGAAAGGCCGCTTTGGGAACAGGATTATGAGCCTGCGGGGATGATTTATTCCAATACTGATGATGCGGCTAGTTCTACGATGGGATTTATTCGCCAAGGTAAAAGAAAACGTCAATTTGTGGTAGCCGCGTTTAACTTTGTGCCAGTTGAACGGAAAGATTATCGAATTGGGGTGCCATATTCAGGTGAATATGAATTACTGATTAACACGGAAGATGAGCGCTATGGCGGTACTTGGACCAAACTGGAGACTAATTTCACAGCAGACAACACACCTTTTCATGGTCAACCAGCGAGTTTTACGGCAACACTTCCAGCTATGGGAGCGCTCTTGATTAAACCAATCAAACTTAATAGAGGGTGAGTCATTATGAATGAAAATGATGAAATGTTAGCAATCATTCTTGCCGGCGGCCAGGGTAGTCGTTTAGGTAAGTTGACAAAGTCGACAGCGAAACCAGCAATTCCTTTTGGCGGACGCTATCGGATCATTGATTTTACATTAAGTAATTGTGCTAATTCTGGTATTAACACAGTCGGGGTCATTACTCAGTATCAACCTTTGGAACTCAATGCCCACATTGGCAATGGTTCTAGTTGGGGTTTGGACGATCAAACAGGTGGCGTGACAGTCTTGCAGCCATTCTCTTCCACTGAAGGTGAAAAATTCTTCGAAGGAACGGCCCACGCCATTTACCAAAATATTGAATATATTGATCAACAAAATCCTAAGTATTTACTCGTTTTGTCAGGAGACCATATTTATAAAATGGACTATCGGGCAATGTTGGAATATCACAAAGCTAAGAAAGCATCCTTAACGGTTGGAGTTATTCCAGTAACTCCAGAAGAAGCTAAGCGTTTTGGAATGATGAATACTGACGAAACAGATCGCATTATCGAGTTTGAAGAAAAACCAGAACATCCAAAGAGTAACAAGGCTTCAATGGGAATTTATATTTTCAACTGGGAAACTTTGCGCAACTATTTAACAACAAGTTTCAGTACCAATAAAGAATTAGAAGACTTTGGGAAAAATGTTATTCCAATGTACCTCGCTAATAATGAATCTGCCTATGCTTACTCATTTGAAGGCTACTGGCGTGATGTCGGAACGATTCAAAGTCTTTGGCAAGCTAATATGGAATTTCTTTCACCTTACAATAGCTTGAATATTGGCGATCACAATTGGCGTATCAATTCTAAAGCGCAAGTATTGCCACCAATGTATTTAACAGCGACAAGTAATATTAATAATTCCATGGTTGTGGACAGTTGTTATGTCGCTGGAGAAGTCGACCATTCGATTTTGTCACAGCGAGTGTCGGTTGGTGCTGGCAGTAGAGTGGTTGACAGTATGATTATGCCTGGGGCAACGATTGGCAAGAATGTCGTGGTTGACCATGCTTTGATTGGCGAAGAGGCTGTGATTGGTGATGATGCAGTTGTGAAAGGTACGGAAGATGATATTGCCGTAGTTGGTTATGGCGAAGTTCTGGGGGTAAAAAAATCATGAGACACAATACTGTAAGTGCAGTTATTAACTTAGTTGAACCTTGGGAAAATCTTGAACCATTAACGCTTGACCGACCAGTAGGAACTCTACCTTTTGGCGGACGTTATCGTTTGATTGATTTTCCACTTTCCAGCATTACTAATGCCGGCATTCAAAACGTCATGATTGTTTCACCACGCTCAGGTCGTTCAGTTGCAGATCACCTTCGTAGTGGGAATGATTGGAACCTTGATACGATTCGTGGCGGGTTATTTAATTTTCCATATAACGATTTATCATTGATTGCTCCACAAAAAAAAGAAACTTTAGTTCACCATTATTACGACAATACGATTCTCTTTTTGAAACGCAGTAATAGTGAATTTACCGTCATTATGGGTACGAGAAATGTTTGCAATATTGATTTAAAGGCGTTATTACGTTATCACCGTGAACGCGATAATCCCGTGACAACAGTCTATAAGAGTATTGATGCCAATGAAGCTTGTCCTAATACAAGTGTTTTGCAGTTGACTGACAATGGTATGGCGACCGCTGTTTTGCCAGCTGCTAGTAAAAATGTTTCGCCTAATGAGAATGGTAAATATGCTAAGAGTTTGAATATTTACTTGTTGAGTACGATTGATTTGATTGATATTTTGAAAGAAGCCAATGAACGTGGCGACCTGGTTAGCTTAGAAGATTTAATGTTACAAGCCGTTATTCAACACAGTGCCAATGCCTTTGAATACACTGGTTTCTACGCTAATATTCACGACATTGAAAGTTACTACAATGCTAATATGTCAGTCTTGAAAGAAGATAATTTCAGATCATTACTGTACACACAACGACGGATTTATACCAAGGTCAAAAATGAAATTCCAACCTTTTTTGCTAAGAGTTCGCACGTTAAAGGTAGTCTCTGTGGGACTGGTGGTTATATCGAAGGGCAGATTGATCATTCAGTTATTTTCCGGAATGTCTTCATTAACCGCAATTCAGAAATCAAGGATTCGGTTATCATGCAAGGTACTCGCATCGGGGCAGGGACAAAAATCGAGAACACCATTATTGATAAAAACGTTGTCATCGGTCCTAATTTACAATTGAAAGGCACGCCGGAAAAACCACTTGTTATCGGTAAAGGTCAACGTATCTTTCAACAAGAGGAGGTTGCAAATGACTAAAGTTTTATTCGCTGCAGCAGAGGCGGCACCATTTTATAAAACAGGCGGATTAGGTGATGTTAGTTTGGCATTGCCACAAGCTTTGCATCAAGCCGAGTTGCCGATTCGCGTGGTGATTCCATATTATGGCAAACTGTTTCCAGAGAAGTATCAAGAACTTGTCAAAGATGTAATGCACTTTACCGTTCGTGTGGGTGAAAAAACGAAGTATTGTGGCATCAAGACGTTAACTTTAAACGGACTCAAATATTATTTAATTGATAATGAAGAATATTTCGGTCGTGACAATATTTATGGTTATTGGGATGATGGGGAAAGATTTGCCTTTTTCCAACTAGCTATTTGTGAAATGCTGGAAAAAATCAATTATATTCCGGATGTTTTGCACCTTAATGACTGGCATACTGCTTTTATTCCGGTTCTATTGAAAGATAAATATCAGTGGATCAATGCCTATCGCCATATTAAAACTGTGCTGACAATTCATAATATTCAATTCCAAGGTGTTTATGATCCAATTATTCTGGGCAGTCTTTTTGGAATTGGTCGTCGAACATTTAATGAGGGTAGCGTGGAATATTACGGTAATGTCAACTTTATGAAGGGTGGCATTACTTACGCTGATGCTGTAACAACTGTTTCTCCAAGTTATGCTAAAGAAATTCAAACGCCCGGTTTTGGGGAAAATTTGGATGGAATTTTACGTGATAATTCTTACAAATTACAAGGGATTATTAACGGAATTGATATGCAAGTTTACGATCCAGCAACTGATCCAGCAATCGCCGCACATTACAGTGTCACTGATATGAGTGGTAAAGCGGTGAATAAAAAAGCCCTTCAAAAGGCCGTTGGCTTGCCTGAAAAAGATGTCCCAGTCTTTGCGGTAGTTTCTCGTCTGACGAGACAAAAAGGGATGGACTTATTGTTAGATGCCTTAGATGACTTTTTGAAGACTAGGGATGTCCAAGTGATTATTTTGGGAACTGGTGATCCAGATTTGGAAGAAGGCTTCCGTGGTTATCAGCGTGCTTATGCTGATAAATTTGTTGCCAAAATTGATTTCGATGTCAAACTAGCTCAACAAATCTACGCTGGAAGTGATGGTTTCATTATGCCGTCAGCCTTTGAACCATGCGGTTTGTCGCAGATGATGGCTATGCGCTATGGCAGTGTCCCAATCGTCCATTCCGTAGGGGGATTACGTGATACAGTTGTCCCATTCAATCAATTTACAAAAGCAGGAACTGGCTTTGGCTTCGATGATTATCAAGCTGATGTCTTGGGTAAGATGCTTAATTTAGCTTTTGATGTTTACGATAAAGACCAAGAAGCTTGGCAGAAAATTAGAAAACAAGGTATGACACAGGATTTCGGTTGGAAAAAGTCGGCTCAGAAATATTGCGATTTGTATCAAGAATTGGCCGATTAGTCAGTTTGGATCTCTTAGAATAGAGGCATAAATATGGAATTGAAAGAAGCTCAGTTTACAAAAGATTTTATCAATGAAATCAGAGCGACCTACGCTGTGGACTTAAAAGACACGTCACCAATGGAACAATATATGGCGTTAGGACATTTAATTAAGCGTTATAACGGGGAAAGTTGGACTGATACGTCACGTAGTTATCGTAAAAATGATGTTAAGCAAGTCTATTATTTTTCGATTGAGTTTTTACCAGGACGATTGTTGCAGTCGAACATGTTGAATTTGGGTATTACTGATGTGGTGAAAAAAGGTCTAAAAAATTTAGGATTGAATTTTGACAAAATTGTTCAAGCTGAACCTGACCCTGGTTTAGGTAATGGTGGTTTGGGACGTTTGGCTGCTTGTTATATGGATTCAATGGCAAGTATTGGTATGGCCGGTAATGGTAACGGAATTCGTTATCGTTATGGCTTATTCAAACAAGTTTTCATGAACGGCTATCAAGTTGAGTTGCCCGATGATTGGCTGAGAAATGGCAATGCTTGGGAAGTCAGACGAGAGAACCGTGCCTGTTTAGTGAGATTTGGTGGACACGTTTGGTTACAGGAACAGCCCGACGGGAGTTTAAAACCAGTTTATGACCATACAGATGATGTTTTAGCTGTGCCATATGATACGGGGATTATTGGTTATCACAATGTGGTCACAAATACTTTACGCTTGTGGTCGGCTGAATTGCCACCAAATGAAGAGCAGACGTATTATTCTCAAGAACAACGGGACAATATCGACGATATTACTAAAGTTTTATATCCTGACGACAGTAATGCTGAAGGCCGTTCATTACGTTTGCGGCAAGAATATTTCTTCTCTTCAGCGGGTGTTCAGAGTATTGTCCGTCACTATGCGGCAAATCATACGAGTTTTAAACATTTCCCACAAAAAGTGGCGATTCATATTAACGATACCCATCCAACGCTAGTTATTCCGGAATTGATGCGGATTTTGTTAGACGAATACGATTGCCCTTGGAACTTGGCTTGGCAAATTACAACGTCAACGATGAGTTATACCAACCACACAATTATGCAAGAAGCACTTGAGAAGTGGCCAATAGATATGTTTCGGGGACTGTTGCCACGAATTTATCAAATAGTTGAAGAAATCGACCGCCGGTATCGTGCAGATAAAGCACCTGTCTTTGGACAAAATATTGTCGACCGAACAGCCCCTTTAGGCGATGGACAAGTTAGAATGGCTTACTTGGCAGTTATTGGTAGTCACAGCGTTAATGGGGTAGCGCCGTTACATACAGAGTTGTTGAAGAAAGATGTCTTGGCTGATTTGTATCGAATTTATCCCGAGAAATTCAACAATAAGACGAACGGAATTGCTGACAGACGTTGGCTCGAAATTGCCAATCAGCCTTTAACGAAATTAATTGATAGTAAAATTGGTAAAAAATGGCATGCTAATCCTAAATTACTTCAAGAGTTATCTGCGTATGAAAATGATGATAAGTTTTTAAAACAGTTAGCTGAAGTGAAAAAGATTAACAAACAACGGCTAGCTGATTACGTTCAAGCGGAAATGGGAATTACGATTCGGACGGATGCTATTTTTGACGTGCAAATCAAGCGACTCCATGCGTATAAGCGCCAAGTTTTACATATGTTGGAAATTATCCGTGAGTATTTGGAAATTAAACGAAATCCGGATCAAGCAGTAACGCCACGAGTTCATATTTTTGGTGCTAAAGCTGCGCCAAGTTACCACTACGCTAAGTCCGTTATTAAAGTTATTAATGCCTTGGCTGATTTAGTTAATAATGACCCTGATATTGGTGACAAATTAAAAGTGGTCTTCATTCCAAATTACGGCGTTTCTTTAGGGGAGTTGATTATTCCGTCAGCTGATATTAGTGAGCAAATTTCGACAGCCTCTAAGGAAGCCTCAGGTACAAGCAATATGAAATTGATGACTAATGGTGCCTTGTCGCTAGCTACGATGGATGGTGCCAATATTGATATTATTCGAGCAGCCGGTAAGAAAAATGAATATATTTTTGGCCTGACAGCTAATGATGTCTATGGATATTATCGTCGCAATGATTATTGTGCTCGAAAAGTTTATGAGAGTAATCCCGAATTGCAACGTGTTGTTAATGCTTTGATTACCAATTTGATTCCAGGGATTAGCACTGAAGGCCATGAAATTTATGATTCATTGTTGAAATATAATGATGAGTATTTTGTTTTGGCTGACTATGCCGATTATGTCAAACAACAAGAACAAATTGCTCAGGATTTCCAAGATACAACTACTTGGCAAAAGAAATCATTGGCTAATATTGCTGCTTCTGGAACATTCTCAGCTGACTATTCAGTGGCCCGTTATGCGGAAGATATTTGGCAAGTACCATATAATCGGATTTTAAAATAAGGTGGTCCTTCGATGAGCATTGTAATTGAGTATGATTCATTTCAAATATCGAAAAAAAGTCCCTTTGGTGCCGTGGTCAAAGGGCAAGAAATTACGTTTAATATTAAAGTTCATGCCAGCGATGCGATTCAACAAGTCATCTTGCACGTTGCTCGTGATGGACATTGGGATACGGAACATCAACTGCAGATGAATCAAAATAGTATTTTTTATCAAACCAAATTTACACCACAGTGTTCAGGCCTTCATTTTTATTACTTTGAAGTGATCACTAGTCAGGAAAGTTGTTTTTACGGTTGTCTCGATGGGGGTTTCGGTGGTGAAGGCGTGACTTATTTGAAACGGTCAGATGTGCAGATGTATCAATTGACCGTGATGAATCAAGTTGAAAAAATTCCAGAATGGTATCAAAAAGGTTTGGCTTATCACATTTTTGTCGACCGTTTCAGCAATGGTAATTCTGATGGTCACATCAATAGTCCGAAACCCAATAGCTTTATTTATGGGCAGAAGAGTGATTTGCCAATGTATATTCGGAACAATAAACAGGAAGTCGTTCGTTGGGATTTTTATGGCGGCAATTTATTAGGAATTGAGAAAAAACTACCATATTTAAAACAATTAGGTGTGACGGTTATTTATTTGAGTCCCATATTTGAGGCTGTAAGCAATCATCGTTATGATACGAGCGACTATTTTAAGATTGACCCAATGCTGGGAACTTTGGAAGATTTTGATCAATTAGTCCGAGCCATTCATGCGGCCGGGATGCATTTGATTTTAGATGGGGTCTTTAATCATGTTGGGGTGAACTCGCGTTACTTCAATCAATCCGGGGCTTACGAAACGCTTGGGGCTGCTCAATCGCAAGATAGTCGTTACTATCCTTGGTTTACTTTCACTAAGTATCCGCAAGAATATGACAGCTGGTGGGGTGTGACTGATTTGCCAACCGTAAATAAAAATAATGTTGATTATCAAAACTTTATTTATGGTAATGATGATTCAGTTATTGATTATTGGACAGCACGTGGCGTTGATGGTTGGCGTTTGGATGTGGCTGATGAATTGCCAGATGATTTTATTATGGGAATTCGCCAAGCACTTGATAAGTATCCAGATCGAATTTTGATTGGTGAAGTTTGGGAAGATGCTTCACACAAAGTAGCCTACGGTAAACGTCGTCATTATTTGGAAGGCGAAATGTTACAGGCTGTAATGAATTATCCGTTGCGTAAGTTGATTATTCGGGTGTTGACGGGAGACTTGAAGCCATCGGAATGGTGGCTGGAGTTAATGACACTGAAAGAGAACTATCCACCAACTGTTTTTAAATATAATTTCAATAATATTGGTAGCCACGATACGACGAGAATTTTGACTAAATTACATGGCAACCGGGACTGGCTGCAACAAGCATTTGGGATGCTATTTACCTTGCCCGGAGTACCTTGTGTTTATTACGGGGATGAAACAGGCTTGATGGGAGGTAAAGATCCGAATAACCGAGCCTTTTTCCCTTGGGATAAGCTAGATGTCAATTTACAACAATTTGTTGAACAGTGGTATCACTGGCGTTTTCAACATCAATGGATCGATGGAGCTGACTTCGCACCATTTTATTTTGATAGTTATGGTGTGGGCTACGTTTATTGGCAAGGTGAAAAGAAATTATTGGTTGTTTTAAATACTTCCTCTAATCAACGACAAATAAATGCGAATGATATGATGCTTGAAGTTGTTCCATCTGATTTGGCAGTGGCGGTTAAGAAATATTTGACTGGGAAAAGTTTGGAACATGGTGAATTTAAGGTTATTGAGAAGTTTTAGAAAAAATTAAATTTAAATATTTAAAAAGACTGGAAAAATTTTTCAGTCTTTTTTGATTTATATTAAAGGATTTGAACCATATTTTTGAGTTGAATGGTCTGCCGAGTCCATAACTCAATAGACATGAATAATGTTCTGAATTTTTGTAAAAAGTTGTATAATCAAATCGATATTTGATTAAAGGATAAAATACTAATTATGGGATTAAATGGATTTGAAGGGATTTATTTTTGGCAATTTTTTTGTGTTGAGATTCTTAAATTAGATGTCAAAAGTATCAAAAAGTAATGAATCGGGGATGAGTATATGAAAAAAGTTTACGATATGGAACGTGAAGAGTTACGCGGTATATTGCAGAACTTATTCGATAATTTTAATCAATATGCCAAGCTATATACTTTAGTTGAAGGTGATGTATATGTGCATGATGCCTACAATGAAATTGCACATAAATTTGGTAAAAGCACAGATGATTTTGAAACACAGATTATGGGAAGCTCTAGTCATTATAAACAAAGAATCTTCGAATTACAGGAACAGTATGAAACGGCTGCCAAAAAAGCTCGTAAACTGGACAAAAAAGTAAAATTCGAAGAAGGTTTGATTGATCCTGAAAAAGATAATGTCAAACAAATGTTATCAGGAGGGGCTATCGCAATAATTGTTTTTTGGATAATATCTCGTTTTTTTCCATTGGCAATTTTGGGATCGTTCTTCTTTATTTGGTTTGAAATTAAAACAATCCAAGCAACCGGGGTAGATAAGCATCGAGAACAGCTCAAAGAATCTATAAATATAGCAACCAATTTTCTTAATCAGTATGAGGGACTTGTTAAAAATGCAGAAGCGGAAGCGTGGTCAGCTGCATTTGAGGAGTTTTGTAATCACTCGGAAAATATCAAATTGATAGAACAGGCAAAGGAAACCACTAGAAAATGCTTAAATGAGTTAAATGAAATTGATTTTAATAATTATGCACTGCTACCTTCTAAATTTGAGGATAATGTTTCAGTAAAAAAATCACTAGATTTATTAGATTCAGGACAAGCAGATAACTGGAAAGATTGTGTTCAAATCATGGCACAAGAAAGCATTCAACAGAAACAATTTGATGAAATGAAACGTCAAACTAAAAACCAGGAGCATATCATTTCTAATCAAGAACAAATGATTCATAATCAAGACCAAGAATTAAATATTTTGAATGTTTTAAATAAAAATGTAGTTACTATTAAGAACAGTATTAAGGAATTAGCAACGAATATTGAAAAAGAAGGACAAGCAGTTAACCGTAAATTAACTGTAGTTGCAGCCAATCAAGGCATGCAAATGTTTCAAGCAAAGAGATTTCATAAGGAACAGCTGGAAGAAATGAGAAAATCGTGTCAAGAGTTGGCCTATCAAAATAGGGTATACAATAATCCAGTTTATTATAATGAACAAAGTGCATAAAACTAATTAAGGCAATCTTTTGACCCATTTGAGTTAAAAGATTGCCTTTTTTAATTTTGAGAGAAACTTAATTAGCAAAAATTTATTGGAATTAATTGTGCCAAAAGGGACTAATTACAAATAATAATTTTACTTTTTATATTTTATTTTTTTGGACGAAATTTATAAAAAAATTGTCGTATAATACAGATTGTATACGAGATTAAAGATAATCTCTTTTATTAGGGAATTAATTTAATCATAGAAAAGGTGGGGGATGCGTGTGAAGAAAATTGGATTAGCTACGCTATTATTGGCAAGTGTATTGGTTGTTTCTGGCTGTGGAAATCAAGAACCAAGTAAACAAAGTTCTAATAGTCAAAAAACAACTAAGACTGTCGTAAAGCGCAAGAAGAGTAATCAACCCAAAGAAAGTACAAAAAAGTCCGATACTCTTTGGGATAGCACCAAAGATAATCAATTGGAGGCCTTTATGGATCAATGGGGTCCTACAATGAAGCAGTCATATGTTAAATATGATGGAAAGAATTCTTTGAAAATTTCAACTGGAATGGTATATCCAGATGATTTATCGAGGGTCACAGTTGAGGGCGCTAATGCGTCAATTGATTGGAGTAAGGACGGTAAAGGTACGAATGAATATGATGTTGTCGCAATTTACAACTATAACGGCGTAGTACCACCACTGCCAAATCATATTACCTACTTTTTTGCCTTTCATAATGATCAACCAATAGTTTTAGTTGATCAAAGCACCAATGGAACACCAAATTTGATTGAAACTGGAAATACTAAATTAAAATCTGGTTTTGATGATATTGTGGCTGGCAAAAAAGCAACAGTCGACTCCGATGAAACAAGTAGTCAGACAACCTCTCAAAGTAAAACTGGACAATTAACGACTGACCCTAAAATGGTTGGAGTTATGGTTCATCAATTAGTTTTTCCAGGAGATGATGTTTCTAAAGAACCATTAGGTATTTATACGGATGGTGGTAATTATTGGATTGGGATTGGAACAGCAGTCACTACGGTTGGATATGAAATTAATGGTAATACTGTAAGTTACTACACCAAGGATTACAGCGGTGGACAATCGACTGCCGACGCACCTTTACTTAAACATGATATTCAATTGAGTGAATTGGAAAATAAATATTATTCAACTGATGAGCAAAAACAGGGTGTTCAAGCAATAGCTGATAAAATGCCAGCGATAGATAGTCAATAGAATTTAATATTTTTTAAGATAAGATAATTTTTAATAAAAAGGGGATCAAATATTATGAAATTCACATCAAAATCAGCAACTTTAGTAGCTGCATTATTAATGGCAACAACAGGAGCAATCACGACATTATCAAGCAATAATACAGAAGTAAACGCCGCTACAGTCGCAACTGTTAAATCCGGTGTTACCGCACAACTTTACAATTCAAACGGTGCTTGGGTTACTGACCGTGCTTTAGCTCCTAATACTGCATGGCGCGTTGGTACAATCAGCAAAATTGCCGGTGTAACAATGTATCAAGTTGCTACAAACGAATACTTAAGAGCTTCTGACTCAACACTTACAGGTCAACCACAACAACAAGCTACAACCAGTTTAGTTGCAACAATGAATAGTAATGGTGGTCCATTGTACTTCTCAGCAACAAAGGGTGATCCAGCACGCTATCAAACAATGGGCGCAAACACTGCTTGGAGAGTTAGCCACGTTGTTTCAAATGGTAAGGACACATTCTACGAAGTTGGTTTAGGAACTTTTGTCAATGCTAAGGATGCTCAATTGAACATGACACCATCAAACGTTGAGACAATTGGCTTTGACCCATACCTAGGTATGAAATAGTTTAGAAATTTAGGTAAGGATAATAATACTATGAAAATCACATCAAAATCAGTCTCAATTATCGCCGCTTTAGAAATGGCTACTACTGGTGTTCTAGCCTTTAATGCGAATAATGCAGACGCTGCTACAGTTGCCACAGTTCACTCAGGCGTCGTAGCTCGATTATATGCTTCAAATGGTAATCTAATTACTAATCGTGCCTTATCACCAAATAGTGCTTGGGCTGTAGGAAAAACTGCCACAATCAATGGCGAAACAATGTATCAAGTTGCGACAAATGAATATTTACGTGCACAAGATTCATCATTAGCTGGTCAAGCACAACAATCATCAAATAAAGTTGCTGGTAAAGCTACTACACTTTTGCCACTATTTCGTGATGATACCAACAAAATGGCCGACCGTTCTTTAGCACCAAATTCAGAATGGGCAATTGGAAAATATATTGTTAATAAAAATGGTCAACAATTCGTGCAAGTTTCAACGCATGAATATGCGGACGCTTCTAATTTAACTTATAATCATCCAATGACAAATCCAACTTATATTGCTGATTTTGGGATTAATACTCACTTCTCTGTTGTTGGTTCAATGAATATGGGTAATGGTTGGGGTACAGGTGATAGTTCATCAGATACTTCGACTGATACTCCTACGAATAATGGAAATGACAATGATGTTTCAAATAATTCTGATATTGATCCTAACTTGAATGCTAATGTTGAAGTTGGTACTAATGGATTAACGTATGAACAAATTCATAAGAGATATCCTAAGGTGTCTGATGTTCGTGAGGCAGTTATAGAAACAATTAATACTGAACGTCAATCTCGAGGACTAGCTCCCGTAGCGGAGGATTCAGGATTGGATTCTATAGCAGGTAGACGTGCTGAAGAAATTTCGACAAACTTTACTCATTATGATGCTGCCGGAAACTCTATATTTGTTAATTATTTACATAAGGAAATTCCTAATATGTATAGTCAAGGAGAAAATATTTTTGGTTCTCCTTGGATGGATCTGACGGATCAAACGGCACTAGGGTATGCAAATCTTGTATTAGATAATTATCGTGGAGAAGGTGTTTCTACAACTTGGAATCACTATTCTGCAATTATAAATCCTAATGCAACTAAGATTGGTGTTGGAATTTATGAGTCTTCAGATGGTAATATTTATACGGCAGAAGATTTTGCAAGATAACTAGTATTTAGAAAATAAAACCCCAACCAATTAAGGTTGAGGTTTTTTATTATCCATTTAAATCAGCTGTATCTAAGTAGAAATATGGTGATTCAATGTGCATAGCAATAATATAAGTATTGTTAGACAAAACGTTAAAACAATCCCAAACACGTTCACTCGGTTGAGTATTAGCCAAAAATTCTTTGATATTGTACAAATAAGGCTTGATTTCAGAATCTTTTAATACAACATGTTGTTTCAACTTAAGTTCTCTTAATTGAGCACCAGTTAAAACTAGTCCAGCCTGCATCTCCAAGTCTTCTGTCATTTCCTCGATAATTTTTGTAAATCTGATATCTAATGTCATTAGATATTACCTCCATTTTTTTATTTGTTCCGAGAACTAAAAAAAGACGCCTGTGGCGTCTTATGGTTTTAAGAATAATATTATTCTTTAAGGAATATGAAGGGGCAAAAAGTTTAAATGTTTGACTTAGAGCGACCTCTAAGTGTTAAATTACAATTCGTATTCTCAATTAATAGAAAATTAATTATAAAAAACAGAGGTAATATTAATGACAAAAACATGGATGATTACAGGAACTTCAAGTGGATTTGGTAAGGAATTGGCACAAATTGTGGCCAAACAAGCTGATACTAACTTGGTGGCAACAGCTCGTAAGACAGCGGATTTAGATTATTTGGATGCTTTCGATACCAAGCATATAGACAAGGTTATTATGGACGTGACCGATGAAACAGCTGTGCAAGCTGGTGTGGCAGCAGCTAAGAATAAGTTTGGTGGAATTGATGTTTTAGTTAACAACGCTGGTTTAGGTTATTTTGGAACAATTGAGGAAAGTAATGAGAAAGATGTTCGTAAAATGTTTGAGGTTAACGTTTTTGGATTAGGCAATGTTACAAAAGCTGTTTTGCCAATCATGCGTTCACAAAAACAAGGCTTAATTGTCAATATTTCGTCTGCCTTAGGCGTTACTTCATTACCGACTCTCGGTTGGTACAGTGCCACTAAATTTGCCGTAGAAGGGTATTCAAACGCTTTGCGCCAAGAAGTTGCTCCATTAGGCATTCAAGTTATGAACGTTGAACCAAGTGGTGCTAGAACAAAATGGAATGCTGGTAAAACTGCACCAGTTGAAATTGCCGATTATAGCAAGTTTGCGGATATGGTAAATGGTGCTTCAGCTGGTGTTACTCAAGCTCCCGGAAATCCAGAATTAATTGCTGAAACAATTTATGATTTCGCTACAAATCATGAAACAGTCCCTGAACACTTGCCATTGGGTACTTTTGCGACTGATGGTATTAAACAAGAACTTACTAATACTTTGAAAGATGTTGACGAATATCACGATATTTCAGTTGGTATTGATAAATAAATTAAAAAATCTCAGCTAACAATTTAGCTGGGATTTTATTTTGCCGATTTTTTAATAAATAAACTTTTTCTTCGTAATTTGTATATCAGACGGAACAAAGTGAGGGATACAAATATGCGGACGAAGTTGAAGGAGCTAGGTAGTGAACAACGTTATAGATATACTGGAAAATTTGTTAAGTATGGCTTTAGATATAGCGATTGGGGCAAGATTCATGCAAAACCAACGATGATCTTGAAGGATATTAAATTGCTTGATGAAAATGGTGTAGAAATAGCGGTTGCTGATTATCTTTGGCTTAATTTGACGGTTGGATTTAAAAAGTTAGGAATATTAATTGAAGATGAGATTGTTTCATTCAATGGTCGGGTTGCAACTTATCAAAAAGGTTATTATTTACATGGTAAAAAGGTGGATTACAAACTGGAGCGACCATCTAAAGTTGTTCTGACAAAATCCTTAATTGATGATTTGCAAAGAAAAGTATGGCCCGAGCTTAATTGGCAAGTGTGTAATGATATTTATGACATGTATGCTGAAGATTATTTGAAACGGGGAATTGCTAAACCTTATCCTAAAATGTTCAATTAGTGATATTTGTTACATTCGACTTTTTTCTAGGTGTTTGGTGTGTTGTAATAATCCTAGAAAGTAAAATTTGGGGGGAGGATTTAGATGGAAATCACTGAGGGTTACATGCCATTTCATGAATATAAAACTTATTATCGAATTGTTGGAGATTTAAATACCAATAGGACGCCACTCTTACTTTTACACGGTGGACCAGGATCAACGCATAATTATTTTGAAATCTTCGACCAACTGACTAAACAAACTGGTCGACCAGTTGTCATGTATGACCAATTAGGCTGTGGTAAGTCGAGTATTCCTGATGATTCAAGCCTTTTTCAAGCGGATACTTGGGTTGAAGAATTGAAGTCTTTGCGCGAATATCTTGGTTTAAAAGAAGTACATTTGTTAGGTCAATCTTGGGGCGGAATGTTGGCGATTATTTATATGTGTGACCATAATCCTGAAGGTGTGAAAAGTTTGATTTTAGCCAGTACTTTGTCATCGGCTAAGTTGTGGGCACAAGAGCAACATCGGATGATTAAATTCATGTCAGTTACCGACCAAAAAGCTATTGCTCAAGCCGAAGAAACAAATGATTACACGAGTTCAGCTTATCTAACAGCCAATGAACACTTCATGTTGCAACATGCTTCTGGTCCTATTACAAGTGCTTCTCCAGAATTTTTACGTCGTCCGAAAGTTAGTGGTGAGGTTTCCTATGTCACAGCTTGGGGTCCCAATGAATATTGCCCAACTGGAACTTTAAGGAATTATGATTATACTGACAAATTACATAATATTGTCACACCAACGTTAGTAACGAGTGGAACGAATGATTTGTGTACACCGTTAGTTGCCAAAACAATGGTTGATCAGTTGCCTAATGCTGAATGGAGTTTGTTTGCTAAAAGTCGTCACATGGCGTTTATTGATGAAACTAAGTCGTATATGCAACGATTGACAGCTTGGTTGGCAGATAATGACTAAAGATATGTCGAGTCAGAATTATCAGCGGTTGATAAATAAAACAGAAGACTATATTGAACAACACTTGGGAGACCCAATATTGTTAAAGGATTTGGCATCTAATGCCCATTTGTCTGAATTTCATTTTCATCGAATTTATAGCAAATATTCAACGGAGACACTTAATGAATTTGTGACTAGGTTTAAGTTGGAGCGAGCAGCAATCTACTTAACTGTGAATACTTCAATTTCATTGACGGAAATTGCTTTAAATTATGGTTATAACGATGCAAGTACCTTTAGTCGAGCATTTAAACGTTATTTTAAAATAAGTCCGTCCAATTATCGAAAACAGCAAGAATTGACAAGAGATTCCTTGCAGAACATGAAATAATGAGTCCATAAAGATAACGGAGGGCTTAAAATGATTGAACCTAAGAGTATTACAACAATGGAAGTAAATTTAAAAATTATTTACGTTCGTTTCCGTGGAAGCTATTCGGATTTTAGAAAAAATAGCCGAAAAATGTTCAAGGAATTATTTGATTTTGGAACTAAAAACGATTTGATTGTTCCTGATGAGACTAAAGTTTTAACGATGTATGATGATAATCCATTTATTACTGCCGATAAAAATTTACGCACAAGTGTAGCAATGACAGTTCCTAATGAAGCCAATGTTATAGAAGACGGCAATGTTTGTTTATCAAGAATTTCTGGAAAATTTGGAGTTGGACATTTCGAACTATCACCAAAAGAATATGGTGATGCGTGGAAATATATGTATGATAAATGGCTTTTGAAGAATCCTGAGCAATCTCGTGATGCCGTTCCATTTGAATTATATGTTACTGATCCACCAAAGAGTTTTAAGGGTCATAGTCAAACTGATATTTATATTCCAATTAATTAAGAAAATATTTTATCCATTTTTGTTTAATCGTAATAAATTGGCAAATTGTAGAAATATCCAAATATAAGTGGAGGAGGGGCATGAACATTATGAGTAATGAGATTAAATACAATAATTCGATTGCTTTTCATCCTGGGTCATACGTAGAAGATATTATCCGGGAACGTAATATCACTGAATCTGAATTTGCTGAACAACTTGGGGTATCTTCAAGAACGATAAGTAAAATTATAAATGGTAAAGAAGATATCAGTGAAGATGTTGCTAATAAATTAGCTGAATTTACTGGAGTATCCCTGAAAACCTGGTTGAATCTACAGAAAAATTACGATATAAAATTAATGGAAATACGAACCCAAAATAATAACTTTGATTATTCAAAAAAAACTAAAGTACCTTAAACAAGCACTTTACTTTGGTGACTAATAAGCAAAACTTATGAATTGCTTTTAGAATCAGAATTGGTCTGCAATACATTTCTTTGTAATATATATCTCGAAAGTTAACTCGTTTAATCAATGGAGGATATATATATTGGATAATGAAGTAGTTGTATTATTTGGAGCTGGTGCTATCGGTGAGGCAATTGTTCGTCGTATTTCAGCAGGTAGAAAGTTATTGTTGGCAGACTACAGTTCAGAAAAATTAGCTCTAATGCAAAAACATTTGACAGAAGCTGGGTTTTCAGTTGAAACGATTAAGGCTGACCTTTCTTCAAGAGTATCGATCAAGGAAGTTGTTAAGAAAGCTCAGAGTCTTGGTAAAATAATGGGTCTAGTTAACGCTGCCGGTGTATCGCCATCTCAAGCTAGTGCTAAGGAAGTTTTAAAAGTTGATTTGTATGGTACTTCAGTTTTGTTAGAGGAATTTGGCAAAGTTATGGCTGCCGGCGGTGCAGGAATCGTTATTTCATCACAGTCAGGTCATCGTTTACCAGGACTGTCAGTTGAGGACAACAAGGCTTTAGCAATGACACCAACGGAAGAATTGTTAGATTTACCAATCCTGCAGCCTGATATTATTACGGATTCATTGGCTGCTTATCAATATGCCAAAAGAACTAACGTCTTGCGTGTAGCTTCGGAGTCTGTGAAATGGCAGGAACGTGGAGCTAGAATCAATGCTATCAGTCCGGGAATTATCATGACACCATTAGCACTAGATGAACTCAACGGCCCTCGTGGTTCAGGATATAAGAAAATGTTTGATTCAATGGTCACGAAACGTCCAGGTACTCCCGATGAAATTGCCAACTTGGCTGAATTATTGATGGATCGTCGTGGTTCGTTCATAACCGGCAGTGATTTCCTAGTTGATGGTGGGATTACAGCTCAGTATTGGTATGGGGATGTTGAAGAAGTTAGAAATTAGAGAGTGTGACAAAACATGATTAGCTTTCGAGCATTAAGGCAAATAACGCTAGTAATCCGAATTTGGATTGCTAGCGTTATTTGTTTTAAGCGGAAAAAGCTATGTTTTGTTGCACGTTTATGCAGCATGTTTAGGAAAAAGTAGTTATGTAACAGCCTTTTTTGTTATAGCTTAATTTAAGCACTAGCATTAATATCGTCAGCACTTTTTAACATGTGATAAGTAGCTTCAAAAACGGGGCAGACGTCATTGGGAATTGCATAATCGTGAGTTGTTTGGCGTAGTTGTTCAAAATTATCGTTCAAATTTTTACCATCACGAGCATCTAAACATAATTTGATATACTCTTGGCGAACATCGAAAACTTCGGGATGATTTTGTCCGTGAGCGTTAGTAATTGCTTTGGTATAGAAATCTAATTTGTCGTGGCGTTCATCTAAATAATCTTTAACAGCAGTCATGGGGAAAACCTCTTTTCATTGAATGATTTTAGTATAGAGAGGTTGTTGCTGAAGTAACTTGATTTAAATCAAGCTGGAAAAAGTTTTAGCAAATCCCAATAATGACGGCTTGTTTTTAATATTCGATGTAAAAATTATGTAATGAAAATGTATTAATCAAATTCACTTTTAGCTCGTATAATGGAATTACTTAAATCAATTATGAATAATTAAATATAAACGTTGAAATGAGGTAATCACATAAGAACTAAAAAAAGAAAAATCAAAAAATATTTAAGAATCCTTTTGGCAGTCGTCGTGCTGGTTGCCGGATTGGGTTATTATTTCAATAATTCGTATGCTTCAAGTGGCAATGACAATGCTAAAACTGACCAAGCTATCAAGAAGAAGCAAAAAATCATCAAACATAACCTGACGAGTTATTTAAATAGTGTGACTAAAGATGGTACAACTAGTGTTAGTTTTTATAATCTCGGTGCCACAGATGGTAGTGATGCTGCAGACGGCAAGTACGCCAAGGTTTATCAAAAAGGTAGTCTGGAAGTTGAGTCTAACGCCCATGCAGTTAAGACAGCTGCCAGTACTTACAAGTTATATTTAGCGGCTTTTTTGATGCAACAAAAGTTGAACGGAAACTTTAGCTGGACGACGGATAATGAAGAAGGTTTCGAAAAAATGATTGTTAACAGTGAGAATGATTTCGCTGAAGAACAAATCAATAATTACGGAACCGAAGCACTGAATACTTTTGGAGCTAACCAAGGTTGGTATTCAGCTGTTTTCCAAGCAGGTGAGGGGACTCAAACAACTAGTTACAGCCTGCAATTGTTGTTAGAAAGTTTGGAAAACGGAACAGGTGCTTTCCAAAACAAAAGTGATCGGATAAAAATATTGAATCTAATGGGCCAACAAATTTATCGAACCGGTATACCTGCTGGTGCGACTGCCGCTGATGCCGGTGCAACAGTTCAAGATAAAGTCGGTTTTCTCGATGACGTCAATAATGATGCCGGAATCGTGACATTGCCAAATGGTGAGAAATATATTCTTGTTGTTTTGACAAATGGTCATAATCAAAGTGGATTCAGTGGTTTTAAGAAGATTGCTGAAATTACGCAAAATGTGCAGAAGATTGTTTATGGATCTGATGCTGGTACTAAGGTTGTTAATTATTAGAGTGTGGCACCAAATATAGTCGGCCCTTAATCATTAGGCAAAATAAGAACAGTAATCCGATTTTGGATTGCTGTTCTTTTGGTATTGACTTTAATAGTCATGACTGCATATCATGTAACCGCATACATTTTAAGGCGTGGAGGAATTGAAAATGCAAAAAGTTGTTGTTAATGGTGTTGATGGAAATTTTGGAAAATTAGTAGCTGAGTATATTCAAGAAATGATTCCTAAAAATAAATTGATTTTTACTGCACCACAAGCGGATAAATTGAAAAAATATGCTGATTTAGGTATTCAAACAGCTGTGGTAGATTTCAATTCTCCGGATGAATTGGTAAAAGCTTTTGCACATGTGGATAAAGTTTTATTAATCTCAATGCCTTTTGTGGGGAAAAAAAGACGCCAGGCACATAAGAATTTTGTGGAGGCTTGTGTTAAAGCAAGGGTCAGACAAGTTATTTATACGTCTGTTTTGTCAGCGGGTAACCCGTTTAACCCCAGCGTTGAAAATGCGGATCACGGTTATACTGAATCCATTATTCAAAATACCGATTTGGATTATATCTTTTTGAGAAATTCACTTTTTGCGGAAGCTTTTATCTCTGATTATTTGCGAGCTGTTAATAATCATGAAAATTCGATTGAGAAAAATATGGGTAATGGTCGTGTCTGGTTCATTTCCCGACGTGATGCCGCCTTGAGTGCTGCTTGTGCTTTAAGTGATGACCAGTTGCATAGGGCTACTTTGAATATTAATGGATTAGAACCATTTACATATACTGATTTTTTGAAGGTTGGTAATGAAGTGACCGGTAATCAAATTAGTTACGTGAAGAAAACTGACCAGGAACTTTATGATTATTTTGATAAAATTGGTGTACCTAGAAATACAGATGGTGATTTTTCTAAGAGCCCAATTCAAGCTACTTCCGAAGGGATGGTTACCTTTGGAACTTCTGTTCGAGAGGGGTACTTGGATGTACCGATGAGTGATTTTTATCAATTGACGGGGAAAGATCCGACGACGGTGAAGTATATGTTTGAGCATAAAGATGAATTTTTGTTAGGTGACCGCCACTCAACTGAAAAATAAAAAAGCACAAAAAAAGAGCTAGGTGACCACACCTAGCTCTTTCTTTGATACAAAGTAACTGAGATTGTTACTTATAAAAGCTGTATCAATTTCAGTATAACAATAACTTTTACAAATAGATAGAATTATTTTCAGAAATAATACAACTGACAAAAAGTAAAATCGAAATATTGCTTAATTCCATGCATTTGCCGATGATTGATTATATAATTATTCCAAATAAAGCAGCCGGGGGTTAAAATCATGGCACGCAAAGTTATTTTATTTATCGCTGAAACCTTAGATGGTTATATTGCTGAAGAAGACGGTAATATTGATTATTTAATTGATAGCGACTTTACTTCTGGTGAAACAACCGATCACGAATACGAAAAACTCGTCAAAAATGTTGATACCGTAGTGATGGGCCGCAAAACTTATGAGCAAGTAGCTAATAAATTGTCCCCAAATAACTATCCATATGATAATTATGAAAATTATATTTTAACGACTCATCCCACAGAAAGTCTTGATAATATCCATTTTATACGGGACGATGCGGTTGATTTGGTCGAAATGTTAAAGAGTCAACCTTCGAAAAAAGATATTTGGATTATCGGTGGTAGCAGTATTATTGCGCCGTTGGTAAATAGCGATTTGATTGACAGTTATCAAATTGGCATTGTTCCAATTATTTTGGGGAAGGGTATTCCGTTGTTCTCCGAGAAAACTAATTTTAAGGAACTTAATTTAGAATCAGCCAAGAAAATTAATGGTATTGCATATTTAACCTATAGTAAATAAATAAGGAAAATCCTTGAATGGGATTTTCCTTATTTTTATTATTGAACGGAATCTTTTGAAACAAATTTAGTATCTGGAGATGTACCAGTGTAATTGTAAAGATTCATGAAATCATTACCAGGAGCCCAGTCAGCTACAAAGGATGCGGCATCATCAGACATACCAACGGCAACAGTTGGACCAGAATAGATAATGGCTGCACGGTGACCGAAGTGTCCTCTAGTACCTACATAACTCCACATATTAAAAGTTTCGTCATACCAACTCTTTAATAAATAATATGCAACGTCTTTATCAGAATGAACGTAGCCCCAGAAAAGTAGATAATGGTATCCATCACTAGAGAGATTTTCTGATGTTTCGCGTGTCGCCGTTGAATGGTCAAGGTGTCCCTTAGTTTGTTGTGCAGCACGTTGGTTAGCATAGCTAATAAAATCAGCAGAAGTATGAACTGGTTGAGTTCCATTAGCCGCGTGAATTGCGTTTACATATTTAACAACATATTCATTAATTTTATTTATATCAGGTTTGTAGTTAGTGAGTTGAACATCATCGTCAGGATTATCATTGTATATTTGTCCGTCACCAACAAAGACGTACTCATTGGTAGCTACTTGAGCGTAATTAGAACCATCAATGAAGCCGACCTTACCAACAGCCCAAGTTGTATATGGACCTAGAGCACGATTACTGATTAATTTTCCTTCAGAAGTATAAAGCTTTGTAACGTTACGAACAAAGAAGGTGGGCCTTGTTGCAGCCTTTGTAGAGATATTATTCGTCGAAAAACCACAAATGATTGTAATAGTTAGAGCAATTAGTATGCTTGCAAGTTTATTCTTTTTCATAGTTATCCCCTTATTTTTTAATAGTCAGTAAGTGGTTTGTAATTAGGATCTTCCATTTCTTTATAGTAAAAGAAATCAGGATCAGAAGTTGGTTCTGGAAGTGGCTGATTAAATTTCATGTGCGTAACTGGAACGTATTCGTCACCGGAAACTTGAACATATTTTTTACCCAAACGGTTAATGATATATTTACCAATTCTCCATTGTGAACCTTGAGGAAGACCAAAACTGTTAGAAAACTCGTTCAGTTTTTTACTG
This sequence comes from Companilactobacillus nantensis DSM 16982, assembly GCF_001435815.1. GTDB lineage: Bacteria > Bacillota > Bacilli > Lactobacillales > Lactobacillaceae > Companilactobacillus > Companilactobacillus nantensis. The sequence continues at coordinate 48,728 of NZ_AZFV01000006.1, read as the reverse complement.
ATAGTAAGTGTCCCATGAGAAGAAGTAACCGTACCAATCAAAGGAGCTTGAGCAGTATTGTCAGATAGACTAGAGTCACTAGCCTTCAAGTATTCATTTGTGGCCACTTGGTAAAGTTTCTCGTTGTTAATTGTGATTGTTTGTCCAACAGCCCATTTAGTATTTGGAGCTAAAGCACGGTCAGTAATCATTTTCCCCCCGGAAGTATAAAGCCAAGCTGGACCTTGAGTTGTAGTTGTGGCAACAGTTGCGGCTTGAGCATCATTTTGTGTGACAAACAATGCACCAGTTGTAGCCATTGCTAAAGCAGCAATAAAAGCCGCTGATTTTGCAAATTTCATAAAAAATCCCCCTATAATATATCATCCTAAATATCGGATAATTTAATCATAGAGGAATTTTATAAACATTTCAATATTTAGTAGAAACCGATTTCAAAAATTAAATTGAATCTTTAGAAATAAATTTAGTATTAGGGTTTGAACCAGTGTAATTGTAAATTTGAAGGAATTGATCATTTTGAGCCATATTCCAATTAGCATCAAAAGCAGCATCGCTATCAGTAATTCCTAAACCAACTTCAGGGCCAGAATAAATTAGAGCAGCACGGTGACCAAAGTGACCTTCTTGACCAATTGCGGCATAGTTATTATCTTCGTCATACCAATCCTTTAATAGGAAGTAGGCAGCATCTTTATCAGATTTAACGCCAACATAGTTCATATAATTAAAGCCGGCACTTGATAGATTTTCTGAATCATTTTCTGTGGCAGTTGAGTGATCCAAATTGTTGCCATTTTGTTGTTCAGCACGTTGTTGAGCATAACTCATGAAGTGATCAGTTGAATGGACCGGAGCAGTTCCATTAGCTTTATGCAAAGCGTTTAGGTATGCAACAAAGTATTTATTAATGTTAGCTACGTTTGGTTTGTATGTTTCTGTATCAGTCGATGTATTATTGTTGTCTGTGTTTGTATCAACGTTAGTATTCGTGTTGTTATTAGTATTAACAACATTTGAATTATCGTCAGTACCGATATTTGACCAATTATTATCATTATTATTGTTATTTGAAGTATTTGCCTCATCATCAGTATCAACATGGGCACCAGAAATACCAAAGTTGGCACTGTAGATTGTTTGCTCAGGAGCATGATTCAAACTTAAATGTTTACCATTAACATATTCGTGGGTTGAAACTTGGAAGAAATCGTCACCATTTTTATTAAGATAGTGCTTACCAATTGCCCAGTTAGAACCGTTAGCTAACATTCGATTTGACATAGAATTAGTATCATCACGATACAAGGTAGTAGTACCATTGATGATTTGTCCGGTTAATTTGGCAGAAGCTGCTGATTTATTTGGTTGCAAATAAGCGTAATCACCAGTTAAATTAGCTTCGGTTGATCTCAAGTATTCATTGGTTGAAACTTGATAAATGGCCTTGTCACCAGAAACAAAAATACTTCCGACAGCCCATTTTGAATTAGGTGATAGGGCACGGTTAGTGATGGCGTTACCGTTAATGTCGTATAGTGTTGCTGGTCCGTTGGTAGTTATGGTTGCGATAGTTGAGGCGTTCGCTTGTTTTTGTGTGAAAATCAAACCTGCGGTAGATGCCATTGCTAAAGCAGCGATAATTGATGCTGATTTAGATAAATTCATCTGTAAATCCCCCTATAATTTTCTTCCTTGATAAAGGACAAACTAATCATAAAATTATTTGAAAAATTTAGCAATAAAAAAAAGGATTCTACAAAATTTTTGTAGAATCCTTTTTTACTAAGCTATCTAAAAGTTAAACCATTCGTCAATACCACTATAATGGAAAGTATTTTGTGGGTCACGGAGTGGCTGATAGAAGAAACTTTGGTCATATGTTGGACTTGGTAATATCTGATTAAATATCATATGAACAGCTGGAACGTAAGTATTTCTGGCAACTTCAACATATATTTCGCCAAAGGTATTAACGAGACACTGACCAATTTTCCATTTTGAACCTTCAGGTAGACGAGGAGTGGGAGACATGTAATTGAGATTCTTATCAATAGTTACAGTCCCACTTTGATTATTAGTCATTACAGTTCCAATTAAGGGTTCTTGTACCGGATTCTGTACATCGGACAAAGTGGCATCGTTGTAATCCAAATATTCATTGGTTGCTACCTGATAATATCTGAATCCGTTAATTAAAATGGTATTTCCAACAGCCCATTCTGTATTAGGACTTAAGGCACGGTCAGTTATTTTAGTCCCATCTGAAGTGTAGAGCGTAATTGGTCCCCTTCCCGTAATTGTAGTAGCAATTTTGGCGGCTTGAGTGTCATTTTGTGAGGTCAAAATTGCACCCGTAGCGGCTACTAAAAACATTGCAATAAAAGTAATTGCTTTAGATAATTTCATTTTTAAATCCCCCTATAATTTGATTGATCTTTTAAGAATCTCGATAGCTTCTGAAACTGTTTCGTATTCGAAAATATCTTTAAAATAGTCGGTCCCATTAATCATCGCCGACAATTGGCTCTTAGTTGAATTATGCAAAATAATCACCGGCTTGTGCAATTTTTCTGCATAAGCTAATTCATAGCCGACACCCAAACTAGGATTGGATGTTTCGGCAACAACTAAATCAGCTTCCTTCATCCAATTAATGTCACGGTCACGAATATATTTATCATCAGACTGGCTTTGACTCGTGACAGACAAATTCCCGTTACCAATGTGTTCGGTCAAAACTTGATTATCTTGATTAAGAAAATCAATCAACTCTTTATAAATTTTAACATCATCTCGTCCACCGCGAATGGATGCCGCAAAATAAATTTTCATCTTATTGTTCTCCAATTTTTTCTTTCAAAGTTTTCAAAAATAATTGATCAACATCTGGTAAAGTTCGTTTCTTACTCCAAATCAACGTATTCGGATCGGTTAACTCAGGTGTTAATGGTCTAAATGTCAGCTCACTGTCAGCTGAGACATCAACTAAATTTTCATATGTTAGTGCCATACAAGCGCCGGTTTTAACTAATAAACTAGCATTGAAAATTAAATTATAAGTCCCGACAAAGTTGAACTGCTCGAATAAACCCTGACTCCAATTTTTTAAGTCTTGATGTTGTTTAATTTGTTGTGATGCAAGTAGGGAGCGGCCTAGTAGGTCACTCGGTTGAATTGATTCTTTTATAGCTAATTGTTCATCTTGACGCATCAATAAGCCCCAACGATTGCTTTCTGGCAATTGCAAAGTATTGTAGTTGCCTAATTCATTATGACCCATAATAATACCAAATTCTAAAATGCCACTATCCAAGGCTGATTCGATAATAGCGTGATCACCACTGTTGAAGTTGACGTGAACTTCTGGATATTTGTGAATTATATCGTGAACCGTGTCCATTACACATTGAAGAGCGACACTTTCGCCAGCGCCAATATCTAAAGTACCACTGACAACATCTTGCTTTTGTAAATTATAGGTTGTTTTATCAACTAATCCGACGATTTCTTGGGCACGTTCTAACAAATAATAACCATCTTGGGTCAATTGAATTTGGCGTTTGCCACGAATAAATAATTGAGTACCTAAATTGGTTTCTAAATCAGCTATTTGACGTGATAAAGCAGGCTGTGAAACGTGTAGTAAACGAGCGGCTCGGGAAATATTTTGTTCCTGAGCAATGGCAATAAAGTATCGTAAAACCCTGACATCCATTGATAGACTCCTGTTATGACTAAAAGTTATGGTTAATGATTCATGATAAGTATTTAACATTATATTAATCTCTTTGTATACTGATTTCAATCAGTGAGGTGCAAAAGATGAAATCAAAAATGGATGTAGGAACAGCAGCCTACGAACAAATTGAAAAAGTTAATCGGCGGAATCAAATATTGGTCCAAGAATTAAATAATACGCCACATACAAAAACGGAAATTCGCGAGTTAGTCAGTCAAATTACAAATGAAAAAATTGATGAGACCACGGAAATTCGTTTGCCATTTTATACCGATTTTGGACAAAATTTACATCTTGGTAAAAATGTTTACATTAGTAATTGTTCAATGTTTGTTGACTTGGGTGGAATTTATATTGGTGACAATGTCTTGATTGGGCCCAATACGACCATTACATCTGTTAATCATCGTGTCAATCCTGAGGAAAGACGGCATTTAAATTTTAAGTCCGTCTATATTCACGATAACGCTTGGTTGGGGGCAAATGTCACAGTTACTCCGGGAACTGTTATCGGTGAAAATGCAATTGTGGCTGCTGGAGCTGTGGTTACGAAAAATGTGCCAGCTAATACGATTGTTGCTGGTGTTCCAGCACGAATTATTAAAACAATTAAGGAGACAAATTAATGAGTTTAAAAGATAAAGTAGTTGTAATCATGGGTGCTTCAAGTGGTATTGGTGCTGCCACGGCTAATTTGTTAGCCAAACAAGGTGCTAAGTTGAGCATTGTTGCCAGAAGATTCGATCGTTTGGAAGAAATTAAGAAACAAAATCCTGATGCAGAAATTAAGGCTTTTAAAGCAGATGTTACTCAATCTGACGAAGTAGAAAAGGTGATAGCATATACCGTAGCGTCATATGGTCACATCGATGTTTTATTTAATAACGCGGGAATTATGCCAGTTAATAATTTGGATCAAGTAGCTCATGACGAATGGCAAAATATGCTTGATATTAATGTTAAAGGCGTATTGAATGGTATCGCTGCAGCTTTACCAGTTATGAAGAAACAAAAGCATGGTCATATCATTACCACATCATCTGTTTTAGGGTATGAGGTTTTACCAGGTTATGCTGCTTATTCAGGAACTAAATATGCCGTTCGGGCAATTATGGAAGGTTTGCGTCAAGAAGAACATGCTAACAATATTAAGACAACCATTATTGCTCCCGGTTCAGTGAAAACTGAATTATTCAATTCAATTAATAATAAGGAAGTTCGTGAAGGTTTAGTTGATGCAATGAAACAACCAGGCTCTGAAATGATGGCTTTACAACCAGAAGAAATCGCTCAAGCAGTTGCTTTTGTGATTGATACACCAGCCAATATGGCAGTTAACGAAATGGTAATTCGTCCTACAGGACAAGAAGTTTAATAAGAGGAGAAAAATATGTCAATTTTTGATGAAACAATTACATTAAATAATGGAGTTAAGATTCCTAAGTTAGCTTTAGGAGTTTGGGAAATTCCTGACGATAAAGTAGCCGATGCAGTTAAGAGTGCAGTTGATATTGGTTATCGTCATATCGATACGGCTCAAGCTTACGGCAATGAACGTGGTGTCGGCGAAGGTGTTCGTAATGCTAGTGTTAGTCGTGATGAGATTTTTGTTAATTCCAAAGTAGCGGCTGAAATTAAGAATTACGATGCTGCTAAACAATCAATTGATGAGACTTTAAATAAGATGGGCTTGGATTATCTGGATATGATGATTATTCATAATCCCCAACCATGGAATGAAGTTAACCAAGGTAATGACCGTCATTTTGAAGGAAACTTGGAAACATGGCGTGCGATGGAAGATGCTGTTAAAGCAGGTAAGTTGAAGACTATCGGTGTCTCCAGTTTTGGCAAGGAAGACTTGGACAATTTAATTAAAAATAGTTCAACTAAACCGGCAGTTAATCAAGTTCAAATTCATATTGGTGATACGCCAATGGACATTATCAAATACTCACAAGCTAATGATATTGCGGTTGAGGCATTTTCACCTGTTGCCCATGGTGCAGCGATGAAAGACGAAAGAATCAAACAAATGGCTGCCAAATATAACGTCAGTGTGCCACAATTGTGCATTCGCTATGATTGGCAATTGAACGTGATAGTTTTGCCTAAGTCAGCCAATCCCGAACATATGAAAGCTAATGCTGAATTGGATTTTGAAATTTCTGATGAAGATATGAAGACTTTAATGGCAATTGATCAAATGGATTATGGAGAGGCTAGTGTATTCCCAGTCTTTGGTGGAAAAATTTAGAGTATCAATTCTTATTCCGCTTAAATATTAATAGAAGAAAAAATGCGAAAGACCAATTAATTTTGGCTTTCGCATTTTTATTTGAAATAATTTTCGTAATCTTGGATATAGTTTTGAATAGTTCTAGGTTTGTGACCAAGAACTTTCTCAGCCGTATCAGTCACTTCCTTGGCATTGCCCAATTGAGTAATCAAATAAAGCATTACCATCACGTTAACAAAGTCTTTTTTCATTCCACGTTTTAACATTATTTTTCGGAATTTCCATAGGCTTGGTTTGCTGTAAGTGATAGTCGTCCCCAATACTTGAGTCATTATTTGAGCAATCTCGTGGTATGACAAAGCCATTGGTCCCGTGATATTAAGCTTTTGATAGAAATATTTATCATTGAGCAATGCAATTCCAGCTATTTCACCAATATCCCGTGTATCGATGAAACTAGTCCGTGAGTTGCCAGCGGGAATGAACAAGTCATGATTTTTTTGAATGTCCAGTTGATGGGTGGTATCAAGATTTTGCATGAAAAAGCTTGGCCTGATGAATGTATATGGCAAATTCAAGTCTAAAATCATTTGTTCAATTTGGTGATGTGGAGTCATAGGGTTCTTTTCAACACCTAATAACGAGATGAAAACAATTTGATCAATCTTTTGTTGTTGAGCGTATTTTAAGAATGGAAACATATCTTTTTGGGGATTGGCTAGTTGCGGTGGTCTGACGAAAAAGATTTTGTTAATACCATTAAAAGCCGATTCAAAAGTTGTGGAGTCTAGGAAATCAAAGCCTTTAACTGTTACATTATCAAAGCTTTGAAATTTTTTGGCAGCTTTGTTGGGACTATGTGAGCCAGCGATGACGGAGATGTCTTTTTGATTTAAATATTTAATTAGTGGATAGCCGATATTACCAGTACCACCAATAACGAGAATTTTATCTGTCATTTTTATATACTCCTATCTGTTCAAGTTCATTATATCCATTTTTGAATAACAGTATTAAAATAATCCTAATTCACCAGAAGAGGATGATTTTAAATGGATATCGAAATAAAACGAGACGGTTTAACTTTACGAGGAACTTTTAATAAACCGCAAACAAAACAATTCGATTTAGTTGTTTTAATGCACGGCTTTACGTCTGACCGTGGCATGAACCCAAATCAACTGTTATATCAATTGGCTGCACGTTTTGAGGGAAAAGGATTGGCAACGTTACGCTTTGATTTTAATGGTCACGGTCAATCGGATGGAAAGTTTGAAGATATGACGGTCTTAAATGAAATTGGCGATGCTAAAGCAATTTTGGATTATGCTCGACAAATTGCTGGCGTTGGAAAGATTTATTTATTGGGACACTCCCAAGGTGGTGTAGTTGCCAGTATGATAGCGGGTTATTATCCAGAAAAGATTGCTAAATTAGCTCTATTGGCTCCAGCAGCAACTTTGAAAGATGATGCTTTAAAGGGTGATACACAAGGATTTACTTATGATCCAAATAATATTCCAGATCAATTGCCAATTAAGAAGGGTCTAACACTAGGCGGATTTTATTTGCGGACAGCTCAAACTTTACCTATTTATGAAGTGGCTCAACAATATCATGGACCAGTCTGTTTAGTTCATGGATTGAAAGATACAGTGGTGAATAAAATTGCTTCGACACGATATGATGATGTGTATTCTAATGACACCTTACATTTATTATCTGATGCTGACCATGGCTTTGAAATTGGTAATTCTCGACAAGAAGCTTTGGATATTGCGACGGATTTTTTCTTGAATTAGTTAGATTTAAATAAAGAATTCAATAAATCTTATGAGCTTTAAAATTATCTTTATCTATCGATAAATGTCATAATGATATTAGATAATAATTTGGAAGGTGAGGTTGAAAAGATGGCAGATAAACAATTTACACTTGAGGAATTAAAGAAATTTAACGGTGAAAATGGCAATCCCGCTTATGTAGCAATCGACGGAATTGTCTATGATATGACAAATGTTGACCCATGGAAGGGCGGCAAGCATCACGGCAATGTTGCCGGAAATGATTTGTCAGAAGCAATTATGAAATCACCACATAAACATTCTGTATTGGCTAAGCTCAATGCAGTTGGAAAACTAGCTTAATTCATATGTCATTTTAAAAAGTAAGAGAGTGGGACAAAACATGTTCAGCTTTCGAGCATTAAGGCAAATAGCTCCAGTAATCCGATTTTGGATTGCTGGAGCTATTTGTTTTAAGCGGAAAAAGCTATGTTTTGTTCCACGTTTATGCAGCATGTTTAAAGACAAAAATAGTATTGTCCCAGACTCTTTCTTTTTTTATTTTTAAAATCATAAGTAAAACTTATCAATCAGAATGAAATTTCAAATTGGTTATAATCAGTTTTGCTTGTAAGATATGACTCGTAAGTTAAATCAAAGAAATATTTATATAAAACAAAATTAAGGAGAAATTCAAATTATGAAAGCAGCAACTTTTATTGAACCAGGAAAAATGGAAGTCAGGGAATATGCTAAACCAACAATTCAAAAACCAACGGACGCCATTATCAAGATTGTTCGTGCTTGTGTCTGTGGATCAGACCTCTGGTGGTACCGTGGAATTGCTAAACGTGAATCCGGTTCAACAGTGGGCCACGAGGCTATCGGTGTCATTGAATCTGTCGGTGCTGATGTTAAAGATGTCAAAGTCGGTGATTTCGTGATTGCACCATTTACACATGGTTGTGGTTACTGTGCAGCTTGTTTAGCAGGCTTTGATGGAGACTGTTTGAACCAAGAAGCTGGTGGCAACGGTGGTTATCAAGGTGAATATCTTCGTTTTACCAATGCTAACTGGGCTTTAGTTAAAATCCCTGGTCAACCTGAAGATTATTCTGATGAAATGCTTAATAATTTTCTAGCTTTGGCAGATGTAATGGCAACTGGTTTTCATGCTGCTACAAGTGCCGAAGTTAAGAAAGGTGATACAGTCGTTGTAATGGGTGATGGAGCTGTTGGCTTGAGTGGTGTTCTTTCCGCTAAATTGCTTGGTGCCAAACGTATTATTGCCATGAGTCGTCATGAAGACCGTCAAAAGTTAGCTAAAGAATTTGGCGCAACCGATATTATTGCTGAACGTGGCGATGAAGCCGTTGAAAAAGTTATGGAATTAACTGGTTCTGGCGCTGATGCCGTTTTGGAATGTGTTGGTACGGAACAATCCGTTGATACTGCAGTTAAAGTTGGTCGCCCTGGTGCAATTGTTGGTCGTGTTGGTGTACCTCAAAAAGCAGAAATGAATACTAATAACTTATTCTGGAAAAATATTGGTCTTCGTGGCGGCATTGCTTCAGTGACAACTGATGATAAAAAGATTTTATTAAATGCTGTTTTAAATGGTGAAATCAATCCAGGCAAAGTCTTTACGAAGCGGTTTGACCTTGATCATATCCAAGATGCTTATGAAGCAATGGACAAGAGAACTGCTATTAAATCATTATTAATTATTGATAAATAAGAAGGTATTTTAAAATGAAAAATGTATTAATTATTGGTGCAACAGGTACTATCGGTGGAGCTGTTCGCCAAACACTTTTGAATGAAACAGATGACAAGTTAACATTGTTTGCACGTAGTGCTAGCCGTTTGAGCGTTGGTGATCAAGAATCAGTCATTGCTGGTGACGTGATGAAAGATGCTGATTTGGACAAAGCTATGGCTAATCAAGATGCTGTCTTCGTTGCTTTGAGTGGTCCTTTAGGTCAATTTGCTAAAAAAATCGTTGCAGCAATGGATCGAAATCATGTTTCCAGATTACTATTCATTACTTCAATGGGAATTTATAATGAAATTCCTGCTTCCGTTGGTAGTAACGGTAATTTAGAAAATAATGGTGTCCTTCATCCTTATCGAGAGGCTGCCGATATTGTGGAAGCTTCCGATTTGAACTATACCGTAATTCGTCCAGGTTGGTTCACTAATGGTCCAGTGAATTATGAAATTACACGTAAAGGTGAACCTTTTGGTGGACATGATGTTTCAATTAGTTCTATTGCAGATTTTGTTAAAAATGCGGTAGCTGATGAAACTTATTATTCAAACGAAAGTGTTGGTTTAAATACAAAATAAGGTAGCCCCAATAGGGGTTATTTTTTGTCTATCTAAATATTGTTATAATAAGAAAAAAGATGAATTTGAGGCAAAAATAAATGTTTCAACAAATGCAGTATTTTATCGCCATAGTTAAAAATCACAGTTTCACCCAAGCTGCAGTCGAGTGTAATATCTCTCAATCAGCCATTTCTCAACAAATGAAAGAGCTCGAAAGTAACTTAGGGGTGAAATTATTGGAACGAAAAGGTCGCAGCTTTGAAGTAACTGAGGCTGGACAGTATTTTTACACCCACAGTCAGGATATTTTGGCAGATGTTAATCAATTAGTTCAAAACACTACTAAGATTGTTCGCAATAATGAAGTGAATCTCAATGTTGGCTATTTACGTAGCTTCGGAACGACTGAATTTTTGCAGACAGTTTCAAAATTTACTCAAGAATATCCACAAGTAAAAATTCACATAACTAGTGGCAATCATGAGGAATTATATGAATTACTCCAGACTGGGAAAATAGATTTAAATTTCTCAGATCAACGGCGAGCACTATCGAATGAGTATCAAAATGAGTTTTTGACCGCTAGTGAATTTATGGTAGCAGTTAGTCACTCATTGCCAGTTAGTAATGAAAAAATTGATATTGAGGAATTAGCTGATCTTTCGTGTATTTTGATTTCAGATAGCGAGAATCCAACCACTGATGAAGCTTATTACCGTGATATTCTTGGAGTTAGAAGTAACTTCATTTTTGCTAAAAATTACGATGAAGCGCAGATGTTAGTAGCAGCTAATCAAGGTTATTTAATCATCAATGCACGCATGCAAAGCCAATTGAATCAGGACATTGTTAAGACTATTAAGCTTGTTAAAGGTGACCGCAAATTGAAACAAAATTATTATGCATATTGGAAAGATGATAATTCAGGATTTTATATTGAAACGTTTGCCGATTTATTGAAGGAAAGTTTTGCATAAGTAATGCTTATCAATCATGACTTGAATTGAAATAGCTCTAAAATGGTCAACAAGGTATCATCTTTCTTGTAAATGAAATCAGAAAGTGTGATTAAGATGACTGATCAAGAAGCAATTATTCAATTATATCGTGAAGAAAACGAAGCTATGGTGGCAAAAAATCTTAGTAAATTAAACCAAATTTTAGCTCCAACTATGAAACTGACTCATATGACAGGATACGTTCAACCTAAGCTAGAATGGATCGATCAGATTCAAAATGATGAGATGCAATATTTGTCTTCAAAAGAAGAAAACATTAAAGATATTGAAATTTATGACAATCAAGCAAGTTTGATTGGACAAAATCAAGTGCAGGCTAAAATCTGGGGTGGTGGGGTCAACACTTGGCCATTACAGATGAAAATGTATTTTGCTAAACAAAATGGCAACTGGATTATTACTAATCAGGTTGCCAGTACTTATTAAAGTCTCTTATATAAAAAAGCTGTTACAAGAATTTAAATTAATCTTGCAACAGCTTTTTTTGATGGATTACTTTCTTATTTTTAAAACATTCTCGATCGGTTCACGTTTGGAACGGTAAGTGTTAATCTTGGCAGCTTCGGCGTAACCAATTGAAATACCAACGACAATTGTTTCATCTTCAGGAATATCGAGATAGCGCCGTAGAACCTCAGGAAAACGAACACTATTGTAATTTGGAATGGTGTCTAATCCCTTATCTTTAGCAGCTAACATAATTGTTTGACCAAACGAACCCATATCGAAAACGGACCATAACGATGAATCTTTGGGCATTGTTAAAAAGAGAATCGCAGGTGCGTAATTGAGATGGTTACTGGCATCAGACATAATATGATGAGCTTCGTCAAAGTCGGTAAAATGATGGACGATTTCGTGACGCCACTGTTTCATATTAGCTTGAGTACGGTTATTCCAATCATCACGATGCATGACTGGAAAATCAGGATGAGATTTTTCACTATTACGGTCTTTAGTTTCATAGTCAGTCTTGATTTGTTCCAAAGCTTTGCCAGTTGCTGCATAAACTTTCCAAGGTTGAGAATTGACCCAAGAAGGTGCAAGTTGAGCTAGCTTAATAATTTCTTCTATATCAGTTGTAGAGACGTTCTTTTTACTAAAGTGACGAACAGAATGACGTGATTTAACGGTTTCTTTGAACTCCATAATAAGATTTATAAATTCCTTCCTTATTTAATGATATTAGTTTCAATTTTGTTCAATGAAATATCACGGGGAACAAAAGTTTCGTTAGTTTGACCTAAAGTCAATGTAAAGAGTGGTTTGAAGCCGGTAGGAATGATGTTTTCTGGAATCGAACCGAGGCAAGCCATATTGTAGTTAGAGCCTAAACCTTGATTTTCAGCTGTTAATTCCATGTTGTGGACAATTGTACCAGCGGAAATGCCTTCCATTAAGCTATTGTTAGTCGAAGAAACGATGATAACTGTTGGTGCATCGTAAGTTCCGGTTAATTTTGCTAAAACTTCTGGCTTTTGGATAACAGTTAAACGTTAATCTTCAAATTTTCCTAAACCAACTGCACCAGCATTAGCAGCTAATAAAATATTATTCAATTGTTCATCGGTAATTTGACCAGTGTATTGACGAACAGCCTTACGTGATTTAATCATTTCAAAAGTTTCCATAGTAAAACCTCCAAATTATATATTGTCTCAATGATAATTCTTTTTATATGAATATGCACAAGTAGACCGAATAACCGCTAAAAGTTGTATTATAAGATTCAAATTAAACTGGAAGTGATTATTATGGCCACAATTTTATCGGTCCAGCACTTAAGTAAGACTTTTAGTGAACATGGGAAAGATTTCCATGCTGTCGAAGATATTAGTTTCACTATTAATAAGGGAGAAATTGTATCTTTGTTGGGCCCGAATGGTGCTGGAAAAACGACGACTGTTTCAATGGTTGGAGGATATTTAATGCCAACCACTGGCAAAATTTTTATCAATGGTATTGATCGATTTAAATCGAAATCAATACCAAATATTGGGGTAATGTTTGGTGGTGACTTGGGATTTTATGGGCGCGCAACGGCAGAAGATAATTTGTTATTCTTTGCTGATTTGGCAAAAATTACGTCTAAAGCCAGACATTCTGAAGTTGACCGTGTTTTAGATTTAGTTGATTTAACAAATGTTGCTCATAAGAAAGTTCAATATTTTTCTAAAGGAATGAAGCAGCGTTTACATATTGCGCGGTCACTATTAGGCAATCCACCTTTGTTATTATTAGACGAACCTACAAGCGGATTGGATGTAGAAATTGCTAGTGATATTAGACAAATCGTTCGAAATTTAAAACAAAATGGAACGGCCATTTTGTTGACCAGTCATACGATGAGTGAAGTTGAATCCTTAGCGGATCGAATTCTTTTGATAGGTGGAGGTAAGATTTTTGATGAGGGCACGGTGGCAGATATTATTGCTAAATCGAATGTTCATCATATTGACCGTCCAGCAACTTTAGAGGAATCTTACTTAGCACTTGCTCCAGAATTGAGGCGTAAGTGAGATGAGATTTTTGAGATTATGTTGGTTTCATTTGAAACTTTATGCGACAGATCAATATTTTTTGTGGCTGACTATATCTAGTACTGTTTCACTCTTTCTAGTTCAATATGTGCTTGCGTATACAACTCATAATTTGGCAGATACTTCGCTTTGGTTGAGAAGTGGGATTTTTGGACTATGGTCTTCAGCTACAACGGCTACTGGCTGCATCGGCTTTCAACGTTACCAAGGAACGTTGCCGTATATTTTGAATAATCAACTAGATGATCGACTATCATTATTAGCATTGATTTTACCAGCATCTTGTTTTGGCTTGCTGTCATTTCCAATTTCTTATTTTTTAGCAATTATTTTTGGTGTTGGTCATAACAACTTTGATTTACGAATGGTTGGTTTAATATTTTTATTTTGGTTAGCCGCGTATGTCATGGATGTGTTAATTGCCGTATCGTTTATTTTAACGGTTAACGCGATTGTATATGAAGAACTGATTTTGATTCCATTATTATTGTTGTCAGGATTATTCGGATATCCCAAGGAATTGATTGGAGTATTACAGCTATTTCAATGGCTAATTCCTATTTCAGCACCGATGAAAGCCATTTTAAGTGGCAACCAATTTAATTTTGGAGCTGGAATATTTAGTTTATTGCTCTGGGGTATTATTGGTTGGAAGCTGGCAACGGTAATACTTCGTAAAGCTAAAGTTTCTGGTACTGAGGGGATGATGTGATTATGAAGACACAGTTTACGTCTTTGACATATTTACAAAATTGGAAAACAATTCTGGTTCACTTCATTATTATTCCTTTTGTTAATTTACTCTTATTAGTTGCTATTAATTCGCAGTATCAAGGTGGATTTAGTTGGGGTGTTGCCGTCGGTACGATTGTTCTGAATGGTGGCTTGCTATCAATGGGCAGTATGGCAGCACTTTTTACAATGGACAGAACTTTAAAAATCGATCGAGAAATGGCAACCCAACGACCTTATTCATTTAAATATTGGTTTGATAAAATTATTACGGCAATTATTTGTGGTGTGATTTCGATTTTTATTAACGATTTTATTTTGATGATATTAGGAGCGCCGAATGCTTTAGTTTTACGTTCAATGATAATGGCTATACCCTTTGCAGTTGTGGGAACTATTTTTGGATTTGTTGGCAGTATTGCAGCATGGACAATGATTAATCCCTATTTCTATTTAAATATCTTGGAACCGATGATGATTATTATTTCAGGTACACTAGTTAATGTCGAAAAGTATCCTAGTTGGCTAAGAATTTTGAGTAATTGTTTTCCTTTTGCCCAATTAATTAGATATGTGGAAACTAGTAAGGGAATGGTTGGACGTGACATATTGTTAGCATTGGTTTGGCTGCTGGTTGGTATTGGAATTTATGTGTATAAAGTTTCAACTATTAGTGAAAAATATCGAGAAATGTATTAAAAAAACAGGTCTGGAAAACTCTAATAATAAGTTTTCTAAGCCTGTTTTTTGTTAAATTCATTCAAGTAACCAATCAATGATATGTTTAACTGGAATTCCATTAACCTGTCCAACATCCATACGATTTGCTGTTAAAACAAATTTAGGATAATTATCGTTTAATGATACTAGATTATTGACTTCACGATCACTATTGGAAGGTAATTGCATGGTGACTTGATAATATTGAACTTCGTTGCCCTTGTGTGCAACAAAATCTATTTCCTTTGTATCATCTTTACCTACGTCTACTTGAAATCCACGTCGACGTAATTCTAAGTACACGATGTTTTCTATTTGATGACCATAGTTATCATGATAGTTACGATTCAAAGTTGTATTTCTTAATCCAGTATCAACAGCATAATATTTAGCTGTTGTACGTAAGTATGCTTTTCCACGTAAGTCATAACGCTTGGCGGGATAAAAGAGGAAAGCATTTTCCAAAAGACTAATATAACGAAGAACGGAGGTTGCATTGGAAGTTTTGAAACCCTCATTATTTAAAACTCCAGCAATTTTGTTACCTGAAACAAGATTGCCAATTTCACTCAAAAGATAATTAGATATTTGAATTAATTGTCCATCATCTCTAATTTGGGCACGTTCGGTTACGTCTCTAAGTAGAATTGAACTATATATACCATCTAGAATGCTTTGCTTGACCGCATCGTCTTGCACCAATGCAACGGCAGGAAATCCTCCTTCTGTTATATAGTTATTAAATTCTTGTTCAAGGTGTTCATTTGTATTACGAAAAGTTAGATACTCTTTGAAGGATAGTGGATATATAGGGATTTCAACCATTCGACCAGTTAGTAGAGTAGCCAGTTCACCTGATAATAGGGAGGCGTTTGAACCAGAAACATAAATGTCAGAATCAAAGTCAACACGGAAACTATTGATTACATCTTCCCAACCGTCAACTCTTTGAATTTCATCAAAAAATAAATACATCTTTTTGTTTGGAATTATTAGTTTCATCACATAATTATAAAAATTATTTTTATTTAGTAAGCTTTGATATTGCATAGATTCAAAGTTTATGAAGATAATTTGGCTCTCGGGAATACCTTGACTACGAAGTTCATCTCTAAACATCCGCAGGATGAATGTTTTTCCAGAGCGTCTAACGCCCGTAATAACTTTGACGAATTCAGTGTTTTGAAACTTACGAAGACGATTTAAATAAAGATTTCGAACAATCATGAAAGATATCCTCCAATTTTCTTCAATTATAATTGATAAAAAGTAGTAAATCCAGTTTTCTTCAATTATAATTGAAGAAAACTGAAATATGGAGTTGATTTCAATTGTAATTGAAACTTTGACTTATAAGGAAAAATTGAATTGTCCTTATCGGTAGCGTTTTATTTGGGTTATAATCAATATTTTGTTAAACTAAAATTACTAATAGCGGTGTTGCTTTTCGGAGCGCATCTGGAAACGGCTGATTACATTTAATGTATTTGGTCGTTTTTTTAATTATTACTATTAGTTTTATATTGAAAGTAAGATATCTTAAAGATTATAATAAATTAGAAGTAAATTAAAGAACGATTAAAAAAGGGGAACTTATGACTGAAATAACACGTTTTTATGATAAATTTCAACCAAGTCGCTATGATGTCTTTATTGATATCAACCGTGGTACAAAACAAATTTCTGGTAAGACTGTTATTGATGGTGAAGCTAAAGTGCCATCAATTTCGATCCACCAAAAGTATTTAACTATTGAAACTGTTCAAGCTGACGGAAAAGATGTTCCATTCACAACTGATGATGACAACGATGCTATCAACATTGATTTGCCAGCAGCTGGTGAAACAACTTTAACAATCACTTACAATGCCAAATTAACTGATTCAATGATGGGTATTTATCCTTCATACTATGAAGTTAATGGTGAAAAGAAACAAATTATTGGGACACAATTTGAAACAACTTTTGCTCGTCAAGCTTTCCCATGTGTTGATGAACCTGAAGCCAAAGCTAAGTTCGACATGGCTATCAAATTTGATGAACAACCAGGTGAAACTATTTTAGCTAATATGCCTGAAATCAGAACTGAAAATGGCATTCACTATTTCGATACAACTGTTAAGATGTCAACTTACTTAATCGCCTTTGCCTTTGGTGATCTTCAAAGTAAAGTTACAACAACTAAGAGTGGTGTTGAAGTTGGGGTCTTCGCTACTAAAGCTCATAAAGCTAACGAACTAGATTTTGCCTTGGATATTGCTAAACGTGCTATCGAATTCTACGAAGATTTCTATCAAACTCCATATCCACTACCACATTCATGGCAATTGGCACTACCTGATTTCTCAGCCGGTGCTATGGAAAACTGGGGTCTTGTCACATATCGTGAAGCTTACTTGATGGTTGATCCTGACAATACTTCACTTGATACAAAACAACTTGTAGCTACAGTTATTACTCACGAATTGGCTCACCAATGGTTTGGTGACCTTGTAACTATGAAGTGGTGGGATGACTTATGGTTGAACGAAAGTTTTGCTAACATGATGGAATATGTTGCGGTTGACGCAATTGAACCTGACTGGCATGTTTGGGAAATGTTCCAAACTTCTGATGTTCCTGCTGCTTTACAACGTGATGCTACTGACGGTGTGCAATCAGTTCACGTTCAAGTTAATAATCCAGCTGAAATTGATGCTTTGTTTGATTCAGCTATCGTTTACGCTAAGGGTGCCAGAATGCTAGTTATGGTTCGCGCCTTGTTAGGTGACGATAACTTACGTGCTGGTTTGAAGAAGTACTTTGAAGCCCACAGTTATAGCAATGCTAAAGGGGATGACCTCTGGAATGCTTTAGGTGATGCTTCTGGTATTGATGTTGGTTCAATTATGCATTCATGGTTGGAACAACCTGGCTATCCAGTTGTTTCTGCTAGTGTGATTGATGGCAAGATTACTTTGTCACAACAACAATTCTTCATTGGTCAAGGTCAAGACGAGGCTCGCTTATGGCAAATTCCTTTGAACAGTAACTACGGTGCTGCTCCTAAGATTATGGCTGACAAAGAAGTTGTTGTTGGTGACTATGCTGAATTACACAAGGACGCTAACGAACCATTCCGTTTGAATGTTGGTAATAATTCTCACTTTATCGTTAAATATGATGAAACTTTGTTGAAAGATATCTTAGATAACATCGACTCAATCGACAATATTTCACAACTTGGTATTTTACAAGATCTTCGTTTGTTGGCTGATGCACGCGAAATTTCTTATGCATCAATCGTGCCATTATTGAACAAGTTTGCTCAAAGTCATTCAACAGTTGTTAATGCAGCCTTGTATCGTGTTGCTAATAACTTGAAGAAGTTTGTTCAACCTGGTTCTGACGAAGAAAAGAATTTGAAAGCTTTGTTTGATAAACTGAGTGCTAAACAAGTTGCTCGTTTAGGTTGGGAACCACAAGCCGGTGAATCAAATGACGACCAATTAACACGTCCATTTGTTTTAAATGCCGCTTTGTACGCTGACAATGCCGACGCAATTGCTCAAGCTCACAAGATTTTCACTGATAATAAAGCTAACCTAATTGGACTATCAGCTGATATTCGTCTCTTCGTATTGAGAAATGAAGTTAAGAATTATGGTAGTGCTGAATTGTTTGATAACTTATTGGCTGATTACGTTAAAACAGCTGATCCAAGTTACAAGGCTGACCTTTCCGTAGCTATTACAAGTACACCAGATACTGAATTAATTAATAAGTTAATTGGTAAGTTTGAAGATGCTGACACAATTAAGCCACAGGATTTGCGTTCATGGTATCGTGGAACTTTGGCTAACGAAAAAGCTCAACAAGCTGCTTGGGATTGGATTAGAAATGATTGGTCATGGCTTGAAAAGACAGTTGGTGGAGATATGGAATTCTCAACATATATCACCGTTACTTCAATGGTCTTCCATACACCAGAACGTTTAGCTGAGTTCAAAGCATTCTTTGAACCTAAAGTTAATACACCAGGTTTAACACGTGAAATTCAAATGGATATCAAGATTGTTGAAACAAACGTCAACTTGATTGAAGATGAAAAAGACGCTGTTAACCAAGCTGTTGCTGAAAATAAATAGTAAATAATTTGAAGGATAAACTTATCTAAATATAGATAGGTTTATTTTTTTGTGGATTGAGAATAAAAAATGCCGTCGAAGAACTGAATGAAAAATAAATTTAGTGAAGTGTTTTTATAATAATTATGTGTATATAATAATAACAAGAACTTTGAAGGAATATTAATAAACTGTGGGGGCAGCAAAATGAGGAAGATTTTAAGGCTAATTTTTGTAGCCTTTTTTGTAGTAATTGTGGGATTATTTAAACAATACGATAATGTTTCAGCAGAAGGCGCTGCTGCAGCTATGGCTGAACAAACTACTGGATTGGACAGTGCGCCTGACAATTTAGGCCTTGACTCTAACTTATTCGTTACAGCAAATTTTAGTAAACTTAATGGATCAAGTACTCGTAATTTGGCTACTTTATCACGGTCAAATGGCGTTTCAAATGGTGCCATTAGAATGACTTATAATACAAATCAAGCAGGAGCTATTTGGTCTAATGTAAGTGGTGGAAATTATATTGATATTAAAAAAAAGCAGACGTTATCTATGTGGTTATATTTTGGACCTAAAAATCATACTGAATCAGGTGATTTTGGAGATGGCATGGCTTTTGTACTACAAAATTCTGCTGATGGTGAAAATGCGTTTGCACATAAAGGCAGTAAACTTGGTCTTGGTGAAACATTAGGCGTTTGGGGAATGGATGATGATTCTAGTGTGAAGGATACTCAAACTGTTGCCAGTTCTGCTATTCAACGTAGTTGGGCTCTAGAATTTGATGATCATATTAATGATGGAGGAGATTCAGGAGGGGCAGATTCTTTTGATAAAGGAATTACCCAATCTCATATAGCTTATGGTTATCCGGCGGATCGTAGTACCTATAACTATGTTCCTAGTGTTTTTCTTGCTGGGGGTAATTATTTTACACAAAATCATACAAATGTGATTCCTGTCACTTTACATGACGGTAACTGGCATCATTTGACAATTGTTTGGAATCCGACAAAATTTAACGCAACATTTTCTTTTAATGATAAAAACCGAGACGGAACCAATGGTACAAATCCAATTGAATTTACTACTGCAGCAATTGATCCAAGTGAATTTGGTGTTGTTCCTGATGATCATTTACGTTGGGGATTTACGGCGACGACGGGAGATTCTTTTCAGGCTAATTTAATAGCATTTGAGTCTATTCCTTCATCAGTTGAAGGAGATGCAAGTGCATCAATTAAAGATGTGACTCAAGGAGGAATTGATGTTCCTAATGATGGGTCCGTAAATTCTAATGATGAATTAAACATAAATTATGTGTTGAATTACAAAAGTGGACGTGATCCATGGGAAAACATTACTTCTGATATAAATTTACCAGCAAATGTCACGTACGAACCTGACGCAAATGGTGATATTGGAACTATTACTTACAATGGTGGATATACGGCTAAAATTCCAGCCGGTGCGTTGACTGGAACAACACTTCCTAAGTACACATTTCCTAAAAGCTTACTTGCTACAGGAGATATGGCAACCGTTTCTATTAATGGTGTTGCTAAATCGGTTAATTCTAATACTAATGTTGCTTCAGTACATACCAAATTTGATAGTGATACGCTGATAAAAGATGTTAATACACCATCTTTCACAATTAAAAAAGCTAAGCCAATCAATTTAACTTTGGATCAAAGTGATATTTCAGTAAATCCCAATACTGATGCTAATATTACAGGGACAGTCTCATATAATGACGGGTCAGCAATAACTAACTCTCAAATGTCAGTTTATTCGACTTTAAATGGTGATAAATTCAGTGACTTTTTAATGAGTGATAGTGATGCCGCAGGTCATTTGAAGTTGACTATCCCGTCAGATAAGTTGAAACAGGATAATAATACTTTGGAAATTTATGTAGCTGATCCAAATGGTAATAGAACAACTACTTCGAAGGTAATTATTACCAAAAAGGGTTCGCTATCATTAACAGTCGACAAAGCCTATGAGTTTGGCGATATCAATAATTCTTCCGCATCGCGCTTAATTTCTCGGAAGGGTAATTGGGATATATCAGTCAATGATGGTCGCGAAGTTAGTCCTACAAATACATGGGAACTATCCGCTGATACAACGGGTTTGACTAATAATACGGGCAAATTTAATGGAGATATGGTTTTCCGCAATAGTAATGGGACGGAAAGTACTCTAACAGGCGATAATTTGGTTGATATTGCTAATGGTGTCAAAACGCAAACCGGGCAGCAAACGACCAATATTGCGAGTGATTGGGATTCTTCTGATGGAATATTCCTTCGTAGTAACGGTTTGACCACAGCTGGTGCATATGGTGGGACAATTAATTGGACTTTATCAGATACGCTTTAGGCAATGGATTTCATTATTAATCAAAAAAAGACGTTTGATTCTTTGTTTTTCAAAGAGTCAGGCGCCTTTTTTTGATGTGGAAAAATAGTTAATTTATAAATCAAAATAAATAAATGCATATGGACTGTACTTTCTCAGTTATGCACCTATAATAGATGTGCAAGTGAAATATGTTTAAACACGTATGAAACTGGAGGGCGATTAATATGAAAAAACAGAATATATTTAAACTACTTTTCGTAGGAGCTTTTATAAGTGCTGCAATTATTTTTAGCCAACCAGTAAGTACTCAGGCTGAATCAACGCTTCAAGCAATTGGTGAGCAAAATGCCGGATTAAGTTCAGCTCCTGATAATTTAGGCCTTAATAATGACTTATTTGAAGTACCAGATTTCAAAAGTGCTGGGTATGTGGATTCGAATGGTACGTCCGTTGGTAATACTGCCGCTTTAATGAATTCCTTAGGATCAAGTGCTGGCGGTAATTTACGTGCTATTAGAATGACTAGTTTCCAACACCAAGTTGGCGCCATTTGGTCTAATGTTGATACTAGTGCTGGTAGTCTAAAAGATAATAGTATTGATATTCAAAAGAAGCAAACTTTATCTATGTGGCTCTATTTTGGACCTTCAGAGCATACTGGTGGCGGAGAATTTGGGGACGGAATGGCCTTTGTTTTGCAAAATGGCGATGTTCCAGTTTCACATCAAGGAACTCTAATTGGTGATGGTGAAAGTTTAGGTGTTTGGGGTGTTGATAGAAATAAGAAGACATCAAGTGCTCAAACAATTGCTAATTCAGCAATTCCTAATAGTTGGGCCATTGAGTTTGATACTCACCCTAATACTTCAAGTACACCAGGAGCAGCCGATTATTTTGACAACGGTATTTCAGGACAACATATTGCAGATGGATATCCTGCTTTGGCAACAACGTATAATAGATCAGGCGGTTTGCTTTCAGGATATGCTTATTCTCAAAATCATACTGACGTTCAAAGCAATCTTTCATTGCATGACGGGGCTTGGCATCACTTAACGGTTAGCTGGAATCCCATTACAAAAGAAATTACGTATTCATTTAATGATAAGAATGTTGATGGTTCAAAGGGTACTAATCCGATTACGGTAACGACTAGTCCAATGACATCCGATGATTTTGGAACGATTCCTGATGATAAATTACGTTGGGGATTTACGGCGACAACGGGTGATTATTTTCAAGCTAATTTGATTGCTTTTGAGTCTTTACCTGCTTTAGTTGAAGGGGATGCGACGGCCACAATCTACGATAATACTGAAAAGAAAGATGTTGCTGATGGTGACGCCGTTAACTCTAATGATAATTTGGCTATAACCTATAAATTAAATTACGACAGTGGTCGGAACGATTGGTCTAATATTAAAGCTAGTTTGAATTTGCCTAAGAATATCACGTATGCACCTGATGCTAATGGCAATATTGGCCAGATAGTTTATCCAAGTGGAAAGACAGAAGATATTAAGTATAGCGATTTGAACAACAATGCCTATTATCATGAATTAACTGAAAATCTAAATTCAACTAATAAAACTGCCACGATTACCTTTAATGGCGTTGCTAGTACAACTAGTTCTAGCACTAATGTTGCCTCAGTACGTTCACATATCGACAGTGATAGTTTAATTAAGGATATTGATACGCCGGCTTTTGTTATCAAGAAGAGCAAGCCAATTACTTTAACACTCGATAGCAATAATCTTTCTGTTGGTAGTAATGAAGATGCCAAAATTACTGGTAAAGTTAGTTACGCTGATGGAGTTACACCAGTGGTCAATTCTGATGTTTCTGTTTATGCTAAATTAAATGGTACAGCTTTGGATACGGTTAAATTAAATAGTAGTGATACAGCCGGACAATTAAATTTTGTGGTACCTTCTGGAAAATTATTGGAAGGGACAAATAATCTTGAAATTTATGTTCAGGATAAAGATGGTAATACTTCATCTGTTTCCAATGTAACAATTACAAGAAGCGGGTCACTAACTTTAACTGTTAATAAAGATTATGGCTTTGGTAGTATCAATCAAGTTGATGAATCACAGTTACTTCCACGTAAAGGTAATTGGGATATAACCGTAAATGATAATCGTGAAATCAGTAAGAGCTCATGGAATTTGACAGCCTCAACAAATGGTCTTTACAATGGGACTACTGCTTTTAACGGTAACTTAGTATATATAAATGGTAACGGCGATGAAACGGCATTGATTAATAATGAGCCAGTCGATATTGCTAGTGGTTTGAAAACCGCAACAGGTGATCAAGTCACAGATGTTTCCAAAGTTTGGAACAGCACGAGTGGAATCTTTTTAAGAAGCAATGCAGAAAGTCCAGCTGGTAAATACCAAGGGGAAATTGATTGGACGTTATCAGATACGATTTAGAGAGTTGGACAAAAAATGGTCAGCTTTCGAGCATTAAGGCAAAAGAGTCAAGTAATCCGATTTTGGATTGCTTGACTCTTTTGCTTTAAGCGAAAAAAGCCTATAAGTCCTGTTAATCTAACAATTCGAAATAAAAGCACCGAATAAACTAGCCGGAAGAAGCAAGAAATTAGGTCGCTGTGAAGGTGGCGTTAGCACTTTAGTGCTTACACCACGGGACGAGTTTTGAAACTCGCGATTTGTGCGAGGTTCAAAATCGAGCCGAAAGACCTTGGCTTTCGGCGGTCCCCACAGCGACCTAAATTTCTTGTTTCTGGAGGCGGAATATTAAAAACAAATTCATATTAAACTATGTTTAAAATTTAAATTAAGTTATCCTAACTTTTTCATTGAAATCACCATGCAGTATATGATACTCTGACATTAGAGCGGGAATCCGCTAAAAGAATGGAGGCTTTTTATGTTAACTGTAAAAAACCTCACTGTCGCTTACGATGACACACCAGTATTTTCTGATGTTGCCGTTAATTTTAACGCTGGTAAAATCACTGGAATCATTGGACCGAATGGTGCAGGTAAATCAACTTTGATCAAAGCTATTTTGAATTTGATTAAAGCACGCCAAGGAAGTGTCGACTACAATGGTCAGTCGATGAAATCAGTTCAAAAGAAAATTGCTTACGTTGAACAAAGAAAAGATTTGGATTTAACTTTCCCAATTGATGTTCTAGATGTTGTGTTGACTGGAACGTATGGAAAATTGGGCTTGTTCAAGAATCCCGGTAAAGCTGAGAAGCAAGCTAGTTTGGACGCTTTAGAACAAGTTTCGCTGTCAGAGTTTAAAAAACGTCAAATTGGTAATCTCTCTGGTGGTCAGTTACAACGAGTTTTCGTTGCTCGTGCGATTGTCCAACAAGCTGAAATTATCATTTTGGACGAACCATTTGTGGGAATTGATTTGCAGAGTGAAACAGCCATTATGCAAATTCTCAAACAATGGCGAGATGAAAATAAGACAATCATTGTTATTCATCATGATTTGAACAAAGTTACTAAATACTTTGATGATTTAGTTATCTTAAACCATGGAATAGTGGATTTTGGACCGGCAAAACAGGTTTATAATCCTAAAAATATTGAAAGTGCCTTTAGTGCAGATCTTTCTTCGGTATTGTTTCAGGAAAAGGAAGGTGTGCAGTGATGACATCGATTATTGAATTTATTCATGCGTTAGGAAAGTATGATTTCCTTCAAAGTGCATTATTAACTGCCGTGATGGTCGGAATTATGTCCGGTATTATCGGTAGCTTCATTATCTTACGTGGGATGTCCTTAATGGGGGATGCCATTTCTCATGCCGTCTTGCCAGGTGTTGCCGTCGCTTATATGTTAGGTATCAATATTTTGATTGGAGCTTCAGTTTTTGGAGTCTTAGCTGCGCTATTGATTGGATTCGTTGCTTCCCGAAGTAAAATTAAGACGGATACCTCAATTGGGGTCGTCTTCAGTGCTTTTTATGCTTTAGGATTTATCTTGATTTCCATGGCTGAAAGTTCAACTAACTTACATCATATTTTGTTTGGAAATATTTTAGCTGTTAGTGATTCGGATATTATGACAACGGCCGTGGTATTGGGGCTCGTTATTTTATTCGTTGTGACTTTCTACAAGGAATTATTGGTTACTTCATTTGATGAAACTTATGCCAAAACTTATGGCTTGAACGTGCAAATTATTCATTATGCGTTGATGCTCGTGTTGACGTTAGTAACTGTTTCAGCTCTACAGACAGTCGGAATCATTTTGGTAGTTGCGATGTTGATTACACCGGCTGCAACGGCATTCTTGTGGACTGACAAACTCAATGTCATGCTTGTTTTATCAGCTGTTGTTGGCGTTATTTCTTCAATTACCGGCTTGTACTTTAGTTACACATTCAACTGGGCGTCGGGTCCAGCTATTGTTATTGTGGCTGCCATGTTGTTCGCCATTTCTTTCGTTGCTTCACCGAAACAAAACTTCTTTAAGTTAAAAAGGAGTGTGGCTCGATGAAACGATTTTTAATTACACTAGTTAGTGTGGTTGCGATGGTCAGTGGCGTATATTTTTTCTTACATCATCGTGATAATAGTACTAAGACAATTGCTAATAACGAAAAGATTCAAGTCGTTACAACTAATTCGATTTTAGAAGATATGGTTCATAATGTTGGGCAAGATCGAATTGAACTTTACAGTATTGTTAAACGTGGGACTGATCCACATGAATATGAACCACAACCAAGTGATGTTTCGGCAGCCGCTGATGCTGATGTTATTTTCCACAATGGTTTGAACTTGGAAACTGGTGGAAATGGTTGGTTCACTAAATTAGTTGAAACTTCACATAAAAAATTCGGTCGTGAAGTTTTCTCAGCTAGTGAAGATGTTGAGGCTAAGCATTTAACAACAAATAAGGATGAAGAAGATCCACATGCGTGGTTAGATTTGGCTAACGGAATTAAGTATGTTCGGACGATTACTAATGTTTTGAAACAAAAAGATCCTAAGAATGCGAGTTTTTATCAGGACAATGCGGATGAATACATTGCTAAATTAGAAAAACTGCATCAACAGGCCCAGTCGAAGTATTTACAAATACCTGAAAAACAACGATTACTAGTGACATCTGAGGGTGCCTTTAAGTATTTCTCTGAAGCATATCATGTGACGCCAGCATATATTTGGGAAATAAATACAGAAGCTCAAGGGACACCGGAACAGATGAAGGCTGTCTTGAGCAAAATTAAGGATTCAGACGTAAAGCATCTATTCGTTGAATCGTCAGTTTCACCAAAATCGATGGATAAAGTGGCTAAAGAATCAGGATTAGAAATCTATTCAAAGATTTTTACTGACTCACTGGCTAAAAAGGGTACCGATGGCGATACTTATTATTCAATGATGAAATGGAATATTGATCACATTTACAATGGCTTGAAATAAAAAATTTCCCCGCAGTCTTTTTAGTAGACTACGGGGAAATTTTTTCGATTTCTACTCACGAAAAAACGAAAACATAGCAATTGAGGACTGATAGTTTTCGAATTCTCTCGTGAGCTGATTATAATACTACCTTATTTTTGAAAGTGCAAGAATTTGGATTAACGTGCGAAAAAAATAACGGCGTGAAAAAAATAACCATAAGAACTATCTTTGATTGATAGATTTCTTATGGCTATATTATAAATCTAGAAAGACTAGTTATTATTACCAAAAATTTGAATGATACTCATGAACAAGTTAATGAAATCAAGCACCAAACTAACTGAAGCAACAAGTGCAATGGCACCTAAGCTTTCTGAGTCAGAGAAGTTTTGGTAAATACGTTTGATATTTTGTGAATCGTAGGCGATATAGAACAAGAATAAAACGATAACTACGGCACTGATAATCATCATCATGGCTGAACTGTGGAAAATAAGTCCATTTAGTAATTCGACAACGATTACGGCGATTAAAGCTGTGAACAAGGTTCTATTCCATGATGTTAAATCCTTCTTAGTCATGAAACCAATGACAGCTGAAACAACGAAGGCACCAGCTGTAACTGATAATGTTTGGACAATACTTCTAGCTGAGTAAAGATAGAAGACTGGCACACCGATAACTGATAGTGTGACGATAAATCCGATGTAACTCAAGAACGTTAAGAAATACGACTTAGTTGCTAAACGACTACATAAACTAATGAAGGCGAATGGTATACCAATCATTAAAATCATTGAAATGATACGGTGTTGTGCCATTCCTTGGAAAATTGACATTGATAGAGCTTGGTTATTGGCGATCATTTGTGCACTGATGGTCCAAAGAGCAATACCCAATCCCGTGTAAAGATAAACGAGGGATGTGAATCTTGCCAAACCAGCAGATCTTACTTTATCTACAGATTGCATGTAATTCCTCCTCAACTATTAACTATAATAATTGTACAATAGAATAACATTTTTATCAGATTTAAGAAAGGAAGCAGTATGGGACAAAAACATGATTTACGTTGTAGCAAATGTGGTTATGAAATTGATGCATTGCTAGGTATCGGTATGTTGTACTCTGTGGAAAATATTTTCAAGAGTGAAAAGCCATTGTTACCAGAGTTAGTTGGAGACAATAAAATTACACAACAAGCTTTGGCATTAGTTAATAATAATGCTGAAATTTCCGAGAATTATGGGCATTCTTTATACGCCTGTCCGGAAGATTTTTATTTGTTCGATAAGTTTTATTTTCAAGTTGGAGATTTTAAACCACAATATCATTGTCCATATTGTCAAAATATTTTACAACGAGTTACCTTTGCGAAAGGAACTGCTGGGAAGACTCGATTGAAGTTTATGGATCAGGATAAATATTGGCAGTGTCCTCGTTGTGGTAATGATGAGATGATTGAATATTCATTTGGTAATTGGGATTAAAGAGGGTCGGAAATTTATTGTTTCCGATTTTTTTGTGCCACTTAGTTTCTGAAAAAGACCACTTAGGCAAAATTGCTATACAGCAAAGTCTTGAAGTGGTGTAATACATTTAACGAAAGGGGGTTGAGTCGATGTGAAGATTAAGTTGAATATTTCATCTGAATATCAGGAAAAAGAAGTTGTGATTAACGCTGCACAAAAGGATGATGAAGTGCAACAGATTTTAGACGTTTTAAAAGATGTTGAAGAAAGATTTAATCATCTAAATGGCTATATTGGTGAAACGGTTTATTCGCTGGCATTAAAGGATATTTTGTTTTTTGAAACGAATGATCGAAATGTTTATGCTCACACGACTAACAATGCCTTTCTAATACATTATCGGTTGTATGAATTGGAAGAAAATTTGCCAGATAATTATTTGCGAGTTTCTAAATCATCGATTTTGAATATTAATGAAATTTTATCGCTGTCCCGTTCAGTGACAGGTAATTTAGTTCAGTTTCGCGATTCATACAAGCAAATTTATGTATCACGTCGATTTTTGAAAGAATTGAAGGAAAGATTAAAGCAAAGGAGTTTTAAAAATGAGAAATAGAAATGGAATTTTCTGGGGTATCTTTCTATTATTAAGTGCCGCCATCTTAATTATTAGTCAATTACATTTGATTACTTATTCGTTTAGTTTTTGGACGATTGCTGCGACTATCTTTTTGGCAGCTGTTTTGATTAAAAGTTTAGTTTACTTTGCAATACCGGGAACCGTGTTCTCATTAGCTTTTCTAGCCATTTTATATGCTAAACCTTTAGGAATTACAGCTATCGTTCCTTGGACTTTATTGGGAGCAGCATTGTTAGTTTCTATCGGATTATCAATGATTTTTCGGCCTCTACTAGCAAAGCATCGCCCTTGGATTAACTACCATAGGGGTTATACAAGAGGACACCATGGCCCTTTTGTTAAAATGGATTACACGGCCAGACCAGATGTGAAGACTGTTGATGATCCAGATGTAAATGTTTATGTAAAAATGGGTAGCAGTATTCGTTACGTTAAATCTGAAGATTTTAGTTCAGCTAATATCGACGTTTCGATGGGGGATGCCAAAGTTTATTTTGATAATGTAAAAGTCCATGATACTGCTACGATTAGTGTCAATGTGTCACTTGGCGGAGTCGAATTGTTTGTCCCACGTAATTGGAATATTGTTAAGGGATTGGATAATAATATGGGAGCCATTTCTGAAGTTGGGAATCCCGTAACAGATGCGGATAGTCCTAGTGTTACTGTTGTTGGGCTTGTCTCGTTAGGGAATTTGAAGATTAATTACGTTTAGATATTTTGAGTCCATAAAACATTGTTGATGAATTATCATTGACGGTGTTTTTCTTTTTCTGAATTATTAATATTGGTTTGAATAATGAAATAGAGTATATAAAGCCGAATTCTATTTTGATATTTGCTTAAAATAGTGAAATAGGATGTATAAAGTGTGAACCTATTTTAATATTTTGACAAAATATTAAAATAGGTTGTGTAAAATTGGACTCTATTTCATTATTTGTTTAGAATAATAAAATAGGAAATCCAAATGATTACTGTATTTTATTAAAGTGAAGAAGTATTGAAGTATACAGTAAGTTTGGACTAATTAAATAAATTTTGGGGGAATTAAGCTATGGAAATGAAACCTTTGTCCACTTTAAAGTATATGAGTAGTACCGATGACTCTATTGACGTTATAGAAGAGTATAAGAAGAGACTAAGTGGTTATTCATCGTTCCAGACTAATCTTTTTCCCATACTTACTGATAAAAGTAAAAAGCAATATGATGATTATCCTATATTCTTTGTTGAAACTAGGAGTATGGTACGTTTGAATGCTGAAATTAGAAAGAATTCCAGTCAAATTGAAAATATAGGTTCGTCCTTACCAGGTATTGCTAAGGAGAGTTACACTAACTCACTACTTACTAATGAAATTCAATTTAGTAATGAAATAGAAGGAGTTAAGACTGAAAGAAGAGAAATTGGTACTGTGGTTGATGAATTACAGAACAATAATAGGACTGATAAAAAAAGATTAGTATCTACGGTAAAGAAGTATATTGATATTCTTGGTGAACCAGAAATTAAAATTGAAAACTTCCAAAAGATTAGGGATATTTATGATAAATTGACTGATGGTGAAATTGAAGAGGGAAAATTACCAGATGGAGAATACTTTAGGGATAAACCCGTCAGAATTGGAACAGATATTGAAACAGTTCATATGCCTCCTGCAAATGAGAAAACCATTAAAGATAAATTGATGTCACTGATTGATTTTATGAATAATGAAGATATTCCACCAGTTGAGAAGTCATTAGTAACACATTTTATGTTTGAAAACACCCATCCTTTTATGGATGGAAATGGTCGCATGGGAAGGTATTTATTATCTCAATATTTGAGTAAAAAATTAGATCCATATACTGCACTTTCGATATCCAGTTCAATTCATAATAATCAGGCCAAGTATTATAAAATATTTAAAGATGCGGAATTATATGAGAATAAAGCTGAACTTACATTTTTCATTCAAAAAATGATGGAGATAATTTTAGAAGGTCAAATTTCGGTTTTGGAGAAGTTAAATGAGCTATTAGATTTACTCAACAAATATTTTGCCGAATTAAAGGAAATATTAAATGTTAATGATACTAATAATGATTTGGAATTCAATTTATTATTTGTTTTCATAGAATCTAAATTATTCAATGTTGATAGTTCCTTAGGAGTGAAGGATACCCCATTAATTAATATGTTGTATAAGCGAGATACCAGATTATATAAGAAAGTTAAAATCAGAGAGATTATAAAGAAATATGAAGATTCTGGAATTTTAGTTAAGGTTGGGCAAAAGCCCTTGCAGCATGAAATAGATTTGGAAAAACTTTTTGGTGATATATATTAAATTTTTTAGAAAATAATTATGGATAGTAATTAATAGGCAAGTTATTTCTCTGAGAGATAACTTGCCTATTTAATTTGTTATGCGGTTAAATTACGTCAATTTGTTGTCTTTTTATCTGATAAAATAAGTAAAGAATGTAAAGATTAATTTACAGTAACTAAACGACAAATATATATAAATTTGTGTTTAGGCTAATTTACAGTTATTCGGGGGAATATCATGAGTTTGGAGACTAATGAATTGGCTTTTGAAAATAATTTGATTGATTATTTGGTCAACCTAGGTGGAACAAAACAATGGGATTATTTGCCGGAAATAAAAACTACTGATGATTTATGGAGAAATTTCAAAAATATTGTTGAACAACATAATCAAGATCGACTAGATGGTAAATTATCCGATGCAGAATTTAAACAAATAAAAGTTATCATTGGACAGCTAGAGACTCCGTATCAGGCTGGTCAATTTCTATATGGTATGAATGGTATATCACAAGTAGAAGTTGATTTGGATAATGGTAAACATGTATATTTAAAAATATTTGATCAAGATAACATTGGAGCCGGAGATACAATTTATCAAATTGTAAATCAGATTGAAAGACCAGCAATTATTCCAGGAAGAAAAGCTCGGAGATTTGATACGACGTTATTGATTAATGGATTACCAATCATTCAAATAGAGGAAAAAGCGGACGGTCATGATGCTAAAGAAGCGTTAAACCAAATGCACCAATATATTGAAGAAAATCAGTATTCAGATATTTTTTCGACACTGCAAATATTAGTTGCAATTACACCACACGATAGTCGATATATGGCAAATTCAACTGCAGATAAATTTAATACCGATTTTGCTTTTCGTTGGCAAAGGGCTGATGATAATAAACCGGTTTTTGACTGGAGAGAATTTGCCAATAATATGTTGTCAATTCCAATGTCACACCAAATGGCAACAAACTATATGATTTTGGATGGTACTCCAAAACATCAAATGATTAAGGTAATGCGTCCGTATCAAGTTTATGCAACTCAAAAAGTTATCAGAAAGATCAGACAACATACTTTTGGAATTGATGATCAGGGCGTGGGATACGTTTGGCATACAACTGGTTCTGGTAAAACAATTAGTTCCTTTAAAGCTGCATGGTTAGCTTCAAGATTACCTAATGTAGATAAAGTAGTTTTCTTGGTAGACCGTGTTGCATTAACGAATCAAACAGTTGATGAATATAAAGCGTATGATCCTGAAAACACTGAAGAAAGTAATGGTGGCGTTGTAACTGATACAAGTAATCGGTGGGTTTTGGAAAGAAAACTTAACAAAAAAGGTAACGGAATTATTGTTACTTCTACTCAAAAGATGGACTCAATGGTTAGAAGTAGTAATTTTAGTCCAGTTAATAAAAATGTAGTTTTTATTGTCGATGAGGCACACCGATCAACTTCTGGTGATATGTTAAAACGAATCAAAGATGGTTTTAGAAAATCAGCTTGGATTGGTTATACTGGTACACCAGTTTTTGATACACATCCAACAACTAGAGAAGTTTTTGGTGATTTAATTCATGCTTATACAATTAGAGATGCGATTGCAGATGGAAATGTTTTAGGATTTAAAGTAGATTTTGAAACAACTTTATCTGATTCAGTTCTAAGAGACCAGTATCTGCCGGCCTATTTTAAAGCCTGCTATCCATCAATGTCTGAGCAAGATATTGAAATGCGTATTGATAATATGGCTGATGAAGATATGGATGATACAGTAGAGCCTTCCGTTTACGACAATAATCCTAAACATATTGAATTAGTGGTTAAGGATATTATTAAAAATTGGAATAAGCGTTCCCGTAATGGTGAGTATAATGCTTTGTTTACGACTCATGTAGGTGGTGGCAAGGCATCAACTCCTATGGCAATGGCATATTATGAGGAATTTAAAAAGCAGAACGCCAATTTGGAAAAGCCATTACGAGTTGGTATCACATTTAGTCAAGATACATCTAATAGTGATAAACAATTGAAAAATAATGAATCACTACGTGAAATTATGAATGACTATAATGAAGCGTTTGGTACTAACTTTGATGATACACAGGTGAAGGAATATACGGCTCAAGTTGTGGCCAGATTGAATCGAACAATTGATGATGGTAAGTATTTTGATATTGTCATTGTTGTTGATCAATTATTGACCGGATTTAATGCTCCGCAGATGAATACTTTATATGTTGATAGAACGTTACAGGGGGCAGCCTTAATTCAAGCATACTCAAGAACTAATCGTGTTTATGATATGCAGACTAAACCTTTCGGGCGTATTGTTAATTATCGTTGGCCACATCACACTGAAATATTAATGAAGAAAGCTTTGGCCAAGTATGCTAATCGAGACTCTGCCAATATTCAATTGGAATTTCCAGTTCCACCTGAAGAAGTAATTATTCCGCCAGTGGAAGAAACAATAAAGGAATTGAAGGATGTTGTTGTACAATTAGCAAATTATTCTGATGATTTTAACAGAGTCCCTGATGACGATAATAAAGTAAAAGAAATGTACTCTAGCTTGCGAAAATATAATCATCTGATGTCGATGATAAAGCAAGATGATAGTTATAATGAGGAACATCCAGAAGAATTGTTGAAAAAAGTTGGTATGACTGTTGATACTGAAGAAGTTTTAACAACAACTTTGAAAAACGAAGTTAAACAAAAGATTGCCATCATGGATCATGTTGATATTTCGCAAGTTGACTTACAAATGGAGCACGTGAAAGCAATACGAGTGAACTACGACTACCTTGAAGAACTAATTGCTGATTTGATGAATCAGTATCATGACGATGACTTAGATTCAGCTAATAAAACGGCTACTGAAATTAAGAATATTTCTGATAAGGTCGATGACCGTAAGTATGCTGAACAAATTAACCAATTTACTAAAGATGTTTTGAATGGCGATGTGTCAGTTAATAACTATCCAGTTAATCAAAAAGATATTAAGGGTCTGGTATCTAGTCACAATGATATGAGATTGAGAAATGAGATTTTTGATTATAAAAAGGATTGGGGTCTAGCAGATATTGATTCATCCCAAAAGATAAATAAGATTGTTTTAAGCCACATTAAAAATGCTGATGATTTGAATATTAATGGCGTCCTAGACGAAATTGTTAAAGAAGGAACAACCGTTTATACAACAGATGCCGAATCATCAAGAGTTAAGAAATTATCCAAAATTAAATATAGAACCCATTTGAGAAGAAGTTTTAAAGAATTTGCTGATCAAATGGTAGAGAAGTACTAGGAGAAATTATGAGTAAAGCGCAAGAGATTACTAGCCAAATTTGGGAGATGGCCAACCGTCTTCGTAGCAATATGGATGCCAGTGAGTATAGAAATTATATTTTGGGATTTATGTTTTATCGTTACTTGTCAGAACATCAAGAAGAACGAATGGTACAAAATGATTTGTTAGATATCGCTGACGGCCAAAGTGTGAATGAGGCATATGCTGAACAAGCTGGTGGGGATGATTTAAGTGATTATCTGGAAGAATTGGCAGATTCATTAGGATACGCCATTGCACCACAATACACATGGCAAACTATTGTTGATAAAGTTAATAACAATTCTATTGCACCATCTGATTTTCAAGATATGTTGGATGATTTTAATCATAATGTTGACTTAAATACAAATGCTAAGCAGGATTTCCACGGTGTATTTGCAGATATGAATTTAGGAAATTCTCGTTTAGGTCAAACAACTGCCGCACGTGCTAAAGCTTTGACAGAAATTGTTAATTTGGTTGATGAAGTTGAGTATAAAGACGACGATGGTCACGATATTTTAGGTGATATTTATGAATACTTAATTGCTCAATTTGCAGGTAATTCTGGTAAAAAAGCTGGCGAGTTTTATACACCTCACCAAGTATCGGAAGTTTTAGCAAAATTAGTGGCTCAAGGATTAGACCCTAAAGAAGATAAACCAAGTGTTTATGATTTTGCATGTGGTTCCGGTTCGTTGTTGCTAACTGTTCAAGAGCAAATCAAGAATCGTCGGTTATTTTATTATGGTCAAGAATTGAATACGACAACATATAATTTGGCTCGAATGAATTTGATGATGCATGATGTTTCCTATATGAATATGGATTTGCGTAATGCTGATACTTTGGAAAGTGACTGGCCTGATGGGATTGATGCTCAAGGTGTCGACCATCCAAGAAGCTTTGATATGGTTGTGGCAAACCCTCCATATTCTGCCCATTGGGATAACAATGATAATAAAATGAAAGATTCCCGTTTCAAGGATTATGGTGGATTAGCACCTAAAACAAAGGCTGATTATGCATTCTTATTACATGGCTTGTATCATTTGAGTTCAAAAGGGACAATGGCTATTGTTTTGCCTCACGGAGTTTTGTTCCGAGGAGCTAAAGAAGAAAAAATTCGTCGAGCACTTTTAGATAAAAATCAAATCGATGCAATTATTGGTTTGCCAGCTGGATTGTTCTATTCAACTGGAATCCCAACGGTTGTTATGGTATTAAAGAAGAATAAAACTAACAAAGATGTTTTATTCATTGATGCAAGTGATAACTTTGAAAAAGGGAAGAATCAAAATATTCTTCGAGCAGAAGATATTGATAAAATTATGGATGCTTACAATGAACGTAAAGATGTTGATAAGTATGCTCATGTTGCCGATTTCAAAGAAATTGAAGAAAATGATTATAATTTAAATATTCCAAGATATGTTGATACCTTTGAACCTGAACCAGAAATTGATCTTGGAGAAATAACAAAAGAAATAAAAGAAAATAATAAAAAAATTGAAGAAAATAAAAAGGAGTTACTTTCAATGATGAAAGAACTCACTTCTTCGGATGAGAAAACGATGAATGATCTCAATGATTTTATTTCAATGTTGGATGATGAGGTGAACCATAATGGATAAACGTGTACCTGAAGTGCGGTTTAAAGGGTTTACTGATGATTGGGAACAGCAAAAATCTAATAAGATATTTAAACCTTTATCAAAAAAAGGGTTTGAAAAATTACCTGTATTATCAGTAACCCAAGATGATGGAGTAATTAAAAGATCCGATTTAAACATGGATATAAAATATACAACAGCATCATTACATAATTATAAATTAATTGAACCACATAACTTCGTTATTAGTCTAAGATCATTTCAAGGTGGTTTTGAATTATCTGACATAACAGGAGTTGTGAGTCCTGCGTATACAATATTTTCATTTAAAGAAAACAATAATCAGGACGAACTGTTTTGGAAATATAAATTTAAAACTCATAACTTTATTCAATCTCTAAAAACAATAACTTTTGGTATTAGAGATGGTAAATCTATAAGCTTTTCAGAGTTTAAAAGTCTACCACTTGTATTCCCCAATAATAAAAAGGAACAAAAAGAAATAGGCAAATCTTTTATAATATTAGAAAAAATGATAATGCTGGAACGTGAAAAACTGAATCTGTACGAAAGTTTAAAGAAATACATGTTACAGAACCTATTCCCAACTATTGAGGAAAGAAAGTCCAATCTTATTTTCACCTCATCCAATACCACTTGGAAACAATATTATCTTTTTGATGTTATCAATAAGATAATAGATTTTAGGGGATTAACTCCAAAAAAATTAGGACTTGATTGGAGTAAAGATGGAATATTGGCATTATCAGCACTAAACGTTAAAAATAATTACATTGATAAGGATATAAATATACATTATGGAAATGAGTTACTTTATAGTAAATGGATGAAAGACACTCATTTACATAAAGGACAAGTTTTAATGACAACTGAAGCTCCAATGGGTAATGTTGCACAGGTTCCAGACAAAAATAAATATATATTAAGTCAGCGTGTTATTGCATTTGATACTAATGAACAAAAAATAACAGACGACTTTCTAGCAATAACGTTGCATACAACGAGAGTTTTTAATGATTTATTATCATTGTCCAGTGGAGGAACTGCAAAGGGAGTGAGCCAAAGATCTTTATCACAATTAAAAATCAATATTCCATCCAATATTGATTATCAAAATGATATTAGTGACTACTATAAATTGTTGAATAAAAAAATAAGTGAGACCCAATCACACTTACACTCATATAAAATGTTGAAAAAATATTTTCTTCAAAAATTATTTTTGTAATCCGTTTTATACACTATAGCAGTTTAGACATCTGAAACATTATTTTTTCATTGTCCTGTGTCTGTAGCTCTTGAATAATATGCAAGTATGTACTTTGAGTAGTGGTTATATTAGCGTGTCCCAATCTCTGAGCAACACTTGCAATCGACACTCCTGCAAACAAAAGTAAGGATGCATGAGTGTGTCTGAGTCCATGAACTGTAATTATTGGAATATTAGCATTTTTACATAGAACCTCAAGCCGTTTATTAACTGTTGAATTAAAAATACGTTGATTTACAAAAATTGGTTTATCTACTGGTGTGCTATTTATCATTTTTGAAAATTGCATTGCTAACTGCCAATCAATTTGTATTTTTCTGACCGATGATGAGTTTTTGGTTGGTTGAAATCCGCCAGTTGTGGAACGATAATTCCAAGTCTTATTAATATTTAACAATTGCTTAGTAAAATCAAAATCTTTGGGTGTTAAGGCAAGAGCTTCTGCAAACCTTAATCCAGTTTTTGCTACCAATAAGATATACCAATCCCAATTTATTTCCGAGTCGAGATTTAGTTGCTTAACAAGTTGTTGTAGTTCATATTCATTCAAAAACTTCGGTTTCTTTTCAGCAGGTTGCTTACCTTTGATGATTATTTTTCGTGTAGGATTTTGTTCAATTAATCCTTCATCCATAGCATCTAAAATAGCACCCTTTATTTGATGATGAAAATCTTTCGTGGTTTGTTTCTCATGTTCTAATGCGTAATTATTAATAAGTTCCTGGTAACTTCGCCTTGTTAAATCGCATAGTCTTAAATTGGGAGCTAACTTTATGATCCATTTCAAACTCATATAATATTTGTTCAAAGTAATGGTTCTAATTGCATTGACCTTATACAGATTAATCCACTCTTCATAATACTCATGGAATAATTGTGTCGATTTATTTTTAGACATAAAAAACCTCCGAATTATTTTTTTGACATTTGTTGTCAAAATCATTATCCGGAAGTTTTTTTATTTATGCAGGGTTAAATGTTAAATAAATAATTTTTGAAGATAATATTTTTTTATCTTTTCGTACATAATAATTTTTTCTCGATAAAAATCAATAGTTTGGTTTAGTTTTGAAATCAGTCGTCCTACCTCTAACTGCTCAACATAGCTTGGAACATATATTTGAAACTTGCTGAATTGCTTCTTATTGATAATTGCTGTAGCGGTCTTTCCCGCCAAAGATGCAAATTTTCCAGAATGAAAGTTCATAGATTCAAGAATAAAGTTTGCATTATTACCTTTTGGAACAATTGCATTAATTTGTTGATTAAATGCCGCTGGAATGGTGTTGATTGTATTTTTTCCAATTGAAGCTATGCTCGTAATTAACACAGATTGAGCAGGTACAGTTCGTGCCTCCTTCCAACCACGTTCGGTTAAATGTTTCTTAGAACTATTTGTCCGTAATTTTACGATATCTGAGGGAGTAATCCAAACATATCCATTAGCATTGATACTCCAAAAATCATGTTGGTTTGTGGAGGGAGTGTTCCCAGTATATATTTCACCAAGATCAGAAAGCTTATGCTGTTCCCAATCTTCGTGAAAATCAGCAATTCTCACAGCGGGAACACTTTCCCCATCTGAAGGAAAAAGATTCTGTAACATGTACTTCTTTATCCCTTCGTACAGTAATAATTGTTTTTCTTGCGTATTTATTAAATCATTAAGACTGTTTAGTATAGATCCTATTTTTTTCTGTTCACTAATTTGTAATGGAATATCCAAAAAGCGATTCTCCATATTTTCTTTTGTTATATGTACCATTGTTGATCCATTTAAATCTTTTTTTAGATTTTCTTTATCTAATTTTAACCAATAGAAAATATATTTCTTGTCAAGACTGTCTGTTTTAAATTGAATTTTCCAAATATGATAATGAAATATTACTTTTGTAGATTTCCATAATTCGGGTCCAAAATTTGTTGCCCACAGATAAAGTAAATCTCCATTCTCCGCATACTTATCGTCTGGAAGTTCCAAATTCGAATAATACCAACGTGTATTTGTATTAAAATTTCCTACTCGCAATACCTTATACTTTCCTTCGTCCAGTAATTCTGATTGTTTAAAAGCACGTCCGTTAATGAGATTTAAATATTCTCCTAACTTATGCTGTTCCCAATCGATGTAAGTGATAAACATCTATAGGTTCAGGATAAATATAATCAATAAAAATAATATTTTATTGATAGGATCCTATTATTATTTAATGAAGAATACTATGCTTCTGTGTACATATGCTATTTCGTTGTCTAAGGAATTTCTGTGAGTTTGTATTGATTTTTTTATAAAAGGATATTTAAAAATGGTCCTATATTCTGAACGAACAGAGTATAGGACCATTATTTGTATGTAGGGGGGGAGAATCAACAATCTTTATAGCAAATGAATACCATTTTCATCACATTTCTTACGTAAATCTTCAGGCCAAACGGCAGCTTGCACTTCACCAACGTGAGCTTTACCGAGCAATAACATACATAGACGTGATTGTCCGATACCACCACCGATTGTATATGGTAGTTCGCCAGCTAGTAACATCTTATGGAATGGCAATGAAGCACGATCTTCGGCGTGAGCCATCTTCAATTGTTCTTTCATTGATTCTTCACTGACACGGATACCCATACTTGAGATTTCCAAAGCTTTTTGTAGGGGTTCATACCAGAATAAGATATCTCCGTTTAGTTTCCAGTCATCATAATCAGGGGCACGGCCATCATGACGTTTGCCACTCTTCATAGGTCCACCGATTTGCATTAGGAAGACACAACCAAGTTCTTTACAAATAGCATCTTCACGTTCTTTAGGTGTCTTGTCAGGCCAGCGGTCTTCGAGTTCTTGAGTTGTTACAAAGTGAATTTCGTCTGGTAAATGATGAACAGCCTTAGGGAATTTGTACCAAACTTCGTGTTCCATATGTTTGATAACTTTGAAAATTTGACGGACAGTGCTTTCCAAAGTTGCAGTTGTACGTTCATCTTTAGCAATGATTTTTTCCCAATCCCATTGATCAACGTAGATTGAGTGAATGTTATCAAGATCTTCATCTTTTCTGATAGCGTTCATGTTAGTGTAAATACCTTCATGCATGTCGAATTGGTAACGTTTCAAAGCTAGACGTTTCCATTTAGCCAATGAGTGAACGATTTCGATTGTTTCACCAGGGATACCTTTCAT
Organism: Companilactobacillus nantensis DSM 16982; assembly: GCF_001435815.1. Classification (GTDB taxonomy): domain Bacteria; phylum Bacillota; class Bacilli; order Lactobacillales; family Lactobacillaceae; genus Companilactobacillus; species Companilactobacillus nantensis. The sequence goes on along the minus strand of NZ_AZFV01000006.1, from coordinate 7,867 downwards.
AGTAAAGGAAACAGGGGATTCAACACCGTTAAGGTTATCGTTCAAACCAGTGCCTTTTTCGACCATCATTGGTGCTGATAGACGTGATAAATTTAATTCTTTACCAAATTCATCTTGAAATGTTTCACGAATGTATTGGATAGCTTTTTGTGTCTCTTTGACAGATAGTTTTGGGTCGTAGTCCTTAGGTATAATCAAATCCATAATAATTTCCTCCATAGTGTCGATCAATCGATCGGTTTTAATTGAATAAATGCAAAATAAAAAAAGTCTTTCATTCCAGTTATTAACTTAATAATAACTGGGACGAAAGACTTTTCGCGGTACCACCCAAGTTGCCCATATAAAAATAGACCACCTCAATAAGAGCACTAACATGCTCCACCGATGGTAACGTACCGGTTAACGTCTGAACTTACTCTGATTACTCATTTTAGCCAGAAACATAAGAAAGTGTTATTCGGATAATCCATTTACTAATTGGGTTCTCACCATTCCCAACTCACTGTTAGTGTGGAAAATCTTACTCTTCTTTCTCGTCGTTTTTATCTTGTGACACTTATATTAGCATGTTTTTCTAAAAAGTAAATAATAAAATTTGAAAATTATTAATTTTTATATAATTTCTTAGATTGCCTTTAATGTAAGAAAAAGTGAAAAATTATTATAAAAATAACTCGTAAAGTCGTGAGTTTCTGTCGGGATAAGGATAACTAGCATTGAAATTCTGGGGTTCGACTTGTTTGAAACCTTGTTTTTCGTAGAAATAGTGAGATCTAGTTTCTCCCTCAGGAGTATCTAAAACTAATCGTTGGAAGTTATGATCCTTTGCGAATGAAAGTAGTTGCTGATATAACCTGGCACCTAAACGATTTGGTTGTCCGCGGAACTGTGGATAAGTGAAGAATTTTTTAAGAACTGCTGTCTGATTGTCGAGTGGTAATAGTGCAATTGAACCAACAACTTGATTATTTTCTAAAGCAATCCAGAAATTACCACCTTTTTCTTGATAGTAGTCGTCAATTTGGAAAATATCATCCTGTTCAGCCATTTTAATATTGAGTTTAGCTTCGATATTTTGACAGTAATTAATTAGATCAACTAGTTGGGCGAGATGGTGGGGATTGTTTTGATAAGTGGTTATTTGCATGGGAAAGCCTCATTTCTTGAACATTGATTTTATTGTAACTAATCAATATCTATATGTATAATTGATAGTATCAATATTAATTATCAATAAAAATGATAGATAGGGTAAACTGATGGATTTTCGTGAATTAACAACCTTCAAAACTATTTCAGAAACGCGTAATTTTTCGAAAGCAGCTGATATTTTGGGCTATACGCAATCAACTGTTTCGATGCAAATTAAAAATTTAGAAGCAGAATTAGGAACAAAATTATTCGAATATAAAAAACGCCAAGTAAGCATAACTGATGCTGGATTGCAGTTATTACCAATGGTCGACAAGACTTTGGATAATTTTTCGGATATTAAAAAATGGAATCAAACTGCGGAGACAGGAATTTTGAAAGTTGCTGCGCCAGAATCTTTGACGATTTCAGTCATAGCGCCTAAATTACAACAGTTTCAGGCGATGTATCCACAAGTTCAATTGGAATTGCAAAATGCGACTTGTTTACATAATGAAGAATTATTGTTGCGAAGTGACGTCGATATAGCTTTGATGATGTGGCCAAGCAAACCTAGCAAACGCTTGATTGATCATGATTTGGGAGAACAACGTATGGTATTAGTTAATTCGAAAAAGCAAACTTTTCAACAAATTTTGAATGATAATCAGGCAACTTTTGTTATCAATGAACCGGAATGTAGTTATCGCAACCAATTTGAAACGGCTGTTTGGCAACAACATCAACGTCAATTCAAGACGGTCAGTTTACCAAGCATTGCGTCAATTAAGTCAATCGTGATTGGTGGATTGGGATTTAGTTATTTACCTTTGGAAATGGTTAAAACAGAAGTTGAACAAGGACAACTCTTTGTTATTAAGACGGACATCGTTAATCATGTCCATGGACATTTATTGACCCGCAACTATAAATACAAATCGAATTTAATTTCTGATTTTGTGAACATATTCAAATAACTTATAATATAAAATAAAGTTTGATATACCAAATGGGGGTAGTTATGAAAAGACTAAATACGACCCATAAGTCACGAATATTAATGATTTTATTGGGGTATTTTATCGTTGCCAGCGTTATGTATCTCGTTTTTCAAAACAAGAGTATTTGGTATGGTGACGACATTTATTATCAATTTCAACGGATTCAGGGTATTAGTAAATCGTTAAAAGAGGGACTATTCCCGTCTATTTCAACGATAAATTTTGGGAAAATTGGCTATGCGGTTAATATCTTTTACCCGTGGATGACTTTGTTGCCATTTGGAATCGTTTCGTTATTTAACAGTAATCCGATATCTGCCTTTTACATGGGGCTGTTTGTTTACTTTTTAGCATCTCTGTTGATCAGTCATTATTCAATGTATGAGTTTTCGGGTTCACACATTCAAGCGGTAGTTTTTACACTGATTTATAATTTTAGTACGTATCGGTTGATTGATTTGTTGAGTCGGGCAGCGTTGGCGGAGTACATTGCGACAATCTTTTTGCCACTTTGTTTTTTAGGCTTTTATGAAACATTTTTTAGAAATTATCATAAATGGTATTTGTTTGCGTTAGGTTTTGGAGCCATTATTTTGACCCATGTGTTGACGACTTTCATGACTATTTTGATCTTTATTGTTTTCATATTATTGAATTTTATGAAAATCAAACCATTTAAAGAACATGCAGTGGCTTTGATTAAAGCTGTTGTAACAACGATTCTGTTAACATTACTTTATACAGTGCCATTTATTTTAGAGGAATTATTTCAAAGATTTCCTAAACCCGATCCTCAAATATTAAAGGGATTGGAGTTAGCAAAGTTTCTCAAGGTTACTTTACAAAGTAATGCTAGTCGGTTTGTTGAAGGTAATCTTTATAATCCAGGTTTGATCGTATTGTTGATTCTGATAGCAGGAATATTTTATTTTAAAAAGTTTAATCGTTTGAATAAACAGATTTATGTAATAGGATTAGCAATATTTTTAATTTCTACGAATTTATTTCCTTGGCATATTTTACAAAATACACCAATCAGTGTGATTCAGTATCCTTATCGATTACTGATTTTTGCCAGTTTATTCGCAGCTGTCACTGGTTCGTGGATTGTTAAGAATATCGTGCAAAAGGATGACCAAGAACGTCAATGGTTGGTTGTGGCACTGTGTGGAGTCTTGATGTTTGGAATTTGGTTTGGCTCATTCAAAATGGCAACAACTAATTCGATGATTTCTGATCCGAAAGGTATGATTGATAGTTCAATGATTAAGGAAGACCGCATTCCGGATTCTTATTTGAATCAGTATGTGCCTAAGGAAACATTAAATTATTTATCTTCGGTCACAGAACATCAAATGTATGTTAATGAAAAAGTTATTACCGCATATCCTCGTGATGACCGTGATACTGGTGTGATGAATATTGAAAACTTGCGACAGGGTGATGATGTTAATTTACCAGTCATTCGGTACCGTTTGACGCGCGTGACGGTCAATGGTCAGTCAGTTCCGTTTTGGACAAGTACTCGAGGTACGATTGAATTTCATGCTAAACAAAATAGTCGTCATAATCGAATCGTAATTTCTTATGGAAGTAAGAAGTTATATGCGGGATTATTTTGTTTAACAGTTATTGGGTTTTTGATAATTTGGATAGATATCTTTATTCAACGAAGGTTAAAGATGATTGAAAAATTAAGTATATAAAAAAAGAAGCCGATTTAGGCTTCTTTTTTAGTGGATGAGTAAAGTAATAAAATTAAATAACAATTTACCACCATATAAAATAATGATTACACCACAAACTAAGTTAATAATTCGTAAAACCTTAGCATTAAATTTATCTTTGAATTTAGTCACGATAGCATTTAATAAGATGAACCAAAGTGCTGAAGCAATTCCTACACCCGCAATAAAAATTGGATAACTATAATTAGGCAGTGTGACTTGGAAAGCGCCCAACATCATTGAACCGTCGATAATTGCTTGTGGATTGAACCAAATTACGACAAATGCCGAAGTAACAGTTTTAAAAATAGTCATTTCGGGATCAGCTTCTGCACTGATATCCGTTGTCTGGGAGCGCAGTAAATTGATTCCCATATAAATGACGATTAAACTACCAACCAATAAAATAATCAGTTGGAGCCACTCAAATTTTTTCATAACTGCACCGATGCCGAAGAAACAGGCGAAGGCTAGTGATACATCAAAAATGATAATGATTAATGTTGTTAAAAATGATTTGCGACGTGTTTGCGTTAATGCCGCATTGATGACGAACAGATTTGCCAGACCGATTGGAGCATCGTAAGCAATCCCCATTGTTAACCCTTGTAAAAAGAAATTCATGATTAGTCCCCTTTACCAACCAAATAATGTGTTATATATTGACTACAATAACGATTATATCGGTAGCTAAGTAAGATGTAACCAACCAAAAATAAACTTTTGACCCAACCAAAGAGGTGTTCATTATGAAACGAGTTCGTCCCATTCAGATTGATTGGAAACCAAATAAGCAGATTACCGTGCCAGTTTATCGACAAATTGTGCAATATATTTGTGATAAAGTGGCGAATGGTGAGTGGACGATTGGTTCGAGATTACCGTCACAACGGGCTTTGGCTGAAGCTTTTGCCGTGAATCGGAGTACCATTTTTACAGCAATTGATGAGTTAACTTCTTATGGAATCATTGCAGGTAAATCAGGAGCTGGAACTCAAATTGTCAGTAACACATGGTCTTTGATGTTGCCAACCAAACCAAGTTGGAAAAAATTAATTTCATCAGGTTCATTGCAGGAAAATAACCGACGGATGCAACAAATTAACCGATTGGAATTTGCCCCAGATATTATTCGATTGGGAACGGGTGAACTGGATCCAAGACTGTTTCCGCAGAAAATGTGGACTGAGGTTTTACAAAAGATGAGCGTTGAAATAACGTCTTTAGGATATGCGGAACCGTTGGGAATTATGGAGTTGCGACAAGCTATCGTTGAACATATGCGACAGTTTGGTATCAATGTTTCTGCAAATAATGTTTTAGTAACTTCCGGGGCATTACAAGGCTTACAGTTAATCGCCTCTTGTATGTTGGAAGAAGGCAGCACGGTGTTTACGGAAGCACCAACATATTTAAAATCACTTCAAATGTTTCAATCAGCAGGTTTAAATTTGAAAGGTATTCCGATGGATCATGATGGACTGGAATATTGGCAAATGAAAAAGAAGTTGCATCCTACCGAACCATCGATTTTGTATACAATTCCAACTAATCAAAATCCGACTGGTATCACGATGAGCAATACTCGTCGTAAGGAGTTAATGGACTTTTGTATTAAAAATCGTCTGCCAATTATTGAAGATGGTGCTTATCAGGAATTGTGTTTTGATGATGAATTGGCATTGCCTTTGAAAGCGATTGATGAGAACGGGATGGTGATGTATTTAGGCAGTGCATCGAAGACGTTGGCACCAGGTTTGAGAATTGGCTGGGTAATTGCATCGGAACCAGTTATTCAACGCCTAGGGGATGCTAAGATGCAAATGGACTATGGAGCTAGTTCATTGTCGCAGTTAGTCTTTGCAGAATTTTTGAATAGTGGTAAGTATGGTTGCTATTTAGCCGATTTGAAACAAATCTTAAAGGAACGACGTGATAATGCGTTGGAAATTTTGGCAAAGGATTTTCGAGATATTGCGACTTGGGATGTGCCAATTGGCGGATTTTATATTTGGCTGACGTTTAATGATGGCGTTGAGGTTGATGATTTGTTTGAGAAGGCATTAGCAAAGGGGATTCTGTTAAATCCGGGTGATATTTATGATTTTAAGCATAATCGATCGTTACGATTATCTTTTGCTTATGTGACTTGTGAGGAATTTACTGAAGCAATGAGAAGTATGAGAAGGATAATTTGAAATTTTGAAAATTTTAATTTAGAAATGTAAAGCCAGTTAATTAGTGATAATTAACTGGCTTTTAAGCGTTTAAGGAGTATTTTCTTGAAAAAGTGATGTAATTATATAGCTATTTTTCTGAAACTTTACATTCTATTTACATGAAATCCACAATAAATCTACAACTTGTCTATATGATGATTAAGTTATAACTTATGAAAATCATTAGGAGAAATTTTAAATTTATGAAAAGAAGTAAATCACTCGTTGTTACGAGCTTATTATTTAGTACTATGATCTTGAACCCAAGTGTTATTCAAGGCGTAATTGTCCAAGCTGATGCTGCTAATCAAGCACAGGTTGCGGACGCAAAAGATTCTCAAAATGCCAATGCTGAACAAGCTAAGGAAGAAATTAATAATCTTACTTCAGCTGTCACAACAACAACTAAAAAAATTGTTATTAAATACGCTGATTCTAAAAATAACTCTAATAAGATTCCAGAATCATCAATGAATGTAGATAAAAATGCTAAAAGTATTCTTGGGAAAGACATTCCTATGCCAGAAGGTTATGAATACGATGGAGCAAGTTCTGATGTTAAGATTAAATCTAATAAATTTGTATTTGTTAAAGTTAAGAAAGTAACTCAAGAACAACCGCATGAAGTTGCTAAATCTGATATCGTCGTTAAATATGTTAACGATACAAACGCCAATAACAAGATTGCCGATGGTGTAGTCAAAGATATTCCCGTTAACGCAACATCTGTCGAAGCTCAACAAGTAACAACACCTGAAGGCTACAAGTTGGTAGAAGGTCAAAAGTTTGTTGTTAGTTATGGCAAAGTTATTGTCCATGTAGTGGCTGACAAGCCAGCTGAAGAAACAAAAGAAATTACAGTTAAATATCTTGATTCAACTAATAACTCAAAGAAATTTTCTGACGGCAAAATGACTGTTGCCAAGAACACACGTAAAGTTGCCAGAGAAACAGTACCGTTACCAGATGGGTATGAAATCAGTGCTCGTCGATTGATCTCTATTAGAAAAGGTCATATTTTAGCTCATATTAAACCAATTGGCTGGAACAATAATCATGAAGTTGCTAAGTCAGATATCACTGTTAAGTATGTTAATGATAAAAATATTAATGATAAGATTGCTAGTAGTGTAATCAAAGATATTCCAATGAATGCAACGTCCATAACGGCTGAGCAGGTATCAGTACCAAAGGGTTACAAGTTAGTAGCGGATCAAAACTTTACAGTTAGTTATGCGAAAGTGACAGTTCACTTGGTACCAGTCGAAGAAACAAAAGAAATTACAATTAAATATCTAGATTCAACAAATAATATGAACAAACTTGCTGATGGTAAGATGACTGTCGCTAAGAATGCTAAGAAAGTTGCCGGAGAAACAGTACCATTGCCAGAAGGTTATGAAATCAGTGCTCGCCGATTGATAGGTATTAAAAATGGACATATTTTGGCACACGTTAAACCAATTGGTTGGAACAACGGACATGAAGTGGCTAAATCAGATATCACCGTTAAGTATGTTAACGACAAAAATGCTAATGATAAAATTTCTAACAGCATAATCAAAGATATTCCAATGAACGCAACATCTGTAAAAGCTGAACAAGTGTCAGTACCAAAGGGTTACAAGCTAGTAGCAGGTCAAAATTTTGCAGTTAGTTATGCGAAAGTAACAGTTCACTTGGTACCAGCTGAAGAAACAAAAGAGATTACAATTAAATATCTAGACTCAACTAACAACATGAACAAAATTGCTGACGGCAAAATGACTGTCGCTAAGAATGCTAA
>NZ_AZFV01000059.1 GCF_001435815.1 Companilactobacillus nantensis DSM 16982 | reverse complement strand
TACCTCCTACTCGATCAGCCAGTGACTATTTCTAGGTTCTGGAGACGGCCGCCTTGATTCTTAGACTTTCAAACGTGAGTACAGTAAAATAATTGAAGGAAGGGCAGTTTGACTGTTGGCAATTTGGAAAGTTTTGAGGACTGTCATAATTAAACTTGAAAAAGTCAGTCAAAATGCTATTATTTAGGCTTGAACAAAAAGGAATCCACAAGTGATTTTGTTTTTTTAATGATTTGAGCTGTTGAAATTTGATATCTGTGCATAATTCATAATGAAAAAGTTTTCCACAACTGTTTGATTGGGGAAAAGTGAGTATACTTTAGATATTGAGTTTTAAAAATTCTTATAAAAACGGAGAAAACATATGATCAAAGGATTGGGTATCGATATTGCAGAAATCGATCGTGTGCGTCAGATCTACGGTCGTCATCCTAGATTCTTGGAAAAAATCTTGAATGCTGATGAAATGGAAGTTTTTAACTCTTTAAATACTGAAAAGTCTAAAATGGCTTATCTGACAGCTCGTTTTTCAGTTAAAGAAGCTTTCACAAAAGCTATGGGAACTGGCCTTCGTGGCATTGGTTTTCATGATTTGAGTGTGCTAAATCATGAGTCAGGTCAGCCTTATATTAAGACTGACATCTTTAAAGGCAATATTCACGTATCAATCTCAGATACAGATGAACTAGTAATAACAGAAGTTATTCTAGAGGAGGCATAGAAATGTTACCATCAATTCACCGTCCAGCCTATGTTGAAGTAGACTTAGAGAAATTGCGTCACAATCTTCAAAATGAACTTGAGGCTGTGCCTGAAGGGACAAAAGTTTTTGCAGTTGTAAAAGCTAATGCCTATGGACATGGACTTGTTCGTGTTGCTAAAGCTGAAATTGAATTTGGAGCTGCTGGTTTATGTGTAGCAACTTTGGATGAGGCTTTAGAGATTCGTAATAGTGGCGTAGACGCGCCTATCTTAGTTTTAGGTATAGTTCCTGTCGAATACGCCAAAGTGGCCGCACGGGCCAATATTTCGCTAACTGTAGGTAGTTTGGACTGGTTGAAGGTTGCTGTTCAGCTTCGTACAATGAATTTACGTGTCCATTTAGGAATTGATAGTGGAATGGGGCGTATCGGTTTTCAAGAAAAAGCTGATTTGATTGAAGCTTGCAACTTTTTAAATGACCACAAAAATGCCTTTATTCCTGAAGGATTGTTCACTCACTTTGCTACAGCTGACAATCCAGATGAAAAATACTTTGAAAAACAAGTTAAACGTTTCAAAGAAATGTCGAGTGATTTGCCAACTAAATTCACTTACGTTCACTGCGCTAATTCAGCCACAGCATTATGGCATCAAGATTTAGCAGTCAATATGGTACGTGATGGCATTGCTTTGTATGGTTTGAACCCATCACAAACTGATATTACGAAATTACCATATGAACTAGAGCCTGCCTTGAGCTTGTATTCAGAACTTGTTTTCGTGAAGAAAGTTAAAGCTGGCACAAGTATTGGTTATGGTGCCACTTATACAAGTGATAAAGATGAATGGATCGGAACGATTCCTATCGGCTACGAAGATGGTTGGTTACGTCGCATGCAAGGGTCAGATGTTTTGATCAATGGTCAACGTTGCCAAAATGTCGGTCGAATTTGTATGGATCAATTCATGGTTCGTTTGCCAGGAGAATTACCAGTTGGTACTAAGGTAACGATTTTAGGTAAAGATGGCGATGAAGAAATCACTGCCACTGATGCAGCTCAATATTCTGGAACAATCAATTATGAAATTCTTTGCTCATTGAGCGAACGGTTGCCAAGAGTTTATAAAAATTAATAAAACAAAATTGGGATGCGAAGGCATCTCTTTTTTTTCGGGTATAAATATGTGGAACCGTTATTTCTAATAATTGAGAGTCTCTCAGATACATGATATGATATATGATATTGATAAAAAAATCACAATATAGGAGGACTGTTGTATGAAAGTTGGTATACCGAAAGAACTTAAAAATCAAGAAGAGCGTGTTGGTTCAACTCCCGATGGCGTGGCTAGTTTAGTTAAGGCTGGTCATCAAGTTGTTGTTGAAGAAAACGCTGGAATCGGTTCAGGCTATACTAACCAACAATATTTAGATGCTGGTGCCAAGATTAGCGATGTTGGTGATGTTTGGAATTCAGAAATGATTATCAAAGTTAAGGAACCAATTGCATCAGAGTACAAGTATTTTAAGAATGGACAAATAATTTATACTTATCTGCATTTAGCTGCTAATAAACCATTAACAGTAGCAATGCTCAAGAGTAAAACAACCGGGATTGCCTATGAGACAATGGTTGGACCTAACGGTGGCTTGCCATTGCTTTATCCAATGAGTCAGATTGCAGGACGCATGGCTGTTCAAGTTGGAGCACATTACCTTGAAGAACCTCATCAAGGTAAAGGTTTGTTATTGAGTGGTGTTCCTGGTGTTCGTAAAGGTAAAGTTACAATTATTGGTGGTGGAACTGTCGGAGTCAACGCAGCTAAAATCGCCATTGGTATGGGTGCCGAAGTAACATTACTTGATATCGATGCGCAGAGATTAGCTGAAATTGAAGATATCTTTGATGGTAAGATCCAAACGTTAATGTCGAATGCTCAAAATATTGCTAAAACAGTCAAGGAATCCGATTTGGTCGTTGGGGCTGTTCTAATTCCGGGTGCGGCAACGCCAAAATTAGTGACTGAAGAAATGATTGCCACAATGGAGCCAGGTTCCGTCGTTGTCGATATTCCAATTGACCAAGGTGGATTATTTGAAACAAGTGTCAAAGCAACAACTCACGACGACCCAACTTATCTTGTCCATGACGTCGTTCATTACACAGTCGCAAATATCCCAGGAGCTGTTCCAAAAACAGCCACAGAAGCATTGTCGAGCGTTACAATGCCATATGCAGTTCAGATAGCAAGTCAGGAATTTGAAAAAGCAATTGAAAATGAAACAATCAAAACAGGTATTAATACATATCAAGGTCATTTAACAGAAAAGGCAGTGGCAGATAGTTTGCAGATGCCATATATGAATTTAACTGACGCTTTAAAGGCAGTGACAGTTTAAAGACTGTTCTTTGATAGATAACTTCCGACCAGAAAAACTAGCCGGATGCGGCAAAATAAAAAAACTCCTTACTGACCCGTAGCAGTCAGTAAGGAGTTTTTGGTTTTGTCTTGAAATGGTTTTGTTTTAGAAAATTAGATACTTACAGTTTTGTTTTTAGAAACAGTTTTAATGCAAATTACAAAGTGTTCTTATCAAGAATCTTGCCAGACTTCAAATCGTCAATTTCAGAAACGATAAAGCTCTTCTTTTCCAAACGTTTGATAATTTCTTTTAAAGTTTCGATGTCTGTGCCTGAAGGCAATGTGAACAATGTTCGACGGACAACCTCGTTTGACTTGGCATCCAAGGTCATACAAGCAGCGACTGAAACATATTTAGCAAAGATTTTTGACATCTTTTCAAGATCACCACGGTCACCAGAAGAACTAACAGTTAGTACGTAGCTACTAATGTCCAAGTTCCAAGAGTCTGACAACATGCTCAAGAGTCTTGAGTGAGTCAAAATTCCGTAGAAAAGATTTGATTCGTCAAGAACTGCGATATATGGCAAATCCTTGATGTTGAAAAATACTTTGAAGAAAGGTGAGTCAACACTGATTGTTTTTGTAGCGTTCTTCATCAATGTTGTTACTGGTAAACTCATGTCGCCACCACGTGATTTGTGACGGTAGATGTGCATCTTATAGATGTTACCCCTAAATATTTGTCCGCTCTCGTCTAAAATTGGCACACAACGATAGCCAGAATCTTCGAGGACTTTCAAAGCTTCCTCGAGTGTTACAGTTTCTTTAACTGTAGTAAGCTTGTCCTTTTTCAGTACAAGTGATTTAACTAACATATATATTCACATCCAATCAAGTATAATTGAATTAATAATACAGTAATTCCGAATAAAAAAAAAGCTGAAACAAATTATTCATTTGTTTCGGCTTTTTTTAAAGCATGATATTTCGGATTATTGACGACCCTTGATACCTGTTGCTTCGAAACCATCTTTAAGAATTTTTTCAAGTTCTGCAGCTGATTTCTTCATTTGTGCTGATTCTTCATCATTCAATGGAACTTCAATAATTTGTTTTAGACCTTTACGGTTGATAATAGCAGGTGAACCGATATAAATGTCTGAAACACCGTATTGACCAGTCATCATGTTTGATAATGGAAGAACAGTGTTTTCGTCGTTTAGCAAGGCCTTGCAGATTCTTGCAAGAGCAGTACCGATACCGTAGAATGTAGCACCCTTAGTATTGATAATGTCGTAAGCTGCGTTAACAACCTTCTTGTAGATAGCGTCAAGAGTATCTTGAGTAACTTCTGGGTGTTGTTCCATCCATTCAGCCATTGTAACGCCACCGATTGACAAGTGTGACCATGCAGCAAATTCTGAATCACCATGTTCACCCATGATGTAACCATTAACTGCACGAGGATCGATGTCTAATTCTTCACCAACGAATTTTTGTAATCTAGCTGAGTCAAGTGATGTACCTGAACCAATTACACGTTCCTTAGGGAAGCCTGAAAGTTTCCATGTAGCGTATGTCAAGATATCAACTGGGTTAGCAGCAACCAAGAAAATACCATTGAATCCTGATTCAACGATTGGGTCAACGATTGTCTTCAAGATGTTCAAGTTCTTGTTAACAAGGTCAAGTCTTGTTTCACCTGGTTTTTGTGGAGCACCAGCAGTGATAACAACGATATCAGCATCCTTAGCATCTGAATATTCACCAGCGTGAATGTTCTTAGGGAATGAGAATGGAAGTGCATCAGCAAGGTCCATTGCGTCACCCTTAATCTTGTCTTTTGCGATATCACAGATAACTAGTTCTTGTGCAATACCTTGAAGTGTCATTGCGTAGGCGAAAGTTGAACCTACAGCACCGTCACCAACTAGAAGTACTTTTTGGTGGTTCTTTTCATTTGTTGGAGTTGTCATTATAAAATATCATCCCTTCGAAAATAATATGTTCCGTGGTTCATTATACAAATAATTAAGGGTAATTAACAAGTTGATTGTGAAAAAAGTGAAAAAATCGTGAAATCGGTGGATTGTTTCAGGGCCGTCTCCGGTTGCGGACAATGGAGTTTGCTGTGGGACCGCTTGGAGCCA
>NZ_AZFV01000058.1 GCF_001435815.1 Companilactobacillus nantensis DSM 16982 | reverse complement strand
CTAACCAAGTTTAAGAAAGAACCATTTATTTTTGCGTAACGCCTTTAACTTACATTAATTTTTAACTACGATACCCCATATACATCGCAAACATCAAAATAACCAAAACAATCGATGTGATTACAACATACAAAGTATCATGTTCTTTATAAAAAGCATAAATTGAAACAACAACCCGCAATACTGGTGTCAAAATCAATAAGAAAACACCAAGCATTATAACGGCATATGACTTACCTTCAGCAACCCCTGCAAAAATAGTTGAGAATCGTTGTGGGAAATCAACCATCGTATGACCGTTTCTGACAACGCTAGGATAACCAGCGCCATTCATGAAATACAATCCCATCCCTATTAAGATAACGATAGCTGACGTTATAACGCCGATACGCAAAATTTGACCAATGATCAATTCAACTTTTCGAGTTTCTTCATGTGATTGCATTAGATGTTCACCCCAAATCCCTTAAGAGCCATTTGAATTCCCATATAGAGAATGATTGGGATAAAAATCATCCGGATGACCTTTGGCTTCAATACTTGCATCAAACGAGCACCAATTGTAGCTCCGGCCAACACACCAATTGCCAAAGGTGCAGCAATATCAGGACGAATCGATCCATTGAAGAAGTACACTGTTGCACTGGCAGCAGCTGTAACACCCATCATCAAGTTACTTGTGGCACTTGATGGTTTCAAAGGCATTTTCATAATTGTATCCATCGCGATAACTTTGAAAGCACCACTACCGATACCAAGCAAACCACTGGCTAATCCAGCAGCCCACATCATGACAAAACCACCTGGTACATTTTTCATCGAATAATCAATTTGCTTATGTTCAGCTTTGTCATAGTAAGTACTAGCAAGCTTGAACTTTTCAACGATTTCACCGGTTTCCGTATAAACGGCCTCACCTTTTTTATCGAAGAATTTACGGATCATATTATATGAAGAATAGAGCAAGAAAAATCCAAATAAGACATATAAGAAATTACTTGAAAACATTCCGACCAACAGGGCTCCCATTATGGCCCCGACTGTCGTAGCAATCTCCAGGAACATTGCGACACGTAGGTTTAGCATATCATCTTTTAAATAAGCAATAGTTGAGCCAGAACTCGTCGCAATAACTGAGATGATACTAGCACCAATTGCATACTTGATATCTAACCCCATCATGATAGTTAGCACCGGAGTAATAATCATTCCGCCACCAATCCCCAAGATTGCACCAAGAACTCCAGCTGCGACACCCATTACTAGGAGTAGTAGCATTGAATTCATTATTTTTCCTCTTTTTCTATTTCCCCTTTGTTAGAGAAATTTTCTACAGAAGTTTCATAGTTCTCTTTCATTATATCCATTGTGTGTTTAATTTCATCATTTTTTAAGACATTTTCTGAAATTAAATCAATATGAAATTTGGATGCATTTAAATAATCACATGCTGTTGAAAGGTAAATTTTTGTCTCAACTTCTGCGTCATCATCGAAGAAATGAGTGACTTTCTTGGCATCAGCGAATGGCAAATTGATCACACCACTCTCTAAATAAAAGTTAATATCAAACTCAGAATCTGCTACATGAATCATAACTTGTGAAAGTTTATTATCGGCAAGATCCTTTTCCATTTGTTCCTTAGCTTTGTTAATTGACCAAAGGTCTTCTTGAAGCAAATCATCCTTACTAATTTCTAAACTAGTTTGGTTAAATTCTCCTGCTTGAACTTTCTCCATAAAATAAGCAATTTTAATTTTCATAAGTCTCTCCTAAAGGTATTTTTCTAAAAAGTTTTCCACAGCCACTTGGTAGTTTTTCGAATCTACATAGTAGCTTCGAATGTGAACACCAAGGCTTTCGTAGGTCCTTTTTCCGAATTGTCCACATGTGGATAACTCGTCTCGCATTTCAAATGGAACTGTGAAATCATTCTTACCATGCATGAACATCATTGGTACTTTATTCTTGGCTAATGCCAATCGACAATCTGTCTGCCGGTAAGAAAAACCAGCTCGTAATTTCGACATCAATGAGATACCACCAATCAAAAGTTTCCCTTTAATGTGATAACGCTTTTGACAATGATAGCTCAAAATATCAGTTGCACTAGTATAGCCAGAATCTTCAATTATCAGTTTAACATTTTTCGGCAAGTCATACTGTGAAGTTAACATAACCGTAGCTGCCCCCATTGAAGCACCAAACAAAATAATCTTATCATCAGGTCGTTCCAATGAAACCTTTTTAATCCAATCTAAGAGATCCAGACTTTCCAAATAGCCCCAGCCAAGATACTTACCTTCACTTTTTCCTGCAGCTTGATTATCAACCTGTAAAACATTACAGCCTAATTTATCAAACAACTGGGCATGAACATTCAACGATGTATGATCCACACCAAAGCCATGGACCATAATGACCGTTACATTATCGTTATTATTGGTAAACCAACCGTACAACTGATTGCCCGTATTAGACGATTTAATCTGCCATTCTTGTTTATCTTTTTGAACAAATATAGCCGTGGCCTCCGTTAGTCCTTCATCCATCTTTACTTGCGGAGCTTCTGAACCTAATGCCTTGGAACCTCTTTTTTGAACGTATAAAAAAAGGCGTTCAGAATTAGAACGACTAGTAATAACAATATCAACAAAATAACTATCATGATATTACCTCACTTATGCTAATTCTTTAACACCTATCATTGCTACAGCAACTATAATCATTGAAATAGTAATCCCAATGAACAAACTTGAAAATGACAACGCCGTAACGATCAAACTACCTGCATAAGGTCCGATTGCCCGGCCTAATGAACCAAAAATACTGTAAAAACTTTGGAAAGTTCCACGATTTTTGTTCGTTGACATCTTGCTCAATAATGCTGGAATAGTTGGGAAAACCATTGATTCACCGATTGTCAAAACTAACATACTCAATACATAAGATAGATATGACTTAGCTCCTGGCAACAAAAGGAATGATACTCCCATGATAACTGTTCCTAAGAAAATTTGATACTTCAATAATTTAAAAATTCTCGAAACAACTCGATTCATTACTGGTTGAATAATCAACAATGAACCTGCATTGATTGTAAAGACCAAACCGTACTCACGTGTCGTGTAACCTTGATTCAACATATAGGCTGACATATTACTGTCCCACTGTGAATAACCGAGCCAAACGATAAAGATAGAAGCACAGATCACAATTAGGTTTAACGTAAAACGTCCGGCACCAATTTCAATTCTTGGATCGACAGTATCACTACTTACATAATGATGACTAGTTGTTTCATCTGTTTCGTTAACATGATCCAACAAGTTAGCTTTAAAAATTAAAATAACTGCACTAATTACAAATAAAATCATTGGAATGAAGAAAGTTAAAAAGATACTCCACTTAAAAATGAATCCAACGGCTGTTGAACCGATAGCAATTCCAATATTGGCTGCTAAGTACATATTATTAAATATTACTCGACTGTTTCCTGACATTTGTTCCGCAATGAAAGCTGTGTAAGCATTGACCGCCGTATACACCAGCCCCATTCCAAATCCTAAAATGAACAACATAATCGCATATGTTGGCCATACATGATGGAATGACATACCGAGTAACGAAATGATGGAGATAGCATAACCAAT
Organism: Companilactobacillus nantensis DSM 16982; assembly: GCF_001435815.1. Lineage (GTDB taxonomy): Bacteria > Bacillota > Bacilli > Lactobacillales > Lactobacillaceae > Companilactobacillus > Companilactobacillus nantensis. The sequence goes on along the minus strand of NZ_AZFV01000058.1, from coordinate 3,127 downwards.
GTATAACGTTCCTCGTTTTGAGAATCGATCAAACATTACTCCCCCCAGAGCATTACCGATCATCATAAAGGCTGAGTAAACCATTAAGGTAAAACCAGCTGTAATCAATGATTCATGTAAATTCTTGTGAATAAAAATTGTATTCACTGGCAAAATAAATCCCATTACTAAGTTGAAAGTAATATTCAAAATTAGTAACCAAAGTCTTTGAGCGCGCATCCTTTTCACCTCTTCTATATATTTTTTTCAATAAAAAAACCATGGTATAAATCAACCATGGTTTTAGTTGGTAGTACTCAGATGAGTAAATAGGTCCCCGTTCACATCGGTTTCCTATAGATATCCCTCACAAATCCGGTGAGTAGTGCTCGATACCCTACCATCATAAGTGCCGTCCAAATTCGACGGCTCTCGACTCATCGCACAACCTGTATCATAATATATTCTGAAAATAGTTGCAACACTTTTCATTAAAGATTTGGATTTTCACTAACCTTTTCTTCAGTCCAAATCTTATAAATTAGGTTCAATAAACCACCCATTTGGCCATCGACACCGTTATACATCCAACGATAGATGCAGACATCTTTTTTCATATCTTCTTCTGGTGGATTAGCACTATTAGCAGTTACAACAATATCAGCCTCTTTAGGATCACTGACAATTTTCGCATATGGCAATGATTGTAAAGTAACAGATAAGTCTGAATAAACTAAGAAGAATGATTCAAGTTCTAGGTAAACTTTAACTTGGATATTCTTGTTATAAAGTGAGAAGAATCGATATGCAATTGCATAAATAGCTTCAGAAATTTGTTTTGATTTACCTGTTAATGATTGATACTTGTCACGTAACATCAAATGTTGAACGGTTGAATAAATTTTACTTTCCAAACCTTCATCATTCAATTTACTGATAGCGTCACCGAAACCTGAATATAAGTTCAAGATTTCAATATAGTTATGATCAAGCGCCAAGACACCGATAATACATGTTGTTAAATTATATTTATATCTCAAGAATTCTGAATGTGACAAGGCCATATCAGAAATTGTTTGTTCAACATCAATTGGAATAAGTTCCAAGAAATCATCAATAAAGTTAGCAAACAATGGATTATATCTAACTAATTGCTTGGAAACAGATTGAAGATAATCTTCAGAAACTTCAAATGTTGCTGGAACACACATCAATAGAATATAGAAATCAGCTGATTGGAACATTTGCTCCTCATAGCTAACATCTTCTTTGATAGCTCGTTTTAATTCACGAACTTTCTTACTACCAGTATCCCCTTCAAGCATTGAACCGGCACTTTCGAAAATGTTAGGGAAAGGATAGTTAATGACATTCAAAGCATCCATATTTTGAACATGGTTGCCATCAATGATCCGGTAAAGATGTGACATAACTACATAAGCATAAAACATCTTCGTAATTTGATTAGTAGGTTTAAGACGATATTTATCTAAAGCAATATCAACTACCTTAAAAGCGACTTTTTGTGTGAAATCTTCAAATGGCCATACGTATCCCCTAGTAGCATTCCAGTACAATGCTGCGATAGCCAAACGAATCGATTCCTCATCACCAACAAAGCGCATAGGTTCATACGCAATACGAACACCAAAACGTTTTAAATAGCCTCTCATTGGCTTTAAGTGACGCAAAACAGTTGCCTTGCTACTTTCCAACGTTTCATAGAAATGCTTAAAGGAACTCTCCTTATCCTTAACTATGGCATCAAGGAATAAGTAGCCATCAGAATTGGTCGTCAAAAAAGCATGATAAGCATCACGCGTAACACTAAACATTTCTTCAGTACTATATTTTTCCTTATTTAAGATTCTCTTGAAATCATCTTGGATTCCTAAGAAAGTATTATAGACGCTACCATAGCTCTTATTCATTTGATAAGCAGCCTTACGTAAGTTAATATCCTTAACCTGGATATCACGATTACGATAAGTTCCGATTAGATCGGCACTAGCTAATTGAGTAGTTCTAATTAATTTGATCTTATTAAATAGTTGAATCTTTTCGATTTCTGATTTTGATAGAAATAAGTCAGTAAAGCTATCCAAGAACTCCACCCCCGTAGATGCAATTGATTCTATTATAATAGAATATCTTCAATATTATTTTAAAACAATTATATTATAGTAAATAAATTTTCATATTAGTAACCTACCACATTTCATTACTTAAATAAATAGACAGAAATTTTATTGAAATATGAACAATATTTATTATCTATACCAATATTTTATTTTACGCCTTATTTTAAATAAGTATAGTACCTACAGGTTCCTTAATTCAGAAAAAAACATTTTTCATAAAAAGAAAAAAAAGAAACTGAAATTTTTTCAGTTTCTTTTTTATTTTATATAAAAAAATCATATTGTAGCTTTATTTTTAAATATATTTTTTCTTATCCAAGGAATCACCCAATAATCCAAACCAATTTTACCAGCATTGAATCCAGCAATAATGATGAAATATTCAAGAAAAATATACAATGGATTTACAGAAATTGCTCCTGCTAATAAGTAAGAGAAATTCATCATCAATCCAAAGAATACGGCAGCAGTTGTTAAACAACCAAAGATCAAACCTAAACCAACTAATAATTCACCCCAAGATACTAAGAAGCTCATACCACGGTAGTGAGGTAAGATGCCACTAAGCATACTGTTGAACCATGGATAAACGACATTACCTGTAGGGCCTTTAACTGGGTTCTTGATAGCGTTAGCAACAAGACCTTTAACAGCTCCTGAAGCACCGCCTGTTATTTTCTCCCAACCGGCTAATGTCCATTCGACACCCAAGTAAATTCTGATAATTGCTAAAATGATTGAGGCAACTTTATTATTACGCAAAAAATGTACCATTATATTTCCCCTCTCTATACGTTAAGTAACCTCTTTATTATAGAACTAATTGTTTTTATTTTCATAACTTTCATAATTATTTAGATATTTACTTTATAAAAATGAAAATCATACCTATATAATAGGAAGAAATTCATTTAAAAAATCAAAAAAAGTAGTATTTATGATCCCCGTCAGGGGTATAAATACTACTCTCAAATTTATTTATGGTACGAAAAAAGGAACCGACATTT
>NZ_AZFV01000057.1 GCF_001435815.1 Companilactobacillus nantensis DSM 16982 | reverse complement strand
CTAACTTTGGGGGTATAGGTCACTGTGAGAAATCACAACGACTTTTTTATGTCATAATACTTGTAAATAAAGGTATAGGGATGATTTTAATGCTATTGGATTTGAAAAATACAACTTGGTCTCAATCAGATTATCAAAATTTTTTAAATGAATTAGACAATATGGGGGATGAAAAATATCGGACTCGTGCCGAAAAAATTGTTCCAACATCATACAATCTGCTAGGAATTTCCATGGGAACGCTCAAGACAATTGGAAAAGAAATTAGTCAGGGAAATCCACAGTCTTTCTTGCAAATTGTTGGTTCAGAAAATTACGAAGTTGTCATTATCGAAGGTTTTGTGATTAGTAATTTGAAATTGTCGTTAGCAGACTTTGAAACTTACTGTGATGCTTATTTAAGAAAAGCTAATGCCTGGTCAATTTGTGATATGGTGGTTCATTTCAAAATAGTTAAGCAATATTTACCTGAATTTTTGATTAAAATCAAAGAATATTTACGAAGTGATAATTTTTGGTTACAACGAACGGGATTAGTTTTTCTGTTGAAATTTTACAATACAGACGAATATCGGGATGAAATATTACAACTAGCGACTGAAATAAACAGTGATGAATATTACGTGCAAATGGCGCAGGCTTGGCTGTTTTCGGCAGTTTTCCCTTATGATCAGGAAAAAATATATCAAATCATTACAGAGAATTATCAATCTAAAGTATCCAAGTTAACTGTTCGTAGAATTAAGTCTTTGCGGCATACTACAGAGGTTGAAAAGACCAAATTAACTTCTTTAGAAAAAAGGAAAAAAATAAGGACGTCAGGCTAGTAGCCGGACGTCCTTTTAATATCTTCTATAAGGGGGAGGATAATCAAACTTTGTTTCCTTGATTTGATTATGGTTATATCCTACCAACCAAATATGAAGTAAATATTTTCAAATTGCGATGAATAAACAAATTAATTATGAAGAAAAATCTATATTTAAATTTCAAATAATTCTTCTAAATGTTGAATAACACCTTGTTGATTATTATCGACTGTTTCAAAAGGAGCTGTTTCGTGGACAATAGGTGAGGCATTTTTCATAGCTACACCATGACCAACATAACGTAACATTTCTAGGTCATTGCCACCATCACCAAAGGCACACATTTCTTCAGGTTCGATATTTAACTTATCTGATAAATAATCCAAACCAGTTGCTTTGTTGACGTCAGCACGAATAACGTCAATGTCACCGTGACCACTTGTAACTACAGAAACGGTTGGGCCAATCATATTAGAAATTTTTTCCATATATGCTTCTGTTTCATCAGGAGGGCAGTTGATAGAGAACTTCAAAATGTTATCAGTAACATCTTCGAGCTTATCAACACTAGTAATTTCTGGGAAGTAGAATTTACTCATTTTGGCAAATTCAGGTGTCACATTTTTGGCAATATAGGCTGAATTTTCACCACAGACAATTGATTGTACGTCGTCAAGACTGTTTAAAACTTGGAGTGTCTTTTGTACAACGGCTTGAGAAAAAGTGTCTGTCTTATAAATTTCGTCATGACTACCAACTAAAGCACCATTTTCAGCAACAAAGAGTGTCTTGGGGAAGTCCTTGAAGAAATCTTTTAATTGATAATATTGATTACCACTGGCTGAAACGAAAGTAATATCATTTTTAGTCATGTAATCATAAACACGGCTGAATCTTTCTTTGTCGAAATGCTTATCGTCAGTTAAAAAAGTTCCGTCCATGTCTGTTGCAACTAGCTTAATTGTCATAGTAAATTCCTCTCAAATTTAATACATTATACTGATGATTTTATCTAGTAACGTATGATTAAAGCAATCGATTTTGGTAAGTTTTTAAAAAATAAATTTATCCAAAGCTTTGGCAATTCCATCATTGTCATTTGTATCTGTTACATAATCAGCGTGCGACTTAGCGAGGTCAGATCCATTGCCCATGCAAACAGCAGTACCGGCAAACTTGAACATTGGCAAGTCATTTTGTTCATCACCAAAAGCCATGACTTCTTCGGGTTTAATATCAAGTAGGCTCGTTAATTTAGTTAATCCGCTACCTTTATTGACATTCTTGTGCATTAATTCCAAGAAATTATCGGCAGCACGAACGACGTAATAATCGTCAGAAAATTCTTGTTTAACCGGTGTTTCATATTCGTCTAGAGTTTCCTTCTCACCAACAATGGCTGCCTTAGGAATCTCAAAATCAGCAGGTAATTCGTCAGGTGTACGGACATAAATTCCGGCGCTATTTTCCCAAGCTTGTACAACAGCAATGCGGTTAATATCGTGGTCTGATGTATAAACTTTGCTGTCATCGCCTAAAACGTAGTATTGCATTTTGTTGTCAGTCACGTATTTAACGATTCGACGATAATCAGCGTTGTTAAGTGTTTGACGTGAAAGAACCTTACCAGAAACCGATTCAATCAAAGCGCCGTTATAAGTTATGGCATACTGCTCGTCACCAGCAATTCCTAACTCATTAAGGTAAGGACTGACACCGGCTAATGGTCGACCAGAACAGAGGACAACTTTGATACCTTGTTGCAAAGCCTTTTGTAAAGCATGTTTAGTATCGGCAGTGATTTTACTTTGTGAGTTTAATAGTGTTTGATCAATATCAAGTGCAATTAATTTAATCATAAGAGTCTCCCTTTTTAAACTTAATTAATTAAGATAGGGATATTGTACCAAATTAGTAAAACGGTTTCAATCGGTGACAAAACCATTTAAAATATTGTGACGACCAATCGTCGCTAAGCCAATTCGGTAGTCTCTTTCAAAACTACGATCAAAATCAATGGCATATTTTTCATGAAGTGGCAAGTTTCGTTGGACAGTTTGCTTAATTTGATCAATTTGTAAATTAGTGAGACCAAGTTTTTCAGCGTAGACGATTACTAAATTTGGATCAAGGAAGCTGATAATATTTTGAATGTGTTGAGTAATCTGTTGGGTGACAGGCTGTTTATTATCGATTGTACTGTATTCAATTTCTCCAGCTAGCCCGTCAACGCCGTTGATTAAGCGATTGTTAATAACAATTCCTACACCAGGTGCAAAGTTATTAGGTAGATAGATACCGACGGCAATATTTTTGTTTTCATTTAATTCAGTGGCAGCACCGAAAGTACTGGCATTGGCGTCATTAATCACCAGTGTTTTTATATCGGTAGCCGTTTCAATTGCCAAAGATAGATTGATTCCTTGAAGTGAAGCTACATCACTAATTTGAAGATAACCATTTAATTCAGCTCCAGGGACACCTACGATAATTTTTTGCGGCATATCATTAATTATCTGTTGTTTGATAAATTGAGTTAACTGCTCAACTGAAGTAATTGGTTGATCGTTAAATTTTTTCAGTTTAACTTTACCTTTGAGATCAGTTAAATAGAAAGTAGCTTTGATAGAGTCACCATTTTCAGCCAATTGAACAATGCCCAATTTATAAGCTGCATAATTTAATTTATAAATTTTGGCACGACGGCCACGAGTATTGATGTAATCAATCGTAATAATTTCGGTATTAGAAATTAGAATGTCGAGTAATTTATTTATACTGACAATGCTAAGACCCGTCAAATTTGATAGCTCTTTAGCGGATAGCTGCTTATTTTCGTCCAACAAGTTTAAAATGATTTGTAAGTTTTGTTGACGGGCGGATAATCGTGTATCTGTATTCAAAACATTCCTCCTCAAGTGGGATTATTAGGTAATTCAAGATTGATAAAAATAATTATTTAATTTCGATTGAAAATATGTTTAAACATGATTCATAATGTACATAGATAGATGATTAGTCTAATATCCAAAAAGGATGGTGACGCTTATGATAAGAAATGATTATAACGTAGAATTAAACCGTTTAAATCAAATTGGAGCAGTCGATGTTCCTAATTTGAAGAGCGTACAAATGATTGTTAAAGACCGTATTGATGCACATTCATATGATCCGATAGTTTATGATCATTTAAAAGGTTTGTCTGATGAACCCAGTCTACCCAATGATTTGACACAATTGCGTGATGGTAATAACCATGATGAGATTAATCAACGTGAATATCCCGATGTTGTGATTGAAAATACCTATACAGATTCATTGAATCGTCATGTTCGTTATTTGAAAATTTATCAAAAGGATTGCATTACTTCTGATAAGGCTGTGATTTATTTACACGGTGGAGCTTATTATGGTGGAACTCCAGAAGATACTTTACCATTTTTAAAACTTTTAGCCACTAAATTTGCTGGAGTAATTTATAGCGTTGATTATGGGATTGCTCCAGAAAATCCATATCCAGCTGCAATTGAAGATGTTTTATCAGTTATTGTTGCCATTAAGGATAATTATCAACAATTGTCATTATCAGGTGATTCAGCTGGGGCAGCGATTGCTTTGAGTGTAAGTCAGTTATGCCATCTGATGGGATTATGTGAAATTTATCAGCATGTGCTATTTTATCCGACTGTGGTTCATGGTTCCAATCATGAAGGATCATTATGGAATGATCGAATAATTTCAATTAATGAAGAACAGCGACCTGCTCTGCACAATAATTATACGCAATTTAAGTCCTTAGATACGATAATGACCGACTTTTATACTGACCACCAAAAAGTTGATTTAACAGCTCCAATTTTGTCACCGTTATATGCAGATCCAATTAACTTCAAACGAGTTTTAGTTATGACTGGTGAATTTGACCCATTCCGTTTACAAGACGAAGCTTTCGTTAAAAAAGTTGGGATGGCCGGAAGTGAGACCAAATATATTCGTTATGGCGGACTTGCCCATGCGTTTTTGAATTATGTTAATCAAATCCCTGCGGTTGAAGATTCCATCAATGAGTTTGCTAATGTCTTGAATGCATGATAATTTGTTATGTTTTGGCAAATTTTATTTTGACCAAAATCGAGCCGAAAGACCTTGGCTTTCGGCGGTCCCCACAGCGACCTAAATTTCTTGCTTCTGGAGGCGGCCTATTACCATCTCCACAGTATATTTAACTTTCAACCTTCAGTGAGATAATATCAAATAAACTTTCGACTACAGAAAAAGAAAAACCCAAAAGCTATTCGCTTTCGAGTTCATCTTCACCCAAGAGATTCTTGAGATTTCTAAGTTTTTTAAGTTCCATTTTCCAAGTACTTACGAGAACTAAGACTGACCCAATCCAAGCTAATGGGTTGGCCATTGCAGCACCGTAAAAACCGAATAATCTAATCAAAACAATACCTGCGAAAACTCTCATTAGTAGCTCGGCAATGCCGGCGATAGTGGGAGCTTTTTGATTGCCAAGACCTTGTAAGGTATATCTAACGATAAATAGTATTGAAAGAATAAAGTAACTTGATCCGTTGAAGTAGTAGTAAATTTGAACAAGATGTAAGACTGCATCTTGACTACCATTCATGAATAAGTGTGAGATACTACGGCCAAAGAAAATCAAGAAGGCACCGATGACTAAACTGGCAGAAACTGAAATGATAATTCCATCTTTAACACCTTGTAAAATACGGTGGAATTTTTTTGCACCCAAGTTTTGAGCTGTGTAATTAACTAAAGCTAAGCCAAAACTGAAGGCTGGCAAAGTAGCAATTTGTTCAACTCTACCGGCAACAGTATAAGCAGCAACGGCATTAGCACCAAGTGTATTCAACATAACTTGTAAAATAATTGAACCAATGGCGATGATTGAAGATTGAAATCCCATTGGTAAACTAATTTGTAGTAATTCCTTAATTTCTGCTTTATCAATTCGAAAGTCACTGCGTGTCAAAATTAAATACGGAATGTGACGTCGAATGTAAAAATATAAGATTATAAAAGTAATTGTTTGCGCAACAACTGTGGCTAATCCGGCACCAGCAACTCCCATGTGTAAGTAGAGGATAAAGAATAGCTCTAATAAAATATTTAAAACAGTACTTACGATCAAGAAGAAAAGCGGTACACGGGAATCACCCAGCGCTCGCATCGTGTTTCCTAAAAAGTCAAAACCAACAAAAGAAAATATTCCTGCAAAGATAATTTCCAAAAAGATAAATGAATCATGAATTAACACTTTAGGTGTCTGCATCGCTACAAGTAGAGGGTAGGCGATTAAAAGTGCAAGGATAGTAAAAATTACGGCAATGCAGACGGAAATTATAATCCCCGAAGCAAAACTTTGTCGAACCCCACGTTCATCATTAGCACCGTATTTTCGAGCAGTTAAAATAGTCAAACCACTTGTCATACCTTGTGCGAAACCGATAACTAAACCAGTTAGTCCCCCAGTTGCACCGACACTCGCTAGAGCATCAACACTGATTGTTTTTCCAACAATTAGAGTATCGATAAAACTATAAAATTGTTGGAAAAAGTTACCTAATAGTAAAGGAATCGTATACAGAAATATGACCTTCATAGGTCTTCCATGAGTTAGATCTATCATATATCTATATTCCCTTTCATAAAGATTATGACTATTTTAGCATGTTTAATTTTATTCGTGATCAATATTGCATAGAAAAAAGTGTATTTGTAGTATGCCATCTCCGGAACTGAGAATATACACCTGCTATGCGGACCGATTCGAGCCAAAGAGCGGTCTCGAATCTCGGTTTGAAGCCTTGCAAGCAAGTCTCCAAACACGTCCGGTGCTGTAAGAACGGCAAAAATCAGCCGTCCTAACACCACTGTCATAGCTGGTGTATACTCTCAGTTCCTCCGACTAGTTAGTAGTTTTGTTAGTTAATTTAATTTTAAAAATAGAAGGTTATGGTACGTTTTATTTTCTTTTCCTAAAAATATCCAATTACGCGTGGTGCTAGTTAATT
>NZ_AZFV01000056.1 GCF_001435815.1 Companilactobacillus nantensis DSM 16982 | reverse complement strand
AATTAACTAGCACCACGCGTAATAAATGAATTATATTAAAACGGGTACCTGTGAGAAATTAAAGTTTCTTACAGATGCCCGTTTCATTTTTTGTAATAACCTTCAAAGATACCAGCATTTTAATGTGAGTATTGATATCATGATTATGTGTTAGATTGAATAATCAATTTAAATATCTAGCTAATAATAAAATGGGGATTGAGGACTGAATCTTGAAAAAATTAGCATTGTTCATAGTTGTTAGTATATCGCTCTTGTTTATTATGGTTCCGACAACGACTCTGGCTCGTGCTGGTGGAAGCATGGGAAGCAGTTCAACAAGTAGCAGCAGTAGTACCGGTTCAGATAGTTATTACGATAATTACAGAGGTTATCGTGGATATAATAATTTTGGTTATAATCGCTTCACAATTGGCGATATAGTCGTAACTGGTTTTTTCATTCTCTTTTCCGTGTATTCTTTTAAACGTAATCGTCAAAAAAAATACACGCCACCCGAAACATATGATGAACTTACTCCCCAAATAAATACCCACTTCGAGCCATTTTTCTATCAAGTAGAAGATGCTTGGACTAAAAATGATTTAGAAACTTTAAAGACACTAATGTCGCCATATTATTATGCTAAACAAAAGAAAATTATCAACGGTTATATTCGTAACCACAAAATAGATAAAATGGATGGTCTGGTAATAATTGATCTGCAACAAGTCATGACATCATCGAATGAGAAAGTCCAAGTTATTGTGACCGCCCAAGCACGTGACTATTTTCAGTATGATAATAAAACTGACGACTATAATAACCAAATTCAAGAAGATACCAATATTGAACGTTTTAAAGAAATTTGGACATTAACTTGGAAAGACGAAACTAATCTGCAATTATGTAACATCAAAACTATTGCCTAAATATGCCGTCTCCAGAATCGAGAAATAGTTACTGGCTATGCGGACCGGTATGAGCCAAGGTCTCATACCTCGGTTTGAAGCCTCGCAAGCGAGTCTCCAAACACGCCCGGTGCTGTAAGCACGGGAAAAATCACCCGCACTAACACCACTTTCACAGCCAGTAACTATTCTCGATTCTTCCGACTTATGTCTTTTTTGAATCTAATTTTTTTGAAATAATTGAGGTATATTCAGTTATGAAAGTTTGTTATTGAAATTGTTGGTAAAAAAGTCAACTAGCACCACGCGTATGTAAAGACAAAATTCTTGCCTTAAAGTATACTCTAAGTTCTAAAATTTATAATGTAATAGAATTATTCATCCAAAACTAAAGGCTGAAGGAATCAAAACTTACCTTAAGTCTTGATATTCTAGTCATTATTGACGAAAAATAATCAAGCCAAATAGTAATACTCCAATTTATTTACGTTTAATAAAAAACAAAGGATGAACTAGCCGGAAGAAGCAAGAATTTAGGTCGCTGTGAAGGTGGCGTTATGGCTTTAGCCATTGCACCACGGGACGAGTTTTGAAACTCGCGTTTTGTGCGAGGTTCAAAATCGAGCCGAAAGACCTTGGCTTTCGGCGATCCCCACAGCGACCTAAATTTCTTGCTTCTGGAGGTGGCCTATTACTATTTCCACAGCATATTTAATCAACGCCGCACACAAAAACAAAAAAATAATAAGTCAATAATGCAGATGTTTAATAATTCATGATGTAAAATATAAGTACATGAGACTGTCAAAAGGAGTTTAAAATGGTTAAAGAGAGATCAGCAATTTTTATTATTTTTGGGGGTTCTGGTGACCTAGCTCACCGTAAACTTTATCCTTCGTTATTCCGTTTGTATAAATCAGGATTTTTAAAGGATCACTTTGCCGTGATTGGGACAGCACGTCGTCCTTGGAGTGATGATTATTTCCGTGAGACAATCGTTACTTCTTTAAAAGAATCATTTAATGATGATGAGAAGATTATGGAAGAATTTGCACAACATTTCTTCTATCAATCACATGATGTTAATGATTCTGAGCACTACATCGCTTTGAAGAACTTAGCTGCCAAATTAGATGACCAATTTGATGCTGGTCATAACCGCGTTTACTACATGGCGATTGCACCAAGATTCTTTGGTACCGTTGCTGAACACATCAATTCTGAAGGTTTGAAAGCTGATGGTTACAACCGTCTAGTTATTGAAAAACCATTCGGTCGTGATCTCGATTCTGCCTGCGAATTAAATGGCAATATTTCTAAAGCCTTCCCAGAAGACGATATTTATCGTATCGACCACTATTTGGGTAAAGAAATGATTCAAGCTATTCCAAAGATTCGTGCTAACAACGATAAATTTGAGGAAGCTTTGAATAACAAATATGTTTCAAATGTGCAAGTTACTTTAGCTGAATCACTTGGTGTTGAGGACCGTGGTGGTTATTATGAAACAGCTGGTGTTTTACGTGATATGGTTCAAAACCACATTATGCAAATTATCGGTGCTGTCGCTAGCAACGAACCTGATGCTACTGAAGCTAAGGTTATTCACAAGAACCGGACAGAACTATTTAATAGTTTGAAAGTTTTGGAACCAGAAGAAGTTGATAAAGACTTTGTTCGTGGCCAATATGATACAGATGATATGGGCGAACAAAAAGCATATCGTCAAGAAGACAATGTAGCTGCTGATTCAGAAATTGAAACTTTCACAGCTGGGAAGATTGGTTTTGATTCTGACCGTTGGGATGGCGTACCATTCTACGTTCGTTCGGGTAAGAGAATGCCTGATAAATCTTCACGAATCGATATTGTCTTCAATGAAAAAGTTGAAGAACTTGGCATTAGACCAAATACTGTTGTGACACTTTTGATTGAAAAAGTTGATGGACAGAGTATCTTGATCAACGGTATCGACTACAAAGATTCTAAGCAAGACTTGATTAAGTTGCCTGCTGAAGAAAAGACTGATAGTGCTCGTGAAGCCTATGAAAGTTTAATTATCGATATTCTAGCTGGTAATCGAATTCACTTTACACTTTGGGACGAACTTAGAAGTACTTGGAAATATATTGATGCTATTAGACAACGTTGGGACAGTCAAACGCCTGATTTCCCTAATTACGTCAGTGGTAGCATGGGTCCAGATTCAGCGGAAATGCTTTTGGAACGTGATGGAAATTCTTGGATTTGGGACTAAAGGCGGTGTTGTTTCATCTTTTTAAAAATACCAATTAAAATTGAAGAAAACCGAAAAATCATCCATGTCGACATGGATGCTTTTTTCGCTTCTGTGGAAGAACGGGAACATCCCGAATATAAGAAAAAATGTTTGATTGTTGCTCAAGACCCCCGTAAACATAACCATCATGGGGTTGTCACAACAGCCAATTACAACGCTCGTAAGTATGGTGCCCATTCAGCAATGCCAGCACAACAAGCAGTTGATTTAATTCCGAAAGATAAATTAGTTATTACGCCACCAAATTTTGAATTGTATCGGAGCGTTTCGAATCAAATCCACGATATCTTTGGTGATGTAACCGATAATTATCAAACAGTAGCTTTGGATGAAGCTTACTTAGATGTAACCGAGAATAAATTGGGCGAAGTTAATACGATTAAACTAGCAAATTATATTCAGCAACGAATCATGAAAGAAACAAGGTTAACGTGTTCAGTCGGAATTTCTTACAATAAATTTTTGGCTAAAATGGCATCAGATTATCGCAAACCATTTGGTCGAACAATCATTTTGGGCAAGTATGCCAAAGAGTTTCTCAAACCAATTCCCATTGAAAAGTTCAACGGTATCGGAAAAGCCATGCAACAAAAACTGCACGATATGGATGTCTATACGGGTGAAGACTTACAAAACATCGATCAAGACGAATTTTTGAAGAAATTTGGCAAGATGGGTTACGTCATTTATAAAAGAGTTCATGGAATTGATGATTCGCCTGTTGAGGGACATCGGTTACGTAAGTCAATTGGTCGAGAACGAACTTATACCCGTAATTTAGTAACGCCGGAACAAATTGATCATGAACTACATTTTCTAGCAGAATTAGTTAGTAAAGATTTAAAAAAGCAACGTCAACATGGTAAAACAGTTGTCTTAAAATTACGTAATTCGGAGTTTGAGACCATCACTAAACGGATGAGTTTTCAAGATTACGTGCAAACAAAAACAGATATTTATCGTGTTGCGAAGGATATTTATGATAAATTAAAGGTGACAGATCAAAAGATTCGTTTATTAGGAATCACGGTGACCAATTTGGATCCGTTATCATACGAAGAGGTTTCTTTGAACTTATCTTACAAGGGGGACAATATTAATGAATAGCTTTGCCGAAATAATTGCAACAATCAAAAAATATGATAGAATTATCATTCTACGTCATCAAAATCCAGATCCTGATGCATTGGGGTCACAAGCTGGTTTGGCAACTGCAATTCGCCAAGCATTTCCAGACAAGAAAGTTTTGATTGGTGGTAACGATACTGAAGGTCTCAAATGGTTATCAACTGCAGAGGAAGTAACTGATGCAGATTACCAAGGAGCACTAGTTATCGTCACAGATACTGCTAATCAACCAAGAATTGACGATCAACGTTTTGATGATGGGGATTTCTTAATTAAGATTGATCACCATCCCAATGATGACTCTTATGGAGATCAACTATTTGTTAATACTGATGCTAGTTCATGTTCAGAGATTATTGCTGATTTGATTGATAGCTGTGATGAACTACAATTAACAAAGGAAGTTGCTTACTATCTCTATGCTGGAATCGTGGGAGATACGGGTAGATTCTTATATCCATCAACGACTCAACATACAATGGAAGTCGGTGGCAAATTCATCGCTTTGGGTGTCGATACGGCATCAATCAACAATAAGATGAATGAAATTACCTTGCAACAAGCTAAGCTCCAAGGCGTTTTGTTTGATAACCTACAAATAGATGCTTCCGGTGCCGCTTATGCAGTGATTGATCTTGATCTAATGAAGAAATTGGGCATCAATCAAGAACAAGCCAATTCAGTTGTTTCAACACCAGGTCGTTTGAAAGAAGTCTGCACATGGATGGAAGCTGTTCAAAAAGATGATGGTACTTTCAGAATACACTTACGTTCTCAAGGCCCAATCATTAACGGACTAGCCAAAAATCATGATGGTGGAGGTCACCCATTAGCAAGTGGCGCCACTGCCAAAGACCGTGCTGAAGTGGAACAAATGTTTGAAGAGCTTAAAGAATTAGTTACTGAATATAACCAGAAGGGTGAATAGATGACTAAATTTTCACAATACAATTTTAATGATTCAATTAATAAATCATTACAAGAAATACATTTCGAGGAACCAACTCCAGTTCAAGAGGCGGTAATTTCTTTAGTTAACAAGAAAAAAGATATTATTGTCCAATCAGAAACAGGTTCTGGTAAAACACATGCTTTCTTGTTGCCAGCAATGAACGCATTGACTGACAAGCAAGAGGTCCAATTATTGATTGCTACACCTAGTCGTGAATTGGCATATCAAATTTATGAAGATACACAAGCAATTTTAAAGAACTATCCAGAAGAATATAATGCCTTTATTTTTGTTGGTGGTTCTGATCGTGAACGTCAAAAGAGAAAGCTTGAAGCTCACCAACCACAAATTGCAATCGGTACTCCTGGTCGTTTATGGGATTTGATCCGCGAAAATGACTTACACATCGAAAATGTTGAGCGTTTCGTAGTCGATGAAGCCGATATGACATTGGACATGGGCTTCTTGGATGATGTTGATCACATTACTGATAAGTTGCCAGAAAACCGTGAAATGATGGTCTTCTCAGCTACAATTCCACAAAAGTTGGAACCATTCTTGAACAAGTACATGCATGGTCCACAACGTGTTGAAATTAAGAATAACAGTATTATTCCTAAGAACGTTGATAACTGGCTAATGTCCAGTCACGGACGTGATAAGAAACAAATGATTTACCAATTGATCACATTAGGTGAACCATATTTGGTATTGATTTTTGCAAATACTAAACGCACAGTTGATGATATTTATAATTATCTTCGTAGCCAAGGTTTGAAAGTCGCTCGAATTCATGGTGGTTTAACACCTCGTGAAAGAAAGCGTGCTATGAAACAAGTCGAAAATATGGAATATCAATACGTCGTAGCAACTGATTTAGCTGCTCGAGGAATTGATATCAACGGAGTTTCTCACGTAATCAATGCAGAAATCCCAGATGACCTCGACTTCTTCATTCACCGTGTAGGTAGAACTGGCCGTAACAAGATGTCAGGTACAGCTATCACCATTTATGAACCAGGCGAAGAACATAAGATTGACGAAATCGAACACATGGGAATCAAGTTTGAACCAAAAGATATCAAGAATGGTGAAATCGTTGATTCAGTTGAACGTGACCGTCGAGTACATCGTCGCGCTACACAAGAAAAGCTTGATACTAAGCTAGTTGGTTTTGTTAAGAAACAAAAGACAAAGCGCAAGCCTGGCTACAAGAATAAGATTAAAAAAGCAATCAATGAAGAACATCGTCAACAAAGAAAACTTCAAAATAGACAAAACAAGCGTCAAGAACGTGAAGCAAGAAAGAACAGTCATAAGTAATATAATGTTGTTTAAGTATGTTGGTTCTTCTGATTAGTTTGAGGTTTTCTATTAAATAGAAATCAATTTAGACTTTGTTTTTTCAATATAAAAAAACTTCGTCAAATCAGTAGAGTGTTATTCATAAATCTATGAGTTAAATTAGCCGAAGGGAGCACGAAAATAATATGCAGTGAAGGTGGCGTTAGGGCTTTAGCCCTTACACCACGGACGTCTTTTAAGACTTGCGGTTTGTGCAAGGCTTAAAAGCGAGGTTCGAGACGAGGCTGCTGAAAAAGT
>NZ_AZFV01000055.1 GCF_001435815.1 Companilactobacillus nantensis DSM 16982 | reverse complement strand
GGCGGCCTATTACTATCTTCACAGCATATTTAACTTTCAACTTTCAGATAATTAGTTTTATTTTGCGAAGACAAATTCACGATTATCTTTGTTTAAAAATGTTAAATCATTAATATCAATATTCAAGTAATCATGGAAGCGTGTTTTTAAAGCATTAGCAGCCGCAATATGATCATCTTTACGGTCAGGTTGAATGTTTTCCATATAGAAGAGTAGGTTCTTTGTTTCATCAGTGTCAGCTACACGTGCACTGTCACGCCAAGCCCAACAACGGGAAATGATATCTTTGTCATCACGGTAAACTACTTCACCAGGTAATGCTTCTTCAACTTCATCTTCACCAATTGGTGTAAAACTTTCGCCACCTTTGGCAACTGTTAAATGAACATCACCAACTATTTTATCCAAGTCCTCAGCTGCAATTGGAAAGGCGTACTCCAAGGAAACTGAGTTATAAACATCGACAACGGGGTTAATGTTGCCAACACCTTTATTATTTTTGGCACGTTTTAGAAGATTTTCCACAGCGTTACGAGCACCTTTTTTAGTTTTAAATTTGCGATAAGCGTCACGCCAAGCTTTAACGACTGGATTGGCACTGATAGGATCGTCAGGGACCCATTTTTTGGCAACTTCATTAGCTGTCTGAATTAAATTGTCAGGTACGTTGGTATCGTTATGGTTATCAACATCATGAGCCGTCATAACGGCGATTTCTACATCGGGAAAGATGTCCCAGAATTCTTGATCAATGATGATTTTTTGCATTCTAAATCCCTCCAACAGTCTATTTATCTTCATTATATTATTTATTAACAAGTATTTGGTTAAAATTTAAAATTAAATAGTTGACTACTTGTAACAATTGAAGTAACATCTATTTTGCAAACAAGGAGGTAAGTGAAATGAATTATTTAATTACTGGAGCAACAGGTCATTTGGGTGGCCAAATTTTCAATGAGTTAATCAAATTGGTGCCAAGTACTGATGTAACGGCCGGAGTTCATACAGTTTCTAAGGCACAACATATTGCTGATACTGGTGCTAATGTGGTACCCATCGACTTTATGAAAGAGGAAACTTTAGTGAATGCTTTTACTAAGAAGGACGTTTTGATTTATGTTCCTAGTAAGAGTCATGATAGCTTTAGTCGTGTCAGTGAATTAGAAAATGTTATTCAAGCGGCTCAAAAGGCCGAAGTTGGACATATTTTGGCCATGGGCTTTATTGCAGATCAGGCGAATAATCCATTTGATTTATCAGCCTTTTATGGTTATTTACCACGAAGATTGGCATCGAGCGGACTTTCCTATACGATTGTTAAAAATGCTTTGTATGCTGATCCGTTGGTACCATATTTACCAGAATTGATTGAACGTAAAAATGTTATTTATCCAATGAAAGATCAAGCATTGTCATTTATTAGTTTGGCAGATAGTTCAAAGGCTTTTGCTAAGGTGGCTGCAACTAAGTCATTATTAGTTGATGGTAAAATTTATACTTTGACACAAGAACGAAATTATACGATGCCACAATTAGCGGAAGTTTTAACTGAAGTGGCACATTCTCCAATCGGATATCAACCAGTTAGTTTGACTGAATTTGCAGAAATTTATAATGAAGGCAATGAAGGTCACATGTTATCATCGATGTATGATGCCGGTGGTAAAGGATTGTTGAATGAGATTAGCTCTGATTATCAATTGATAATGGGACATCCAGCTACACCTTTAAAAGAGTTTTTAGTAGAAAATTATAATAAATAAAGTTTATTAAAAAAGATAGTTGTAAGAAATATAATATTTCCTATAACTATCTTTTTCTGTATATAATCAGCTACATTCTTTAGAGAATTGTAAATTCACGCCGATTTAGTTTGATTTTATTTTCTGCAACTAGAAGTTTTAGTTGACGACTGAGTGTTTCTGGAGTTATTCCCAAATACAAAGCTAGTTCGCGTTTAGTTACTGGTAGTTGATAGGTGGGAGTATTGAATTGATCTTGTAATTCCAAAAGGTAATTGTAGAGGCGTTCTTTGGATGTTAACAAAGTATCAGTGACATCTCGTTTTTCTAAAGAAGCTAGCCGTTCGCCGAGAATATCAACTAGTGATAAAGCCATTTCTGGATATGATTTTAAAACATCTTTGAAAGCAGCCTGTTTTAAATAACATATTTCAGTGGGTTCAACAGCCTGAGCAAAATTATGATGTTCATGTTTAGTGAAAAGTGCTCCCGTTAAATCTACTTCACGTGACCGCAACATGTAAAGTGTTCTTTCACGGTCATCATCAGCGTAACTGAAAACCCGGACTCGTCCTGAATCTACTATCATTAAACGGTCGTTTGGCTCACCAGCAGAATAAATCATTTGACCAGATGGAATTTTTCTTTGATGAACGGAAACGCGAGCTAGTGCTTCAATGACGCTTCGTGGGGCACCTTTAAATATCGAAACTTGTTCTACACATTTAATAGGATCATGAGTCATAAATTAATTTCGCCTTTCTTGACATATGTCAATTCTAATTCGTTAGGTTCAGTATACAATTACTCATGTAATCAACAAAGAGATAAGTGGAGGAGTTAACATGACCGAAAAATACAGTGCAAAGATTGTTTCATTGAATGAAGATAAGATTGGAACAGCAGCACATGGAACTGCCACATTTGAAATTGAAAATGATATTATGAAGATTCATATCTCAATGAAAGATACTCCCAAGAATACACAACATTGGGAACATTTCCATGGATTTCCAGATGGAAAAGAAGCCCAAATTGCCACAAAAGCTCAAGATGTTAACGGTGATGGATTCGTTGACTTGCCAGAGACAGAGCCAGTTTCTGGTACCACAATGGTGCCATTTGATGCCGCACCACATGATATGAATGTTCCTAACGATACGTACCCAGTATCAGATGAAAACGGAAGTTTTGAATATGATAAAGAGGTTCCACTCGATAAGTTACGAGCTAAGTTTAATGAAGTTTTCGGAACTGATGATTTAGAGTTAGATAAACGAGTGATTTACGTTCATGGAGTGCCAGAAGATTTAGTATTGCCAGATACAATTGCTGGAGCAGTCGGACACTATGATCAACACGTAACATTGCCAATTGGTGTAGGTAAAATAATTAAAGATTAGGAGAAATAATATGCCATTAATGAGAATTGATATGATAAAAGGTCGCGACAAGAAGGAAATTAAGGATATTTTAGATATCTCATATAAAGTTGCAACTGATGAATTGCACTTATTGCCACGAGATCGTTATCAAGTTGTAACTCAACATGAACCCGAAGAAATGATCTTTTGGGATGTTGGTTTGGGATTAGAAAGAACTGATAAAATTTTGTTGTTCAGTTTGACATCAAGCCCACGTGAACAAATAGACAAAGAACATTTTTACGCAAGTTTAGTTAAAGCTTTGCACGAAGGAATTGGTATTTCACCAGCTGATGTAATGATTAACATTACAAGTAATACTATGGCCGATTGGAGCTTTGGTAATGGTGAGGCACAATTTCTTAACGGTAAATTATAAAAATTATTGATGATTTTACCTTTAATTTTAAAAATATACGCTTAAAAATCTGACAGTAAAAGGACTAGATAAATTTTCAACGAATTTATCTAGTCCTTTTTGAAACCTATTTCAGTTTTTACTTCAAAACCTTCTTGGCCTTTTGTTCAACTAAGATAGTCTCGATAATATCTTGTAATGAAACGTTATTGAACTTTCTTAAGGCAGCCATCTTGGCGTCTTCGTAATAAGTTCCTAAAACTTTTTGAATATTGCCGCCAACGATACAATCAGGATTTGTATTGGTATCAAGCGTAAATAATTGTTTGTCGCCCTCAACGGCCAAATAAATATCAAGCAAGGTGATTTCACGAGGATTTTTTGACAACTTAGGTTCAGCTGTACCTTTCTTAGTTGCAATTAAACCATTTTCTCGCAATGTACTCATTAACCGACGAACTACAACTGGGGAAGTTTCGATGCTACTGGCAATTAATTCACTCGATAACTTCTGGTCTTGATAGATTTCGATGAAAGCTAATATATGGACGGAATCACTGAATCGTGTTGAAACTCTCATTTGCATTTACCTCAAATATGTAACCTTTGTTTTTACAGGTATAATCATAGAATGAATTCACTAAATAGTCAATGAATTAGGTATATGCTTATTGTTTGACACTGGAACGGACTTATTTTATATTATTCTTTGTATTGATTCTTGTCACTTAAAAAGTTACATGAAAGAGATTTGTTATGATAGAGTTTGAACACGTTTATAAGAAATATGACAACAATTCAGCTATTAAAGACTTGAGTTTGAAAATTGAAGACGGCGACTTTTTTGTGATGGTCGGAACTAGTGGCAGTGGAAAAACGACGACGCTAAAGATGATTAATCGTTTGATCAAACCAACTTCAGGGCAGGTTCTAATTGATGGTCAAAATATTGAAACATATGATTTACAAAAGATGCGGTTAAATATGGGATATGTTTTACAAAATATTGCTTTGTTCCCAAACTTAACGATTGAAGAGAATATCACGATTCAACCTGAGTCTTTGCATTGGTCAAAAGACAAACGTAAAAATGTGGCTTGGGACCTTTTAGAAAAAGTCGGATTAGATCCTAAGAAATATGCTAAAAGAATGCCCAATGAGTTATCTGGTGGGGAACAACAACGTGTCGGAATTATTCGGGCGTTAGCAACTAGTCCCAAAATGGTTTTGATGGACGAGCCATTTAGTGCTTTGGACCCAATTTCACGAACACAGTTACAGGATTTAGTTTTGAAACTGCATCGCGAATTACAGACAACTTTTATTTTTGTAACCCACGATATGCATGAGGCGATTCGTTTAGGTAATACGATTGCCGTTTTGAGTAAGGGAAATTTAGAACAAATTGGTAATCGTGATGATATTTTGAATCATCCTAAGAATGATTTTGTCAAAGGGTTCTTCAAATTAGAAAAAAGTGGTCAGACAACTGTTGGTGAAATTATTGATGCCGGTTTTGGTCAAGTTGTTACCAAAGATATGAATTCTTCATTATTAAAAGAGGATTCAGTTAATCGTTTGGCAACTGAGTTGAAAGACAATGACGGAGAAGTTATTTTTAATAATGACAATGAGAACTATCAGCTCACTACCTCTGATCTACTAGATTTTTTGGCAAGGGAAGGTGAGAAATAGTGAACGCAGTTATTCATATATTACAAACGCAAAGTAGTGGAATTTGGGAAGCTTTAGGTCAACATATTTCTATTTCACTGATTTCATTATTTATCGCTGCCATTATTGCGATTCCTTTGGCCATTATTTTAATGAATCATAAGCGGATTGCTGAAATTATTTTACAAATAACCAGTATTTTACAAACGATTCCTAGTTTAGCGTTATTGGGTATTCTGATACCCTTTGTAGGGATTGGAACGGTACCTTCGATTATTGCTTTAGTTGTTTATGCGGTGATGCCAATTTTCCAAAATACGTACTCTGGTTTGACAACAATTGATCCAAACCTAGAAGAAGCAGCGGAAGCATTTGGATTATCGCGAACAAAGAAATTAGTTAAATTTCAGTTGCCACTAGCAATGCCAATGATTATTTCAGGTATTAGAATCGCCATGGTCATGATCATTGGAACAGCAACGTTGGCAGCTTTAATTGGTGCTGGTGGTTTAGGTACTTATATTTTGCTAGGAATTGAAACAAATAATAATGCATTATTATTGATTGGTGCTGTCTTGTCAGCCGTTTTAACGTTGATATTCAGTACTTTGATCAAGGGTATTTCTAAATTATCGCTTAAAAAAATGGGAATCCTTTTTGCTGCAATTATTGTTTTATTTGGTGGATTTGCTGGATACCGCAGTATCGTTAAACCACCTGTTAATATTACGATTGCTGGAAAAATGGGTAGTGAACCAGAAATATTGATTAATATGTATAAAGATTTAATTGAAGAAGATCATCCGAATATGAAGGTCTCTTTGAAACCTAATTTCGGTGGGACATCATTTTTGTACAAAGCATTGGAATCTGGTTCGGTTGATATTTATCCAGAATTTACTGGTACTGTCTTACAGGCTTTAGTTAAAACCAAGCAAAAGGTCAGTCATAACCCTGAGAAAACTTATCAAGCCGCTCGTAATTTGTTGAAAAAAGACGCTAATATGGAATATTTATCACCGATGAAGTATCAAAATGGATATGATTTAGCGGTAAAGAAGAGCTTTGCTAAAAAGTATAATCTCAAAACGATTAGTGATTTGAAAAAAGTGGAACATCGTTTGCATGCTGGCTTTGATCCTGACTTTTATCAACAAAATGATGGTTATCCTGGGGTTAAAAAAGCCTATGGTTTGGATATTGCCAGTGTTAAAACCATGGAACCTTCAATTCGTTATAAAGCGATTGCTAATGGGAAAGTCAATGTTGTTGATGGTTATACGACAGATCCAGAAGTCCAAGAGTATAACTTGGTAGTTCTCAAAGATGATAAGAATCATTTCCCACCATATCAAGGGGCTCCATTAATGACCGAAAAGTTTGCAATGAGTCATCCAGAAGTTAAGAAAACTTTGAATAAATTGGCTGGAAAAATTAGTGAATCTGATATGCAAAAGATGAACTATTTGGTAACTGTCAAGCACGAGAAAGCTTCAAAAGTTGCTCATGATTATTTGGTTGCTCAAAAATTAATTAAATGACTAAAACAATAGAATCTTTTACTATGGATGAATAATCAATTCAAATTGAAAATAGTATTTTAATAATGAATTAACGATTATAAATTAGGTATCTGAAAGAAACTGAAAATGATGTTTCTAACAGGTGCCTTTTTGTATTTCGACGTTTTGTCTCAAACTATTTTGTAGTACGATAATCACTATTGAGAAGGGGTGACATCATCAAAAATTCAATCCAAACAAGAATCATTGGTTTAGTTTCAGGGCTGATTTTGAATGCTTTTGGTAATGGGCTATGTATTTCTGCCAACATGGGAAGTGGTTTATGGACCGCTGCCGCTGTTAATGTGACTAAATGGACAGGTTTGAATACAGGGTTATTGTTGTTCATTATTGGAGTAATCAATGCCATAACAAATCAATTTTTAATTAGACGTGTTGATAGTCGTAGACTAATTGGGGAAATATTGTACGTAATGTTCTTTAGTTATTTTGTCGAAAATTTCAATAACAAGTTA
>NZ_AZFV01000054.1 GCF_001435815.1 Companilactobacillus nantensis DSM 16982 | reverse complement strand
GAAAAGCCAGTGACATCAGAAAAACCAGTAATCTCAGAACAGCCAGTTAATCTAGAAGAAGTGACTCCGGTTCAACCAGTAACTCCAGCACAACCAGGAGTTTCAGATCCATTAGAATTAGACAAGCATACAACTCCAGCAAATTTGACAGACCCATCCAAACAAAATATAACTAATATCAATAAGAATACGAAAGAAAAACATTCTCTCAATACCAGTCATGGAAATGGTATTCAATTTATTACGACTTACTCAAGCCAACCTGCTATTGAGGTATATCAATTAAATTCCAAAAATGAAATTACTAAAATAAAAAATATGATTCTAGCTCCAGCAACTAATGAGTATAGCGAAGCTATTGTTACAATTGCTGGTCTAAAATATTATCGAATTTCCAATAATAGACTGATTCGAATAACTGATGCTTATATTTACACACCGATAAATTTGGCTATTAAGGTCAATACCGACAAATATATCAACATTTTTACTGCTGAAGGTTATTTAATCGGAAGTGAAAAATTAACTGATATTACTTTGAACATCGATGCTTTTACTTATATTAATGGTGAAAAATACTATCGTATTTCAACTAACAAATTTGTCAGAGCTAGTGATGTATCTGAATATTAAGAAAAAGTGGTTCCCTCATATAATTGTGGGGACCACTTTTTTTATTAATTGATAATTCAATACCAGTTATAAAAGAAAGTAGGATGTATCGACTTAAAAGTAGCTTTTACAAAAATATTTCTTCTAATAAGTGAATTTTGGCAAAAGAGTTCTATTATAGAAATATGAATTCACGTGAGAGGATTGACGTATTTTGAAGAAAAATCATATGTGGCTGACATTATTTGCCACTAGTTTTATGTCTTTTATGCAATTATTGGATGCAAGTATCGTTAATGTGGCAATTCCCAGTTTGACGAAAGATTTGCACGTTCCTATGAATCGGGCGGAATGGATTGTTTCAGTTTACTTCATTTTAATTTGTATGTTGTTGCTTTTTTGGGGAAGAATGGCCGATCAAATTGGCTATATTAAAATCTTTCAGACTGGAACTATTTTTTTCACGATTGGTTCCTTGATTTGTGCGTTGAGTCCAACCTTGCCGATTTTACTAATAGGTCGAGTAGTTCAAGGTTTTGGCGCCAGTA
Source organism: Companilactobacillus nantensis DSM 16982 (assembly GCF_001435815.1). Taxonomy (GTDB): domain Bacteria; phylum Bacillota; class Bacilli; order Lactobacillales; family Lactobacillaceae; genus Companilactobacillus; species Companilactobacillus nantensis. The sequence continues at coordinate 6,196 of NZ_AZFV01000054.1, read as the reverse complement.
TGAGTATGGCAACAAATATTGGTATCGTTGCGATGATTTTTCCGATGAATTTGCGTGGTAGGGCTTACGGTATTAACAGTATTATTGCCCAACTAGGTAATATTTCAGGGCCTGGTTTAGGTGGCCTAATTTTAGGTTTCCTTTCATGGCATTGGATTTTTATTATAAATATTCCAATAGGAATTATTGTTTATATTTATGGCCGCTTTATGTTTCCTAAGGAAGAGCGAGAAGTCTCTATTATTAAGTACGATTGGACTGGGTTAACTGCCTATGCTTTAGCGATTGGAACATTTTTTGTCAGTATCTTTATGGGACAAGATATTGGTTTTGGGAACATTGCCGTTTTAACTACTTTTGGTATCAGTTTAATCATGTGGATTGTCTTCATTTATGTTGAAAATCATGTAGCAAGTCCTTTGATTGATTTGAGGATTTTTAAAATTCCACGGCTAACTTTGAGTTTGATCAGCGCCTTATTAGTGTTCTCAATTGGATATTATGCCAACGTTATTATGCCGTTTTATTTAACTGATTTTCGGTCACTAAGTACGACAATGACTGGTTTGATTATGATGGCTATCCCGTTTGCTAATGTAATTGCAGCACCAATTGCGGGTATTTTTACAGATGAATTTAATGCAACGAATGTCTCGCTATGCAATTTGTTCGTTTATGCGATTCCATTGTTATTTTTGACTCAAATTTCATCCAATAACGATTTGATTTTCTTCACAGTAATGCTTGCGCTTCTGGGAATTGGAAATGGTGGTTTTCAAAATAATCCCATGATTATGGGCTATGCACCTAAGGAATATCAAGGTGTTGCTGGTAGTTTGGCTGCCTTGTTTAGAAATATTGGTATGGGCATCGGTGTCAGTATTGCAACGACTAGTTTATATTACGGCATGAGTTTGAAAGCAGGCCACACCGTTAACTATTATCCGAAAAATAACCCTAGTTGGTTTTTAAATGGACTACATTTTGCATATATCACGGCATTTATTATTTTAGTTATAGCAATCATTTTAGTATTTATAATTAGACGAATCGATAAGTCGGCAAAAGCACATTAGTTAACGTATAATTGAAGTAACTTAGATTTAGGAGTTTTACCGTATGTGGAAAGCATTTAAAAAATCCCTGATGTATTTTTGGTATGAAATTATCGTTTTAGGTGTAATTTATGAGGCTTTAATCGTGTTTCGAGTGATGACCAAAAATATTAATGGGATGTTGGTATTAGTCTTATTGTTGGCAGTGTTTGTCGGTCAATGGTGGTACTTTTATCATAAAAATTCGTCGAGAGGATGAGGATTATGGCAAGTATTTACGATTTCTCAGAAACAGAAATGAACGGATTTACAATTGATTTTAACGATTACCAGGGCAAAGTCTTGTTGGTTGTTAATACGGCTAGTAAGTGTGGCTTTGCGCCGCAGTTGGCGGGCTTGGAGGAACTCTATCAAAAGTATCATGATCAGGGATTTGAAGTATTGGGTTTGCCATCGAATCAATTTCATCAAGAGTTGGATTCCGATAAAGCAACGAGTGATTACTGTCAGATGCACTATGGGGTAACTTTCCCAATGACTAAACGTGTGGCAGTTAACGGTGATGAGGAAGATCCATTGTTTACTTATTTGAAATCAGCGGTAGGGCATGGTCGTATTAAGTGGAACTTTACTAAGTTTTTAATTGGACGAGACGGACAAGTGATTGAACGGTTTGCACCAGTTACAAAGCCTGAAAAAATTGAGCCAGTGATTGTGAAAGCATTAGAAAAATGATGATTGATTCATAAAATATTAAATTGCTAGAATGGTTGTTTTAGAATTTGGAAGCATGTTATACTGATGGTGCAAAAAACGAAGAAGCATTTTCAACACCAAAACCCGAAGTGAGAGGGACTCGCTTCGGGTTTTTTAGTGGGCTAATTTTGCCTTTCTATTTTACTTGCGGTGCCTACGATTTAGCCAATCAGCAAACCAAGCGGTTATCAAACCGACTGCAAGCGGGACAAAAAACGAAGTCCACATTCTCAACACCTCCAATCTGAGGCCAGACTGGTAAGGCAACGTCAGTAGTTTAGCATCAACTGGTATTTTAAAGATATGAATTATCGCAAAAATAAAGCTAGAATCCTTAATTGGAATCTAGCTTTATTTTTATTGATTTAATAGGTTATTCAAGACCAAATAATGAGGCTGTGTTACTGAAAATATGTTTGGCAGTATCGGATTTATTCATCGTATAAAGATGAACACCTTCAACATTATTTGTTACCAGGTCAACAATTTGGTCAACAGCATAAGCAATACCAGCTTCCTTCAGTGAAACGGGATTGTCCTTGTACTTATCAAGAATATTGATGAATTTCTTGGGTAAGCGTGCTGAACAGTTTTCAATGACGTGCAAAGCTTGTTTACGATTAACAATAGGCATAATGCCGGCCAAAATTGGAACATTGATATTGGCAATTGCACACTCTTCTTGGAAACGGTAGAAAGCTTCATTGTCGTAAAAAAGCTGAGTAATTAATTGATCACAGCCGGAGTCAACTTTGTCTTTTAGATGGCGGATATCATCAATTCGATTTTTAGAATCAGGGTGAACTTCAGGATAGCAGGCACCGGAGACTTCAAAATAAGGCTTTTGTTGTTTGATATAAGTGATCAAGTCGCTGGCATATTTAAAGTCGGTTTCAGGTGTATAGCCTTCGACGATATCGCCACGGAGTGCCAAAACTTGGTTGATATGCATCTCTTCCAAACGGTTTAAAACTTCATCAACTTCTTTTTTAGTCACATAGGCGGCAGGCATATGAACCATAGTTGGACATTGCAATTTGTCGTGGACATATTTAGCTAAATCGATGGTCGTCTTTTCATAATCTAATTTATGATTGCTAGCTGTGACGCTGATAAAGCTTGGATTCAAGCCTTCTAGTTGGTCAAGTGTAGCTGTTAAATTGGCTGTGCCGACTTCGGAATTGGGTGGAAAAACTTCAAATGATAAGGTCGGTGTCTTGTTAGTTTCTGTCATGGACGAGCAATTCCTTTCTGACTTCCTGAGCAGCTTGCGTTAGATTAGCTACACTAGCTTTGGCCTCCTTGATACCACGAGTTTTTAGACCACAGTCAGGATTGATCCAAACTTTTTCTTCGGGAACCTTAGCGAGGATTTTGTGGATAGTCGTTTTAATTTCTTCAACAGATGGGATACGAGGTGAGTGAATATCGTACACACCAGGGCCCACTTGGAGTTGGAAATGTTCCTTTTGGAGAGCATCCAAAATTTCGAGGTTTGAGCGGGAGGCTTCAAAGGAAATTACGTCAGCATCGAGGTTTTGAATGGCAGGAATAATATCGGTAAACTCAGAATAGCACATGTGTGTGTGAATTTGGGTCGTTGGTTTAACTTTGCTGTGAACTAAACGAAATGCAGGGACTGCCCAGTCCAAATACTCGGAGTACCAGTCGGTTTTACGCAATGGCAACTTTTCACGTAACGCCGCTTCGTCGATTTGAATGATCTTAATACCGTTCTTTTCGAGGTCGAGAACTTCGTCTTGAATGGCCAAAGCAATCTGAATTGTCGAATCTTTAATGGAAATATCTTCTCTAGGGAATGACCAGTTCAAAATAGTTACTGGACCAGTTAACATACCTTTAACAATCTTGTCAGTTTGGCTTTGAGCGTATTTGGACCACTTAACGGTGATAGGGTGGTTGCGAGCGACATCGCCCCAAATAATTGGTGGTTTAACGCCACGAGTTCCGTATGATTGAACCCAGCCATTTTTACTGAATAAGTAACCATCCAAGTTTTGACCAAAGTATTCCACCATGTCATTACGTTCAAATTCGCCATGAACTAAAACGTCGAGGCCAATATCTTCTTGCCACTTGAGCCATTCGTCGATGTGACCGGCAATAAATTTATCGTATTCTTCTTGAGAGATTTCGTTGTGTCTAAATTGTGCACGTGTCTTTTTGACTTCTTTTGTTTGTGGGAAAGAGCCAATTGTGGTGGTTGGTAATAAAGGTAAATTGAATTCCTCTTTTTGAATGGCAGCACGTTCAGCTAGGGCAGGATGTCTGACAAATGAATCGGGTGTCAATTTGGCAACACGGTCGTGAACAGCTTGGTTAGGTTGGACACGTGGTTGTTCGAAAAGCTGTTTGTTTTGTGATTCTGCCTCTTGTCCGTTACCAGATAGAATTGCTTGAATATCGTCAAGTTCCGTCAATTTTTCTTTGGCAAAGGCAAAGTGTTGTTTGATTTCAGTTGGAAAACTTTCGTTCTCAATCGTAAATGGTACGTGTAAGAGTGAGCAAGATGTAGAAATGACGATCTTTTTAGCAGGTAAACTTTTGATTAAAGCAGTAGTTTCTGCATAATGATTCCGCCAAATGTTCTTGCCATTGACGACACCAGCAAAGAGAATTTTATCATCAGGGAAACCGGATTTAACTAATTCAGCAGTTTTACGACCTTCATGGAAATCGAGTCCGATACCCTCAACATCCAAGTTGATCAAGTCATTGTAAACATCACGAACATCACCGAAGTATGTTTGTAATAGAACTTTTAAGCCAGATTTATTTTGTAATAATTTTGCATAAATATTTTCGAATAAAGCTTTTTTGTCTCCGGTAACATCTTTAACTAATTCAGGTTCATCAAGTTGAATCCATTCGGTACCTTGTTGGGCTAATTTGGCAAAGATTTCTTGATAAGCATTCACAAGCTGATCCACAAAATCAGTTGCTTTTACATCATGAAATTCACTGAGCGATAGGAGGGTAAAAGGTCCAACAATCACAGGACGTGTTTGAATCCCAGCGTCTTTAGCCTCTTGATATTCATCGAAAATCTTCGTGTCTGTTAGTTTGATGTCAGTATCTTGTGAAAATTGGGGAACTAAGTAGTGGTAGTTAGTATTGAACCATTTCTTCATTGGAAGAGCTTTAATATCACCTTTGGTGCCTTGATAACCACGTGCTAAAGCAAAGTAACGGTCGAGTTGGGATAGATTGAGTTTCTTCGCAGCTTCAGGAATGATATTGAGCAAGTAAGCAGTATCAAGGGTAGTGTCGAAGAATGAAAAGTCATTACTAGGAATTTTGTCGATACCAGCATTTTTAATCAGTTGCCAATGTTTTAGACGTAAATCTTTGGCAAAGTTTTGTAATTGTTCTTCTGTGATTTCGTTGTGCCAATATTTTTCAGTATTAAATTTTAATTCACGGTTTTCGCCGATTCTTGGAAAGCCAATAATTGATGTTGTCATAAAAAAGTCCCCTTTGTGTGGTAGTAAGTAATTCGTTGTTTATAAACTAACATTGTATTTTGATATTGAATAACTGATAAAAGTAATGATGGGTTATAGTTTTAAACTATAACTGGGGGTATACTTGGTGAAAATGAGGTGTTTAAGGATGCCGCCTCCNTTGAACTTCGCAAAGAACGCGAATTTCAAAACTCGTCCCGTGGTGTAAGGGCTAAAGCCCCAACGCCACCTTCACAGCAGTCTAAATTATTGCTCCCGAAGGCTAGTTGGTTAATTGTTTAGAGTGTAATTAGTAATCTAATTTGATATTTGTTATTAGTATCTATCTTATTCTGAATAAAGGAATTATTAGAACTGAAAATAATGATATACACTTGAACAGAATTAAACATGGTTAGAAATTTGATGTTTATCCTTAGTTAAACATCAAAACAATACAACGAGGTAGACAATGCGAATTCAACAACTAAAGTATTTAGAGACGATTGTTAAAACTGGTTCCATTAATGAGGCTGCGAAAGAATTATATTTGACACAACCTAGTTTATCGAATGCTATCAAAGATTTGGAAAACGAAATGGGTATTCAAATTTTATTGCGTAGTAAACTTGGTGTCACGTTAACTGATGATGGTCGGGAGTTTATGATTTATGCGCGACAGGTACTTGATCAGGTGCAATTGCTGCAAGGTCGTTATGAAAAGGGGACTGTTCAAAAACAAGCCTTTTCGGTTTCGGCCCAACATTATGCCTTTGTTGTTCATGCGTTTGTTGAATTGATTAAGACTGTCAAAGCTGACGAATATCAATTTACTTTGCGTGAAACTGAGACTGAGAATATTTTGAAAGATTTGTCGAGTTTTAAAAGTGAGATTGGAAGGCAAATTTTATAATCAAGTTA
>NZ_AZFV01000053.1 GCF_001435815.1 Companilactobacillus nantensis DSM 16982 | reverse complement strand
AGTTACCTCCTACTCGATCTGCTGCCTGAATTTCTTGCCACCTCCGGCTAGTGTATTGGGTAGGATGATTGGTTACCGTTATGGCAGTTGATTTGAAGTATTGTGTTAGGAATATTCGTTATATTTGGACAGGATTTCAATTTAGTGAAAGTTCAAATACTGATTTTACTAAAAATTACTTAAAATCCAGTAATATCAACCAAAACAAAAAATATCTAGCATCCGATAGTGCGGGACTGTGCCAGCAGTGAAAATTCAGTTAGAGCTTTAGCTCTTATTGAAGGACGTGTTTTGAAATTCGAGTGATCTTCTCGAAGTTCAGAACCTATCCTTGAGACCGTGGCTCAAGGCGGTCCAGCGCAGGCAACAGTCCCGCACTATCGGATGCGGCATGTTTCCCGAAAAAAGACAAAAAAAACAGCTCATCTTGGGGGGACGGGCATGTTTTTTTACTACAAGAATGTGTAGTGGCATTACCAGTAGTGTCGGAGGTGAGATATGAATGCTTGTGAGGTTTCCATATTTGTCAAATAGAGAGGGATTTGTTAACTAAACGAAAGCATTCAAAGTAAATCATCGTAATGGGATAGCATTCAAATGAGAATTGATTGAGGGGGGCAACTCTCATTTGAAACGCAAGTAATTTTTAGGTCAACGATATGAGGATGTGTATCGCAACCTTTATTAAGAGTTAAAAAAGGAAGGAATTGTATTGATCATATCTGTACCTCTTTCACGACTATAATATAGCACATATGTTTAAACAGTTAAATCCATTTTTAGAAAAAATATTTATTTGTTTTTAAAAGAATATTAATTGAATTTTGTGAGACTATACTGGTAAGCTGTTTTTCTCAGCCTTGGGCAAAATAATACTCACAAGTTGTAGAAATGTGGCGTAAATTACCAAAATTGTAGTAAACATTCTTATTTTTTATATTTTTGATATATTTTTTTAAATATCGTGTAAGCGCTTTAATTATGATAGGATGTTAACTATAATATAAATAAAAAAAGGGTGGTTTTTATTATGAAAGTAAGTATTGTAGGTTGTACTCACGCCGGAACATTCTCAGCAATGAACATTTTGAAGGAACATCCTGATTGGGAAGTTTCTGTCTTTGAACGCAATGATAACCTTTCTTTCCTATCATGTGGGATTGCATTGTGGGTCAGTGATCGTGTTTCAGATCCAAACAAAATGTTCTATGCTAGTCCGGAAGCATTGACTGAATTGGGCGCTCACATGCACATGCAACACGATGTTACAAATATTGATTTTGATAATAAAAAATTAGCTGTTAAGAACCTAGTTAGCGGGGAAACTTTCGAACAACCATATGACAAATTGGTTATTACAACAGGTTCTGCTCCAGTTGTTCCTCCAATTCCAGGCATTGACTCAAGCCGTGTTATGCTTTGCAAGAACTGGACAAATGCCAACGAATTGAAAGAAAATGCTCAAAATATCAAGAGTGCTATCGTTATTGGTGCCGGTTATATCGGTGCGGAATTAGCTGAAGGTTATTCAACTCTTGGTAAAGAAACTACTTTAATTGATGCTTTACCACACGTTTTAGCAAAGAATTTTGACCCTAATATGTCAGCTGTGGCTGAAAAAGACTATGTTGATAACGGCGTTACATTAGGTATGGGTGAAAAAGTTGAGTCATTTGAAGAAACTAACCATAGTGTAATCGTTAAGACTGATAAGAATACTTATGAAGCTGATATCGCCGTTATGTGTGTTGGCTTCCGTCCTAATACTAAGATGTTTGCTGATGAATTCGAAACACTTCCAAATGGTGCTTTGATTGTCGACAAGTATATGCACACAAGTAAACCAGATGTTTTCTCAGCCGGTGATGCAGCATCAGTTCACTACAATCCAACAAATGATAACCAATATATTCCACTAGCAACAAACTCAGTGCGTCAAGGTATCTTAGTAGGTAAGAATATTGAAAAAGATACTGCCGCATACATGGGAACACAAGCAAGTTCAGCTGTTGAACTATTTGGCAGAACATACGCAGCCAGTGGATTGACAAAAGATCACGCTGAAGTATTAGGCAAGAATGTTGAAACAGTTTCTCTCGAAGATAACTATCGTCCAGAATTTATGTTAACAACAACACCTGTTTTAATGAACCTAGTATGGGAACCTGAAACAAGAGTCGTTTTAGGTGGAGCTTTGACAAGTAAGTATGACGTATCACAATCAGCTAACTTGTTATCATTAGCTATTCAAAAGAAAGTTACGATTGATGAATTATCAATGGTCGACTTTTTGTTCCAACCAAACTTTGATAAACCAGTTAACTATGTCAGTGCTTTAGCTGGTGCAGCTGTGGAAAAAGCTGATTCTAAAGTAGCTGAATAATAATTACTCCCTGATTAGAAATAATCAATCGAAAGAAGTGGCCATTTTTGGTTGCTTCTTTTTTGTGTCATCTTTAATTTTCCAACTAATTTTTGCGAATATAAGATGCTTAAAATTTTAAAATCTCATATAGTCTAAATACAGTGGTGATGATAAGTCACTTCCAGAGGCAAGTACATTATGGAATTTCTTAATTAAACGGTCAGATTTCAGAATATAATGAATCAAAATGGTCCTATCAATTCAGAAATGAGGATAAATTTAATGGATGATAATGATTTTATTTTGCGGCAAGTTAAGTCATTTGCAGAAGGTCTAGGGATGATAGCTGGTAAGAAGGGCTCCCCTAAGACTGAAATTATTTATCAACAGCAACAAAATCAGAAAGGAAAAATTTTTACTGATTTAGATAACCTGTTACTTCATCGTAAATATGAAGCTGCGATTCATTATGTTTATGCCCAAAAATTTCAACTAGATCGCGCTAATTACTATCAATTAGGCGAATGGCTAACACAAAAATTACGAACGGATTCAGAAGTTGATCCGGCCTTGTTGGCGGAATTCATAAGTAACATGGAAAAATATAAATAATGTTATAGTTGTCATTGGTATAAACCACTAGATAATTTATGGGGGCAATAACAATGACAGAATTACCTAAATTAGCACTTGGAGCTTGGGCTTGGGGCGATAGTGCCAATTATTTTGGAAATGATTATGATGAAAGCCATTTTAAAAATGTTTATAATGCCAGTATTAAGGCAGGTTTGAATCTTTGGGATACCGCCTATGCGTATGGCAAAGGCAAATCGGAGACAATTTTAGGCGACTTAATGGCAAATACGCCACGGCAAGATTTGTTTATTTCAACAAAATTCACACCAATGATGGCTGATCCGGGTAACAAGAATTCTGTTAATGAAATGTTTGCTGGAAGTTTAGCACGTTTGAAAACCGATTATGTCGATTACTATTGGATTCACAATGACGATGATGTCGAATTGTGGACACCCAAAATTATTCCATTAGTTAAGAGTGGACAAGTTAAGCACGTGGGAGTTTCAAATCATGATTTACACGAAATCAAACGTGTTGTTGAAATTTTAGGCGATGCTGGAATTAAACTTTCAGCCGTCCAAAATCACTATAGTTTGTTGGATCGAACTTCAGAAAAAGCTGGAATTTTGGAATATTGCCAAGAAAATGGCATCAAATTCTTCTCTTATATGGTTTTAGAGCAAGGCGCTTTGACTGGTAAGTATGACGAAGACCACCCATTCCCAGCGGGCAGTCAGCGAGCTGTTAAATATAATAGTAAGTTAAGGGAATTATCAGGCTTAAATCACGTCCTAGCTGAAATTGGAGCTAAACGCAATGTGTCAGCAGCTCAAATTGCTATGGCATGGGCAATTGCCAAGGGAACATTCCCAATTATTGGAGTAACCAAAGTAGAACAAGTTGAAGATGCTGCAAATGTAGCAAAAATCAGTTTGAAAGATGATGAAATTCAGGCGTTGGAAAACTCAGCCAAAGAAGCAGGCATTTCAACGATTCGTGAGTGGGAAAAAGATATGACGGATTAGTATTGTAGTTGTATATGAAACAGTTGTTTGATTTTATGACAACTGTTTTTTTATTTGTAAGTAAGTTTTAATCTTCATTACATATCGCGTAGTGCTAGTTAAATATGCCGTCTCCAGAATCGAGAAATAGTTACTGGTTATGCGGACCGGTCTGAGCCAAGGTCTCAGACCTCGGCTTGAAGCCTCGCAAGCGAGTCTCCAAACACGCCCGGTGCTGTAAGTACGGGAAAATCACCCGCACTAACACCACTGTCACAGCCAGTAACTATTCTCGATTCTTCCGACTAAGGTCTTTACATGAATCTAAATTTCTTGAAATGGTTGAAGTATGTTTAATTATGATAAGCTTGGAATTAGTTGTGATAAACTAACTAGCACAACGCGTTACATATAAACTAACAAACAACAAAATAGCCGGAGGGAGAGAGCAAAAATATAGGCAGCAGTGCAGGTGGCGTTGGTGCTTTAGCACCTACACCACGGGACGAGTTTTGAAATTCGCGGTCTGTGCGAAGTTCAAAATCGAGAGGCGAGACCTTGGCTCGACTCGGTCCCCACAGCAGCCTATATTTTTTCTCTCTCCCGGAGACGGAAAACCAAAATTCACACTAAATTCAAACTTTCCTACAATCAACTTCATAATCTCTCGTTACTATGTATCCATAGTCAAATATGGCTATACGAAAAACGAGGTGAAACATATGAAAAAACATCCAATTCTCGTTCTAACGGGTGTATCTGTCTTGGCAGCTGCGTGCACTAAGATGATTAGAAGTCACAACGAAAAGAAATTTTTGAACTAACTCACCAATAAACAAAAATACAAAAATACAAGAATCAAAACCATTAGATTCACATTCAAAGCAAAATCAAATACTAATTAAAAATGAGGTAATTTATATGAAATCAAATATGATGACAGACTTGCGTAAGCAAGTCTTTTTTGTCGTTATTTTTTTGCTTTTCGCCACGTTATCCAATATTATTTGAATAGTTAGTATGTATACGAATGGAGATCCTAAAAAATGTCAAAACGTAATATCCTGTATTATTCTGGAGCGTTTTTTCTTAATCTAGTTATTATTTCAATTATCTTTGCTTATGCCGGATTAGTGCCATTCGGTAGTAACAACTTTTTAAGCAGTGATTTAGGTACCCAATATTTAACATTTTTGACCGAACTAAGGCGACAACTAGTTTCGGGCAATTTCCATTTGTATTTATTCAGCCAATCGCTGGGCGATAATTTTTTCCCGGTCATTAGCTACTATTTATTGTCTCCATTCAATTTGTTGCTGGTTTTGTTCAGTCCTAAAGGAGTTCCGGCAGCTGCCAATATTATTATTATGTTGAAAATTTCAACAATGGGCGTTGCGATGGCTTACTTCTTGAAGGAGTATTTTCAAAAAAATATTGTTGCTAATTATATGTTCACAATTGCGTACAGTTTTTGTGGATTCGTAGCCTCATATTTTTATGATTTGATGTGGCTCGATGCGCTGATAATGTTGCCATTAGTGGCGGTTGGTGTGATGCACGTCGTCAAGGAACAAAAGTATGTACTGTATTATTTTTCGATCCTTTTAGCAATTATTTTTAATTATTATTTAGGTTATATGCTGTGCATCTTTTCAGTCTGCTTTTTTATTTACCTTAGTTTAGAAAACAATCTTTTTCAAACTAACGGTAAATGGCGGGTGATTCGTAATTATTTAGTAACGTCAATTTTAGCTGGATTTAGCTCGGCCGTCGTCTTGGTTCCAACGTTGGTTGGGATGTTAAAAACAGCCAAGACTTCGTTTGATGTCTTGAATTATTTACCATCAGCACGTTTTGGCTTGGAAGCTTTGACGGAGTTAGGCATTGGCGGGAATACATTTGATCAACGTTTGGAGCACGGGCCATCGGTGTTTATGACTTCAACAATCTTAATTTTAGTAATTGCCTTTTTCGTTAGTGACCGAATTTCCAACAAAGATAAGTGGTATTCAACCTTGTTGATTGGAACGTTACTTGTCAGCATGTTTGTGACAACGTTCAATACGGTTTGGCACATGTTTCAAAATCCAGCCGGCTTTCCATTCCGTAATAGCTTCATCTTTTCATTTGCATGTATTTTTATCGCTTATAAAGCATTTGACAGTGGTGTTTTTCACGATGCAGGAACGATTATTAAAAGTACATGTTTGGCAGGGATTTTAGTTTGTATCGGTTATTCGACGGAGTGGTTACTACCGAGAATTATTGAAGAGTTAGGTTTTGGTACTCCTAATCGGCAATATGATGGTCGTTATTTTTGGTTAAGTATCGTCTGTATTATTATTTCAGGATTGATTTTATTAGCTTTGAATCGCAATCGGAAATTCTTGAGCATAATTATTTTGATGATTACGTTTGAAGTAATTGCTAACTTTAATTCAGTTATTAGTACTGCCGGTTTTGGTAATCAATTAGTTTATCGAGCTGAATTTGCCAAAGAAGATGCAATTTTAAAAAACGTTAAAGACCGAAGTCATTTAGGCCATCGAATTATTGTTTCCAAGTCAGGCTTGAATAAGGCTTTCCCCGAAAAATATAATAATTACAATGATCCAATTTTATTCAATATTAATGGTGTCAGTCTTTATAGTTCAACGTTGAATCAAGATACGCTGACGATGATGCATAATTTAGGATATTACAGTCTCAATGTCCGTCGTGTCAGTTATTTTGGTGGAACAAATTTAACTAATGCTTTGCTAGGTGTCTATTATCGAGTTCGCCAGTGGGATAACCATTATTATGTTGAAGAGAACTACAATGCGCCAACGTTAGGCTTTCTAGTCAGTCCCGATGTCTATGGATTTAAAATGTATTCCAAACGAGCCTTGGATAATCAAGATCGACTTTGGCAATCATTGAGCGGCAATAGTTATGAGTATTTGAAGAATGCGTCGGTCAACAGTATGCAACAGGCCAATGTGAAAAATAAGACGTTGTATACGTATCAATTAACAACACGTGCCAGTGGACCAATGTATTTCTACGTGTCACCAATGAATTACGATAAAGCTAAGATTTATGTGAATGGCAAAGAAGTAAAGACTAGTTCAATCAACGTGTATAGCGCCGCTACGTTAAGATTAGGTCACTTTAAAAAGAACACCAGAGTTGAAGTGAAAATTTTAACTAACAAGTCCTTAGATTTAAACCCTGAATATTTCCAATCATTAGATCAAAAAGCCTTCTTAGAGTCATTACGAAATTTCCGAAGTAATTCTTTGAAGATAACTTCTGATTTAAATCACGATACAGTTCGAGGCACAATCGACGTTCAAAAAGATTCACCATTATTGTTGAGCATTCCGTATGATAACGGTTGGAATGCATACGTTGACGGGAAAAAAGTCAAACTACATAAAGTCGTCGATAACTTGATGGCAATCGATTTAAAAACAGGCCACCACAAAGTTGTCTTAAATTATCAAGTACCAGGTTTAAAATTAGGCTGGATAATTTCAGCAGTCTCAGTCGGAATGTTTTTCAGCTTTAATTATTTAAGAAAGAAAAAAGAGGCTTAATTAATGTGTGGTTAATGCCGCCTCCATGAACAAGAAATTTAGGTCGCTAT
>NZ_AZFV01000052.1 GCF_001435815.1 Companilactobacillus nantensis DSM 16982 | reverse complement strand
TAACTTGATTATAAAATTTGCCAGTAAATAAATTTGAATCTTTCAATCTTTATACAAATATAAATAAAGCCAGTTACGAGAAGCTTCATTTCTCATGACTGGCTTTTTATTTAATGTGTTAATTTCCAATTTTTATAACTCAGTCCACCAAAGTAGGCTAAGACTTCAAAACTGGAAATAAAGAATGTGACGGGCCAGTTGGTGATGAAAGCTAGGTATAATCCTAACCAAACTCCTGCCAATGATAATCCTACTGACACTAAAATCATTTTTGGTACCGAGTGAACTAAATATTTTGCTGTAGCAGCTGGCAAAGTTAGCAAGACGAAAACTAAGAGTGAACCAACGATTTGAGCTCCAATACTGACACTCAATGCCAATGTCACGAGAAAAGTGATGGATAATAGTCGTGTTTTTAAACCGGCTGCCTGAGCACCTAAATGGTCAAAGGAATCGAAAGCTAATGGTTTATAAAATACTAGGAAAATCACGATGACAAATAATGCTAAAATCATGAGTTGCTTAACTTCTGGTCCACTGATACCAACGATACTTCCGAACAAAATATTGGTAGCGTAACTACTTGATTGAGCTGACAGTGATAAAAAGAGTATTCCTAAACCTATGAATAGGGAAGAAATAGCACTGATTGATGCCTCACGTCGGGAAGCTTCACCACTTAAACTTCCGACGGCAATGGAACTGATGAGGGTGAAAATAATCATGCCAGCTAATGGTGAGATTCCGACTAGGATGCCAAATGAAGCTCCCGCAAAGCCAATTTCTGATAGTGTGTGTGATAAAAATGACATATTTCTTGAAACGACGAAGACACCGACCAATCCGGCAGTAATAGTAATAAAAGTACTAGCGACAAAGGCCAGACGCATAAATTCATATCCAAACATAAATTAACCCTCCTGCTCGAACATTTTTTCGGAAACATCATTGATATCAATAGATTCAATCGTTTTGTTTTTGAAAAGGAGAGCTCGATTAGTATATTTTTTTGTTAACTCGTAATCGTGGGTAATAAAAATTACGGTTAGTTGGTATTTTTGATTCAACTCTTGAACAAGATCCATTAGCTGCATTTTAACTTCGACATCTAAACTGGCGGTCGATTCATCTAAAATCAAAATTTGGGGATCATTAAGTAAGGCTTGAGCTAAGTAGGCTTTTTGTTTTTCGCCACCAGAAGCTAAGCCTAGTGGTCGATCCTTGAGCGTTAGGAGATGCGTCTTTTCCATAATTGTCTGGAGTAATTCATTATCACGACGGCGTTTTTCCAGACTAAAGGTGAATTTGAGATTCAAACGGACGAACTGCTCAATACTGAGAGGGTAATCCAGGTCAATATTTCTGAATTGAGGCACATAGCCAATCGTTTGCTTAGCAACTTCTAGGTCACCACTGGTCTTGGATTCCATTCCCATCAAAATTTTCACGAGGGTAGTTTTACCAGAACCATTAGGTCCGACAAGGCTGATAAATTCACCATCATTGATTGTAAAATTTAAATTTTCAAAAACTAATTGTTTACCAAATTTTTTGGTTAAATTCTTCGCTACTATCATTGTTGTTTCTCACTTTGTAAAATCTTATTTAGAGATTGATATTGTGAAAGCATCCACTGCTTATATGTTTGACCTTTAGGTAAAGTTTCGGTGACATTTAAAACTGGAATGTGATTATCTTTTGCTAGTTTAACTAAATTATTAACGAGTTTACTGTCGGTTTGTGTGTTTAATACCATGAATGCAATTTGTTTGTTTTTAATTCCTTGATGCATTGCTTTGATGGTTTTAGGAGTTGGATCGGTGCCATTTTCGACAGCTTGTTCAAATTTTTGATTGGTAACTTTGAAACCCATCGCTTGAATTGAATAATCAAAAACAGGTTCAGTAACATAAACATTTTTGTTAGGTAACTTGTTAGAAATAGCTTTTAATTGACTCAATTCTTTTTGTAGCGGTTTGAGTGAAGCAATATATTCTTGAGCATTTTGTTTAAAGTAAGCTTTATCCTTGGGATATTTTTTAGCAAGTTGATCAGCTAAGTAGTTGGCATAATCAGGCATGGTGTTGGGATTGTACCAGATGTGCGGATTGTCACCAGTTTTCTTGTGCATGACATTTTCACCAATCTTGATGTAAGTACCGTTTTTACTGAGTTTGTTCATCCATGAATCATAGCCAAGTCCATTAGCAACTGTGATATCTGCTTGACTAACTTTTTTGGCGACATTAGTTGTTGGTTCATAATCATGTGGATCAATAGCCGGGTTATTAATAATAGAAGAAACTGATCCTTTATCACCAACCACAGCAGAGGCAACCTCAGCGTAGAAGTCGGTAGTGGTGACAATATTTATTTTTGAGGTTGAGCTGTTAACTTTTTTGTTAGAGCAACCTGACAAAATCAAAAGAAAAATAGTGAAACTGAGAATGATTCCTAAAAGTTTTTGTTTCTTGATATTCATTAAATCTCTCCTTAATGATAAATAATACTATTTAACTCTAAACTAAGGGCTTAAAAAAGTAAATAGTAAGTTTTATCATTTAAGAATGTTGCCAGTAGTCGAAAACAAAGGCATCTGCTGTGAGAATCGGTCGTCCCAACGCCTCGGCCTTCAATGCAGGACACTATCATTGCGACCACTGGCTACAAAAAGTGACAGACAAAAAGCAGGCTATTAGAATATTTCATCTAATAGTCTGCTTTTTTGGATAAATATTTAATTATCAATATGTTTCTTTAATTCGAGAATGTTTTGTTTAATATCGTCACGAACATCGCGATATGTTTGAGTGATTTCAGTTTCTGTCCCTGTGGCTAAGGTTGGATCACTGATTGGCCAATCAAACCAGCGGGTGCTTTTGGGCATGCCGCTTTTATCGCGTGCTTCACCACTTAACGTAACAACGATAGTTGCTTGTTTTAGGAGAAGGTCGTCGATTGTTTTAGATTTTTGTTGAGAAATATCAACATTATCTTCAGCCATGACTTTGACGGCTTGGGGATTTATGTCTTCGGCACGAACGCCAGCACTTTCGACTTCCCAAGTGGGTAGATATTTCTTGGCATATCCTTCAGCGATTTGTCCACGACAGGAATTTCCGCTACATAAAAAGTAAATGTTATTAGTCATTTTTTATACCTAGTTTGATTTGACATTCGGGACATAGCCCATAAACTTCCATGTGATTACCAGAAATCATATATCCAGATATTTCAGCTGTCTTTTCTTCAAGACTTTTTTCAGTATCACTGAATCCAGGATACGTAACGTCTACAATTCGTCCACAATTAGTACAAATAGCGTGATAGTGGGGTGAACCGAAGTAATCATAATGTGTACTACCATCACCGTTTTGCAATTCCACGACTAAATGATGGTCAACAAAAGTGTTCAGAGTATTATAAATCGTAGATGACCCGATATTAGGCAATTCCTTACTGAGGGCATCTCGAATTGTTTCCACAGTGGGATGATTATGATGGCTGACTAAATAAGCCAAGATAATATGCCGTTGTGGCGTAACTCGTAGCTTATGGTCCTTTAAAACTTGTAGTGTTTCTTCCATTACAGCATTACTAGCCATGAGCAATCTTCCTTTCTACCTAAGAATCATTACAGGTTAATTATATTACTTAATCTGAGACAATTCCAAATAATCTAACTTTTTTTCATCAAAAGCGTTTAATTGTTTACTTTTAAAAACCTCTGCGGTATTATGAATTCGTTAGTAAGTGAGAACCATTCCAATGTAATAAACAATTAAGGAGTGAGGCACTATGCCAAAAGAAAAGAAGAAACAAAGCTTGTCTGAAAAGATTAATGTTATGCGTGCCAGTGTAATGGGTGCGAATGATGGAATCGTTTCAGTTGCCGGAATCGTTGTCGGTGTTGCCAGTGCCCAAAGTAATAATCATGCTATTTTTCTAGCAGGGATTGCTGGGATGTTGGCCGGAACAATTTCAATGGCAATGGGCGAGTGGGTTTCTGTTAGTACCCAACGTGATACTGAAAAACGTGCTCTAGAAAAAGAATCTACCGCACTTGATGGTCACTATGAAGAAGAATTCAATTTTATTCGTGATAAATATCAAGCAACGGGGATTTCAAATGAGTTAGCAACACAAGCGACCCACGAAATGCTCAGCGCAGATCCGTTGGACGTTGCTGTTCGTGAACGATATGGTTTTAATCCTAAAGAAAAAACAAGTGCGATTGCGGCTGCCATGGCTTCAATGATTTCTTTTCCAACAGGCTCAATTTTGCCACTTGTTTCGATTACGATGTTTCCCGAAGATATTAAAATGATGGCTACTGTGATTGCCGTAATCATTGCTTTATCAATCACCGGCTACATTGCGGCAGCACTTGGCGGAGCTAATCGTTTGAAAGCTGTAATTAGAAATGTTGTTTCAGGATTGTTAACTATGTTTGTAACTTATGCGATTGGTTCGCTATTTGCGCATTAGTAGGGAGTGATAAGGATGAAATCTATGACGATGTCGAAACCAAAGAAACAAAAGAAAACAATGGCAGAACGGTCAAACACTTTACGTGCGGGCGTTTTGGGATCAAATGATGGTATTTTAACAGTTGTCGGTGTACTATTTTCTGTCGCCGTTGCTACTACTAATCAATTTACAATTTTTATCGCGGGTCTGTCTGACCTCTTAGCATGTGCTTTTTCAATGGCTTCTGGGGAATATGCCTCAGTTAGCTCACAAAAGGATACTGAACGAGCTGCAATTGAAAAAGAACGTGAGCTGATAAAGACTAATTTTCAAGATGAGTTGGCCGTGGTCGCTAACTACTATGTTGAACGTGGTGTCACACAAGACACAGCCAATAAAATAGCTGCTGAATTGATGAATAAAGATGCCTTGGGAACAGTTGTAAAAATTAAGTACGATTTACAACTTGGACACTATATGAGTCCTTGGGATGCTGCTTTTTCATCACTAGTTTCGGCTGCTTCTGGTGGTATTTTCCCATTAGTTGCGATGACATTTTTGCCTGCTTCAATTAAATGGCCAGGCACAATTTTAGCGGTTACTTTGTCAGTTGCTTTGACAGGTTACTTGAGCGCTAAGTTAGGCGATGGTTTGGTTAAAACAGCCATGATTAGAAATATTATTGTTGGTCTAATCACGATGGCAATTCACTATTCAGTTGGATTGATGTTGTAAAAATTAGCTATCTTAACGTGCTTTGTTAGTTAAATATGCCGCCTCCAGAAACAAGAAATTTAGATCGCTATGGGGACCGATTCAAGCCAAAGAGCGGTCTTGAATCTCGAGTTTATTCGTTGTTTTTTTATTCCGAATTATTGGGGTAATAAGACTTATAGACTATTTCACGATTGTGTCGATGGCATGATTAGCACAACAAGTTATCTGATAAACAAAATATGTTAAACAAAAAGGTCAAGTGATCCCGAAATGGGATTACTTGACCTTTATTATTGGAATTTAAAATATGTTTTATGCTGGCGGCTCTAAAACACTTGTTTCCTTACATGAACTTTTCTAGTTCCATACGGAACTTTTCTTCTGGTTGATAACCAACCATGCGACCAACAACATTACCATCTTTCTTAATGATAAATGTTGGGATACCTTGGATACCAAAGTTGTTTGGTGTTTCAGGGTTTTGGTCAACGTTCATTGATGTGAATTTAATTTTGTCACCCAATTGATCACTTGAAGATAACTTCTCCAAGATGGGGTTCATCATTTTACAAGGAGGACACCAGTCAGCGTTAAAGTCGGTGATAACTAGTCCCTTGCCCGTTTCGTCATTGAATGTCTTATCTGATAATTCTGTAATATTTGCCATCATTCAATTCTCCTTCTCATTACTATGTCAATAATATACCCCCTAGGGTAAATTAAAGCAACCAATTTGTTTGGCTTTTGGGTGGCCACCTGCGGGTGTGAGAAACAAAGCCTGCTGTGGGACCGCCTGGAGCCAAGGTCTCCAGGCTCGATTTTGAGCTTCGCAAAGTACGCGAATCTCAAAATTCGTCCTGTGATGTAAGAGCTAAAGCTCTAACCACTATCACTGCTGGCTCTGTTTCTCACACCCGCAGGCTAGTTGGTTGGTTATGAACTAATGTTTTTTTATATGGAGTTTCTGGAGACGAGGTTAGCCTTATTATTTGTAATTATATTTGATTTCGTAATCAGGTATGGATTGATTTAAGTCAGACTAGAAAATCTATTATCAGTTTTTTCATAAAAAATAAAGCAATTGTTTGCTACCCTGTACCCGCATGGGTATAATTGTATCAACAAATCAATTTGGGAGGTTAACTATGTCTCAAACACCTGAAGAGTCTGCTGTGGCTCGTAAAAAGATTACTAGTCGTTTGAAACGTTCAAGAGGGCAGCTAGATGCTGTTTTGCGAATGATGGATGACAATAAACCGTGTGATGATATTTTGATGCAATTATCTGCGGTTAAATCTAGTGTTGATAAAGCTATGAAATTGGTCATTGCTCAAAATATTCGTCAGAATACTGATTGTAAAGATGCTCAACAGTTGGAAGAATTACAAAAATCATTGGATTTGATGTTGAAAACTAAATAGGTTTTTTTAATGTTAAGTAGTAACTGAAGGTTGAATATATTGTGTGAATGGTAATATGCCACCTCCAGAAGCAAGAAATTTAGGTCGCTGTGGGGACCGGTTCGAGCCAAAAGGCGGTCTCGAACCTCGATTTTGAACCTCGCCTACACCGCGAGTTTCAAAACTCGTCCCGTGGTGTAAGCGCTAAAGCGCCAACGCCACCTTCACAGCGACCTAAATTCTTGCTTCTTCCGGCTAGTTTATGTTTTGTTTTTGATTAAATGTAAATAAATTGAATTATTACCGTTTGGTTTGATTTTTTTTGGTAAATGATGGCTAGAATAGCAAGACTTAAAGCTTGTTTTTAGTATTTCAACCTTTAGGTAGTAATTCAAAATATTTGAAAAAGTCCCAGTGGTCTGACGATTACTGGGACTTTTTGTTGTCATTTTTAGTTATACATAAGGACTTTGAAAAAAACTTCACTTAGTTTGGTGATTGGAACCAAATGACTAAGGAAAGGTGGTATATTTGACGATAGTAAACGGTTTCAAATATATGTAAAAGGGATGATGGTGAATGTCTAATTTACCTGGAACGCTTAAGTATATTAGTTGGTTTGAAGGAGAAATCATTACGATTGATTTTGGACGGTCAGTCGATTTTGATCCTAAAGCTTTCACGGAACTAGCCAAAATTGGTCGTTGGATTGCATCAGATGATCAGTCGAAATATTATTTGGCCTATAAAGTAGGGGAGGTTTATCCGGACAAGATTATCAATCATGTATTGGGAAACCTGAATCTGAATGGCTATGAGTTGATTCACAGTTCTGCTACTTATGCTTAGTTATTCCAAACAAAAAAGTCGCCGCAGCGACTTTTTTTACTTTTCACTGAAAGGTAACGAAACGTTGATTCCAAATATTTTCAAAGAATGAAATCGTATCTTCTGCAATCATATAATCGTTATCGAAAGTTGTTGTCATATCGTGTTCCATGAAAATTTTGTAGCCAAGTCCGTGTGCCATAACGATTGTAGCGTTACAACAGTATTCAGTCTGGGCACCACAAAGTTCGATTGAACGGACACTCTTTTGCATTAAAACTTTGTTTAAATTAGTTTGATAGAAGGCATTAGGATGGAATTTTTCCACCACGATGTCTTCTTTTTGTTTGTCCAATTTGCCCGACAACTGCCAGAGGTCACTACCACGGACAACATCTTGATCATTGTGTTGGATGAAAATGATGGGCTTATTAGATTGACGATATTGCGAAATTCGGTCATTGATATTGTGGACAAGACCATTGAAGTTATAACTATATTGCAAAGCTTTTTGCATGTCGATGACGATTAAAGCATCAGCTAATTCTGGCATGATAGCACTTCCCCTAAAAGATTTTCTAGAATGAGCGTAACATGATGATTTAATTTTTGAAAGCGACATAATTAAAAAGTGTCTCAAAAGAAGGCACCTCCGGGTGAGAGTTATGGAGTTATGC
>NZ_AZFV01000051.1 GCF_001435815.1 Companilactobacillus nantensis DSM 16982 | reverse complement strand
GATGATATGACATTGTCAGAAACATATCTTGACGGTGTTTCAAGATACCAAGCATAATCAGAGAGTGGAACAGGCCCGGGAATTTCCGAGCATTTTCGTATCTTTGTGAATTATCCGCGATTTTGGCGGATGATTTGCAAAGATATGAAAAGCGGAAGGAGTTGCCCTGTCGGAACTCGTTTTAGAGCCACTGCATATATATCAAATACGCAATTCAAAAACTCCAAAATCAAAAAAATTATTTAAACCGATAAAAAAATCAAAGAAACCACTCAAACCGAGGATACATTATGTATTCTCGGTTTTTTTAACCCTTGTAGGTTGTTGTATACTCTACTTATTGGAGGATTACTATGAATAAAAAAATTATTGCTCATAGAGGAATACCAACATTAGCGCCAGAAAATACAATGGCTGCTTTTAATGTCGTTGTTAATCATGAAGTGAAATGGATTGAAACAGATCTAAGTATCACTAAAGATGAAAAGATTTTTGTCATTCACGATGACAAATTGAATCGAACAACTAATCAATCTGGTTCGATTGAAACAGTTGATAGTGAGACGGTTGAAAGTGCTGATGCCGGTTACTGGTTCGCTGAAAAGTTCCGTGGCGAAAAGGTTCCTACACTGGATCAATTGATTGATTTTCTTAATATCCACAAAATAAACGCTAATATCGAGCTAAAAGGTGTTGTAGGGGACGATGCTAATTATTTAGCCGATCGATTAGTTGAAGAGTTTGCAAAAGCTTTGGAACGGTTAGATGAACATGTTGAATTGATCATCTCAAGTTTCAATCCCATCATGCTGGAAAAAATGTATAAATTAAGACCTGATTTGAAGTATGCTGTTTTGTTCAGTCGTGCCACAATGGGTGATGACTGGAATTTAGTAATGCAAGCTTGTCATGCCAAGATTGTGCACCCAGATAGTGCTGGTCTAACTGAAAATAAAATTAAACAAATGAAAGATTACGGTTATGAAATCAACGTTTGGACGGTTGATGATATTAATCGAGCTCAACAATTATTAAATTGGGGTGTTGATGGTATTATAACTAACATCGCCGATCGAATGAGTTTCTTAGAAAAATAGACACAAAAACAACCTCGGGATTCAGCACGGTCTGAATTTTATCCCGAGGCCTTTTTGTCTAGACTTAGTTGTCTTTTCGGAGGATTCATTATGAAAATTAACAGCTTACTGGTTTTTAAAAGGGGCAGAAGCTTACTCCAAATACAAATTTTTTATGAATTAACATGGATCGATTTTGCAAAATCTAAAGTTAAGTTGTTACTGATTTTGCCTCATCTCGATTCAAATCTAATCTTTAAAACTAATCCCATTCATACAACCACCGCCACGGCGACCTTTTTAAATCGTTGAAGTTTTGGTGGATGCTGCTCACAAAAGTGAGACTTCGAAGAAGAGGAATAAAATTAGATTCTATTTCTTTTCTTCTTACCCGTAAGTATAAACATTTTGGGACGTTAGCCAATAAATTCATACTAAACATACTGTTCGTATAAGCGTTTAAATTGAATCATCAATCGACCAACTCAAGTTTGCCTGATAATCGCCAGAGGCTAAGTTATTCGAGTTTAGGTGCAATAAAAGACCATTATCATGTTTCCATTTGACTGATTTCAATGGTTCAAATTGTTTGGATGTCGCAATCAAAGTCTTTTCTGTGATATCTTCGAAAGGTCGATTCTCTTGATGAAAAAATAAATTGGCTGGTAAAATTTTATTCTCTTGATTAGTTAATGGTGTATCCTGCTGTAAAAATAGTCCCACAGCTCTGGATTTATTGCGCCTTTGATCGTCCACAGCAATTGGCATGTCACTGTCAGGTAGACGATATTTCAGATAGTCGTTGTCGCCAGGTCGGATGGGTTCGAAAATGATATCTTGCGGAGTTAGTTCCACTCGATTAGTTAAATAATTCAAGTTTAATTCTGGACCCTCAACGACAAATGGTTCTTTAGATGAATAGTGACTAATGAAGACTGGTTGATCAGTTATTTTGTGACGTTTGTTGATGGTCGGTGTTTTAGCTCGAAACTGAACTTCAATTGACTGTTTAGACATTAGAGAGCCGGTTGGAATAGTAACTTCTTGAGTCTCACCTTGTTCTTGAATTTCCGGAATTAAATTAGCATTAATATCTGTGATTTTAGTACCAGCCATTAAGTTAAATTTCAGTTCGGAATTTTGAATGCGATTTTTTCCGAGATTGGTTATTTTGAAATAGTATTTAATTTCATCATGAGCAACAACATTATATAAATCCGATGAAGTGTCTTCATGACTGGTAAAAGTATCATTATCAATAATGGCCTCAATATTAATATCGGCCTTATCGGCAGGAGCTATTAGTAGTTTAGCCGGATTAGTTTCATATCTGTAAGGTCGTCGATCTACGTTAGTTTGAATAATGGCACGATAGAACGACTCGTCATCTTGAGGCGATGCATCTGGAATTTTGTAAATTAGAGGATTATCCGAAGCGTTTTCTGATGTGACATCGGTGTATTCAGCACTATCGCGTTCTTTTCGTTGCCAGGTGATAGTGACGCCTTTGTTATCGTTTGTTAGTTCATTTTCTCGAAATCCTTGTATTTTAAAAATAGCCTCGTTCCCGACGGTAGCGT
The DNA here is from genome assembly GCF_001435815.1 of Companilactobacillus nantensis DSM 16982. Classification (GTDB taxonomy): domain Bacteria; phylum Bacillota; class Bacilli; order Lactobacillales; family Lactobacillaceae; genus Companilactobacillus; species Companilactobacillus nantensis. The sequence continues at coordinate 7,341 of NZ_AZFV01000051.1, read as the reverse complement.
GAACGTCCATTAGCCCACCACCAACTTGGATGGTTTTAGTTGCATGAAGAAAATCGGCATCGAAGAAGTTATGGTTAGTGGTGGCGGAAACTTGGATCTCACCTGATTTGTGAATACCGTCCTCTAAAACGTTAGCGGTGATTTTTCCATCTTTGTCAATGTGCGCTAGTTCGCTGTCCTTATCTCTTAGTGACCACGTGGCTTGTTCAGTCGTATTGAGAGGCTTGGTGTGAGCAGTGGCGTAGATTGACTGACCGTTGAAAAAATTAGGCCGATTGTAAATGTAGTCAGTATCTGTGGCAATTTCAAGTTGATTAGCTTTGATGGGATCAGGAATAACGTTTACTTTGGCAACTTGGGAATAGATGTATTTAATTGTGGGTGGGCCATTAGTCAGTAATGCCAGAAAATCCCAAAAAGGATAGCTGATTTTTAATTGAATCCAGTATGTTTCGTCTTTTTCCGGTGTAAATGATAAATGTTTTGAATTAGTGCCAATGGTATGCCATTTTTCGCTATTTGAAGCCATGCGCCACTCATAGTTCAACGCACGATTTTTTCCATAACGGACATCCAAAAGAGACCTCCGACCGTCAGCAGAAATTTCGACTGACTTGCCAGGGTTGACGTAATAATTATCTTGAACTTGGTTGATAATACCAGATGTTGTATACATTGGACCGACTCTTGTAGCATTGGGAGAAGGTTCGTAGTATCCATCTGGATAATCATTAGTGTCAGCCGCTAGTATGTTGGTACTGACAAAAGTTAGGATAAATGCAAGTATAATAAAAAATAATAGCAGTAATTTTGGGGATAATTTAACTTTAAAAATTGGTTGGATGAGCGGACTCCTTTAAATATTTGTCTATACCGATTTCAGGCATATAGAACATGATATTGAAAAGAGGACAAAAAATCAAACTTATATTTTAATAAAATGATTAACGATATTGTGCGTAAAACTATAATTAATTGGATTTTAAAATATATTCCATACTGAGAGCTGAAAAATAGCCATTGGCTGTGTGAGGATTCGATTCACCGCCAGTGGCTATTCAGTTGTGTAATTAAAATTATTTTTAACTATGAATGAATTTACACAAATCGTAAATATCAAAGACTATTTTCAAAATGCCAATTGAGAGTCGTACTATATTTGCCTGCTAATAGTGGCAAGCTATCGACATATAATAAGAGTCCTTCGTGTCGTTGCCAACTGATTGAGGCTAATTCATTACCGAGCTCTGAAGAAGAAATCAATGTTTTATTATTTAAAATATTTTGATGAGCGCCGTTGTTGTAATAACGTAAGCTGACTGGTAAAGGTGTTTCACCATTTTCATGTAGAAAATTATCATCTTGCGAAAGGTAAAGTTGAACAGCACTTTTATCCCGACGATTGTCATTTATATCAATGATATTGTTAGGATTATTTGCTTTGTCTGGGCGATATTTGAGGACACTTTGGGAATAAGTGGTAATTGTTCCATAATCAATATCTTGAATTGTCGGTTCTATTTGATTAGATAGGTAGTTGATAACTTCGTTAGATGTTTCGCGACGGTAAATATTTCCATCATTATTGGTTCCATAAATGTATGGTGTGCCTTTAAAAGTATTATTTTGAGTAACATTTTGGACAGTAGTATCGACGTCAATTGTTATGGTTTCGTTAATGTTAATATTGCCTGAATTAATAACGAGATCATCGGCATTATTGCTTGCATCAGGAATAACTGTGTATTGGTCTGCAGTAAGTATTTGATTATTTAATTTCACTTGATTAACTTGTGTATTCATTCGTAGTGGAATTACGTAGTTACTATTTTTGAGTATTCCATCCAAACTTTGATTAGTTAGTGTGTTGTGATAAGAAATGTTGTCACCATTAATAACTTTGTTTAAAAGTAAATCGGTATCTTTATCGTCAGTATAAGTATTATTTGTGATGGTATTGTTGATATCGATGTCTGGTTCACCAGAAGGGATGACAGTTAGTTTGGCTTTGTTAGAAGTGATGGTTTTAGTAACTTTACCAGATTTCAAAGTAACAACTGCTTGAAAATATGATTCGTCATCATCCATATTAACTGTGTCAGTAACATAGGTAGTACTGTCACCGGAAGCTACTTGAACTTTGTTATTAGAACCGGGCATGTACTTATACCAATCAACTGTAATTGTACCTGTCGTGCCATCATCGTCGTCACCATCGCCACCAGTATTACCCTTGAGAGTATAAGTGGCACTTGATCCAGATTTAACTGTCTGGTCATCTAAACCACCGCCGATTTCAACGTCCGTAGTCCCTTGAATATCAGGTGTATCAGTGTTTGTCATGGTGGCGGTAACTTTCACCATACCTGATTTTCCATTACTGTTAGCAGTGATTTGACCATCTTCATCGATTGTCGCTAAATCTGGATTGTCAATTGACCAAGTGATTTTTCCGGTTGCATTGACAGGGGTTGGTTTGGCGTGAGCATAGGTTGTATTCGATAGTTGATCACTGGTGTTGTATAAATAATCATCGTCGACAGTTACGTCAAGCGAGATTGCATCTACAGCTTCTTCTAGTGCATGAACGGCTGTTACTTGAGAATATAGATGAGTTTTTAAATACCAAGTGATATACGTGTAAAATTGTGTATCTAATTGATACCAATTGGTTCCAACTTCAGTCGGTGTGACAGTGAAATTCTTTTTTTGACCATTATTATTTTTGTCAACTTCTGACCAATTGCTACCGTCGGGAGTTTCCCACCACCGAAAATGGATACCGTCAAAGATACCTGTTAAAACTGCCCAAACTGACCGTCCGGTATTGGTCCTGATAGTGACGGGGTCGCCGACAGTTGTATAGTAATTCTCTTGTGGCTGTAAGTCGTAACCACTAGTTAACCAAATTCCAATGAACTTTTTCGGGTCCTTGGTCGGCTTGAATTTGGGTGATACGACAACATCCTCCTCGTCAGCTTTGAGTTGATGATCGGTCGATTTAGTCGTCAAAGCAAGTAGAATTAGGGGAAAGATTAGTAAGCAAAAAATCTTGATAATTGTTTTGGCATATTTGCGATGTTTCATAAAAGCACCTCCAATATACTGAGCAATATAATTATATCGGAATGTGTTTAAACATATATCTAATTTATTGTAAAATTATTTATCGGATTTTGAGTAAAAAAATAGACCTCGAAAGGTCTATTACATAAATTATTTAATTTTAGGACGTAAAGTATAAGCCATAATCAATGAAATAACTGAAGTTGCAAGTAAAACGTAGAAACTCATTCCAAAGGAACGACTAGCGTTTACAACTACTTGACCAGTAATGGCAGATGAGTTTACCAAACCGGCATTTAAAGCTGCATAGAGTGCCGCATAAAGGATTGTAGGTAGGAAAGTAAAGATTCTTACCAAACGGATACTACCACGTGATCTGAAACAGCCAGCAATCAAAGCGATGACTGGTGAAAGGAAACAGATTAGACGAATGGCAGAGAATCCATTAGTAATCCAAGTTGGTTGAGCGCCTAAGTTGTTAGCAGTGTAGTTAGCGGCATTGGCAATGGTTCCTGATAGTGAGAGTCCATCAAGGAAAGGACCGGCAACAGAAGCGATGAAACCAATGATTGATGAAAAGATAATTATTTTTTGCGTAGTTGTCTTTTGATTTGGTCTCAAACGATCAGCTGCAGTTTCATATCTGTCACGAGCTTCTTTTTTAGTTTTAGCGGGACGTTCATTATATGTTTGCGTTTTTGAACTAGAACCGTTATTTGAATCTTTTTTGAGAGAAGTTTCATGTTTCAAGGCTTTGTTGGCACCAAGCTCATTTCCGTGACGAAGTTGTGAAAGTAAGAACCATAAAATAATAACGATAGCTAAAGCAATATAACCGTAGTTTCTCTTAACGACTAATAAAATTGCGGTGATAATTACGGCAAAGATACTGACATAAGCATTATTTTTCGCAAATTTCATCATATTGTGAACGAAACCATCGTTGGGGTCCACTTCTTCAGCTTTTCTTTTAGCCTCAGCTGCACGTTTTTCACTTTCAGTGGGTTCAAAAGGATTTTTGATTGGATCTTTAATAGGATCATTGAAAGTTTGTTTGAATGATTCCTCTGGTTCAGCTTTTTTATAAGGCTTTTGAGAAATTGGATTGAAATCGTTTTTGCTGTATACCTGTGTTTTATCATCGATAGGTTCCGTTGCACTTGATTTACTAAAAGAAGAGCGATTCGAACCTTCGTAAGTTTTCATTGCAGGTTCAGGATCAGGACGTGGGGTAGTTGCTGTCTGCTTAGGTGCTGGGGCAGGTTGTTCCTTTTTAGGATGGTCGAATGATCCATATTCACGTTCTTGATCAGGAGCTTGTTGTAAATGAGGTTGCTCAACAGGTTTGGCCTTTTGAGTTGGCTCTTCCTCGTTTAACTCATTTTCAATTTCAGACAATGAACGAATCGTGTCATCATCTTTTGTTTCAGGTGATTCTTCAGTTTTTTTATTTTTAAGGGCCCAACCACAGTTATCACAAAATTTTTGATCTGGGTCTACTTTATGGCCACAATTTGGACAAAACATTCGCATTCCTCCATTATGTTGACAAAACAAGTATACAAGACAACCTATTCTATAGGAAGACATTCGGTGAAAGTTCACAGAAATGTCACATGTTGTATATCCGAAACTCAATTATACAAAATTTCCTTAGACTTTGCTTAAAAAGATTTTCTATTTAAGCAGTTTTTGCTTCCAAAGGCTAGTTAATTGGTTTTTGAATGTAGCTAATAATGTAACTTATGGTTTGGAAAATGGATTATCAAGATTGAATCAAAACAAAAAAGACTAGATAAATTCATCTAGTCTCATTTATTCTGGCTTTTAAAAGCAGATCATATTTAATCCACAATCTTATTTGCAATTAATTATTATTCATCGGTCAATGAATCACGAGGATCTAGTTTAGCAGCACGTCTTGATGGAGCTAAAGCAGCTAATAAACTGATGATAATACTGATAACGATACCAAAGATAAAGTTACCTGGAGAGATTGAGACAATTGTTGCTTTGAAAGCACTCTGGGCAATGGAATTGGTTCCCAACTGTACTAGCCAAGCAATGATTGAAGCGAAGACACCTGACAAGAGGCCGATTAAGAATGATTCGGAAATAAACATATTTCTGATATCTTTCTTTCTAGCACCGATAGCGCGGAGAATACCGATTTCTTGAGTACGTTCGGAAACACTGATGTAAAGTACAACGATAATCATGATTGCTGAAACTAGTAGGGAAATACCAGCGATTGCAGCAAGTACATCAAAGGCTAATCTTAGGTAAGTGTTCAATGAATCAATGATGGCACCGACACCAGTGATGGTATATCTATTTTGTTTTTTCTTATCAATTGTTGCTTTATATGACTTGATTTTTTCTTGGACACCTTTAACGTTCAAGGTGTTATTAACTGTCAAAGTGGCAAAGTTAGGTTTGATAGCAACGTTTGCATCCTTAGCAGCTGATTCAAGTGTGTTGTATGTTACAGCAGATGAACCAGATTTGATAATACCAGAAACTTTCAAGTTCATTGTAATTTGCGTAGGTTGGTTGTTCTTATCAAGACTTGTAACGTACATCTTAACGGTTTTACCGACCATATCTTTGTAATTCTTTTTATCTAATTTTTGTGCGTCAGATTTTAGAAGGATAATTTGATTACTTCCTGGTTTTTTACCCTTAGTGATATCGTCCGGCTTTTCAGTAGCGTTCCAAGTTTGGAAAAATTGGACTGAAACATTCTTACTATCGTAGTTAATCTTTGGTGATTGTGCGAAATAAGCTTTTTCAACTTTTTTAACATTCTTGATTTTTTTGAACCGACTGACATCGGAATTACTCATGTTGATACTGTTAGGATCAGTTGTATCACGTGAAACTGTTTTGGTTACTTGGATGGCATTAGGATTGACTTGTTTGGTCATTTCGCCATTGATGTAACCAGTAATACCGGAACCTAAGCCGAGCATAAAAATCACGGAGAAGATACCAATAGCGGCACCAATGATGATTAAAATATTCCGTCCTTTGGTGTAACGCATATGTTCCCAGGCTAAACGGAAAGTGTCACCAAAACTTAAGTGAGTAATTTTCTTTTCGGTTGATATTTCGTTAGGAATTGGGTAAGAGTCACGTAATTTCTTATCGGAATCAACTTTACCATCTTGCAAGTGAACTACTCGAGTTCCGTAATCAGCAACGATTTGGGAGTGAGTAACGGCAATAACCAATTTGCCTTCTTTAGCAATTTCATCCAAAATCTTCAATACTTCTTCAGTATTTTCAGAATCCAAAGCACCTGTTGGTTCATCAGCAATGATGATTTCAGGATCATTGGCTAAAGCACGGGCAATAGCAACACGTTGTTTTTGACCACCTGATAATTGGTTGGGATGCTTGTCGAGATGTTCTGAAAGACCAACTTTGGCAAGAAGTGATTTTGCACGGTCTGTTCGTTGTGATTTGCTCAATGATGACATTTCGAGTGGAACCATCACGTTTTCCAAAATCGTCAAATGACTAATCAAGTGGAAACTTTGGAAGACAAAACCAACGGTGTGGCTACGATACTCATCTAAGGCTTTATCTGAACCCTTCTTCAAGGATTTTCCGTTAACAAAAATGTCACCTTGAAATTGTGAATCTAGGCCACCGATAGTATTAAGTAAGGTAGTTTTACCACCACCGGATTCACCAAGGATTGAGACAAACTCACCGCGGTCAAGTTTGAGATCAATACCCTTTAAGACTGGAAATTCTTGTTTATTTAACATAAATGATTTTTTTACATTTTTTAACTCTAGTAAGGTCATTTAGTTACCCCTGTTCTGTCCATATTTGCACAACTGGTAAGATACACATTTTATTGTAAATTTTTTTCTATATTTTTAGAAATTTATTGCTTGTGCAAAAATATGTTTATTTATTTTTCAACAGTTAGAAGTATATAATGATTTTTATTTTTAAACTATTGAGATAGGTCATAAGATTCATATGACTTTAGTCATGTGGCGCCTCCGGGTGCAAGCAACAAAGTCTGCTGTGGGACCGCCTGGAGCCAAGGTCTCCAGGCTCGGTTTTGAACTGCGAGAAGATCACTCGAATTTCAAAACACGTCCTGTGGTGTAGGTGCTAAAGCACCAACACCACTATCACTGCTGACTTTGTTGCTTGCACCCTCCGGCTAGTTTAATAATTTGAATATTAGTTTGTTTGAAGACAGGAAAAAAACACCAATCAATTTTGATTGGTGACCTATACCCCCAAAGTTAG
>NZ_AZFV01000050.1 GCF_001435815.1 Companilactobacillus nantensis DSM 16982 | reverse complement strand
TAAGGACTTTTGTCACAGCCCCTATTTTTTTTGAGGAGGTCCGCCTCCGAACACGAAAAATACAGGCTGCTGTGGGGACCGCCGAAAGCCAAGGTCTTTCGGCTCGATTTTGAACTTCGCAAAGTACGCGAATTTCAAAACTCGTCCCGTGGTGTAAAGGCTAAAGCCTTAACGCCACTTGCACTGTTGCCTGTATTTTTCGCATTCGGAGGCTAGTGTATTAGTTTTATATATAAATTGTTTTGGTTGATATATCTCAATTCTAGATAGCATATAAAAAAAGAGCCTTATCCTTCAGCGGATAAAGCTCTTTTACTATTTCTAACACGATATGTTTTACGACTATTGAGTTTTGACATAACTTGATTTTTTAATTGATCATTTTCAAAAATTAAATCGTAGTAATCTGTCTTTTTAAGTTGCTTAGAAACTTTTTTAGCAAAGTAATTAAATTCGAGTCGATCGAGTCGTTTTGATTTTTTTGAAAACTTTTTAATTAGGTTGTTTAAAATGGCATCACCTATTTTAATGTATCTTGGAATTTCTATCGACACAGTATTTGATGTGTACCAAATTTTTTGTTTCCCAGGTGTAAAAATAACTTCAATATTATTAACATAGGGAATCTTGTTGATATCCAGGGCCACAGCAATTATCTTTTCAGACATTTTGAAGACTCCTTTCATTTACCTTTTCATTAATTCTACCATAGGTATTTTCATATATTTTAAATAATTTGTGATAGTTTTGTGAAGTTAAATGAATTTAGTTAATTGGACGAATCGTCAGGGACATATTCCAATATATCACCCGGTTGGCATGATAAAACTTGGCAAATTTTTTCGAGCGTTGAAAAGCGGATAGCCTTAGCTTTACCAGTTTTTAGGATAGAAATGTTGGCTTGAGTGATGCCCACTTTTTCGGCTAATTCAGTCACAGTCATTTTTCGTTGAACGAGGAGTAAATCTAAATTTATTTTTATCATAAGCCACCTAAATTGTCAGTTCATTTTCTTGCTTGAATTTAATGGAATTGATCAGTATTTTTTCCATGACAGAAATGAAAGCCGCAATTGCTAATGGAACTAGGACAAAAGCAAAGGCAATAAACATTACTCCAGGGGCATCTCCGTGCTTAGCCGAATAATAAACAAATGGGAGAATTCCGGCTAAAGTTATAGAAGCTGTGATGAACAAGTAACGAACGGTACGAACAAAATGTAATGCTTGTTGAGTAAAAAAATTATGCTGATCAATTAAATGAAAAATTTTGAATAGAAAAAAACTGATAACAAAAACGACTAGGCAAGTTGCTATCAACGCGATTATAGTTGTGATTTGAAAGGGAACTACCGAATAGTCCCGAAGTGAAGTATATAATCCCAAAATTAGCATCAGGCTAAACAATAAAACGAAGGCATCGATACCAGCAGTAACTACTTTAAGCAAGGTTGTTTTGATTTTCATAATAAATGCTCCTATTATTTGTTAAATGTATTTTACGTCTTTTTATATCGATAAACAATATAAATATATTGAAATTCAATGTAACAGAAAATTAATTGTTTATTTTTCCATTTAGAAAGCGTTACCATATAAACATAGTTAAAAAAGAAGGAGTAATTCATATGAGTGTATTTCCAAAGAACTTTTTATGGGGTGGCGCCACTGCTGCTAATCAATACGAAGGTGCCTGGGATGTTGACGGTAAAGGTGTTAGTACCGCTGATCTTTTGTTAGGTGGAACTTACGACAAGCCACGTGTCTTCACCAAAGATATTAAAGAGGGCGCTTATTATCCATCTCACCAAGGTAGCGATTTTTATCACCACTACAAGGAAGATATTAAGTTACTAGCTGGTATGGGTTATAAAACTTATCGAATGTCAGTTGCTTGGACGAGAATTTTTCCAAATGGCGATGATGCTAAGCCAAATCAAAAAGGACTCGATTTTTATCGTAATGTTTTTGAAGAGTGTCATAAATATGGCATTGAACCATTAGTTACGATTTCTCATTACGAAATGCCTTACCATTTAACTGAAGCATATGGTGGTTGGGGCAGTCGCAAAGTTATCGATTTCTACGTTAAATATGCGGAAACTTTATTTACTGAATACAAAGATTTAGTTAAATACTGGTTAACTTTCAACGAAATCAATATTGGAATGTTGTTTGGTGGCTACATGTCACTCGGTTTGCCAATGAAAGATGGTTCAGCTCCATTCAATCCCAATATGTCAGATGCAGAAATTCAAAATAACCTTCAAGGTTTGCATCACCAATTCGTTGCTAGTGCTTTAGCTGTTAAAGTTGGTCACAAAATTAATTCTGACAACATGATTGGCTGTATGATTGCTGGTAACGTCAATTATCCATTAACATCGAATCCAGACGATGTTTTGAAAGCACAATTAGCTAATGAAATTAATAATTACTATTGTGGCGATGTTCAAGTCCGTGGTGCTTATCCACACTTTGCCCAACGTTTCTGGGATGAACACAATGTTAAGCTGAATATTACAGCTGAAGATGAAGAAATTTTGAAAGAGGGAACGGTTGATTACTACAGTTTCAGTTACTACTCATCTAATACTTTGACAACTGATAAGAGTAAGGGTGACGCTGCTGGAAACTTCTCAACGGGTGTTAAAAATCCTTACTTGAAATACAGTGAATGGGGCTGGAGTATGGATCCAAAAGGCCTTCGTTGGTATCTAAATGACGTTTATGGTCGCTATGGTATTCCAATTATGGTCGTTGAAAATGGCCTCGGTGCCCGTGATACAGTTGAAAAAGATGGTTCAATCAATGATGATTATCGAATCGACTACTTAAAAGGTCATGTTGAACAAATGAAAGAAGCTATTAAAGATGGCGTTGATCTGATTGGTTATACACCTTGGGGCTGTATTGATTTAGTTTCAGCTGGTACTGGTCAAATGGCCAAACGTTATGGTTTTGTTTACGTTGATCGTGACGATGATAATAAAGGTGACTTCAGTCGGACACCAAAGAAGAGTTACTACTGGTACAAGCAAGTCATCGAATCAAACGGTGAAAAATTATAAAATTTGTAAGCGTCGTGATTGCGTGCTGACTCAAAAGCTTTCATAATAGGAGTACAATCTCAAAGCAAAGAGGTAATTACTTATGAAAGATAAAATACCGAGGGTCACGCTGAGATTATCAATTGTTGTATTGGTATTACTTGCCATAGGACTCTTTTTTCTGAACCAACCAAACGCAGTGTTAGCACTATTTGCGATCGTCATTTTGTCGGCTGTGTACTTGTGCGGCATGGAAAAAGATCACGATAAATACATGCGACACCGCCGTAAAGAATAAAATCCTAAATAACTTATAAATATTTAAATATTGGTTAAATTTTTTCAATAAAGAAGACATTTTCGACAAATAATGCCTTCTTTTTTTCTGCATAACTGATATTCTTAGGGTATATAGATATATATTAATTTATCAGGGAGATATGTGTTTATGAAAAAATATAAGAAAATGGTTTTGGCTGGTATTTTGCTATCAAGCACCATTTTAGGGGCAAATACTTCAGTCGTTCAAGCTGCAAGTACATCAAACAAATTATTAAACGTTGATACAAGTGAATTTAAGAATTCAGTTGCTAACAACGTTATTCAAGTTATCAACGATTTACTCAATTCGAGTTCTACTGCTAATAAGGTGAACTCTCAAACTAAGTTTTCTGATTTGGAAAATAATCAGACAATAAAAGTCGCACCTATTTTTGGTAAAAAGACTCAGACTGAATTTAGTAAAGTATTACAAGGCGAATTGAACGTTGTTGATGATAGTGAACAATTAGTTCCTATGAAGGTTGTTAAGTCTAACGATACTACTGGCTTTGTAGAAGAAGTTAGCTACACATTAGATGGAACTACTAAGACTGTTAATGTTAAATATAATTATGCTAAACCAACGGTGTCATTTGATGGCAATCAAGTGATGAACTTCAAGCGAGATAATAATAGTGGTGTCACTGATTTAGGAGATGACATAGATGCCATCAATTCAGCTGCAACAGATATTGGTAGTGTTTCTATTAATACAATTAATGGAAATAATGCTAAAGGAAACAAAAATGGAACTGACGTTACTTCCAGTGGAAAAGTGTCTACTTCTGATATAAATCCAGTTACAATAACCTTTACACCAAGTGATTCATATGTTTCTTCAGGTATTTCAGCTAACAGAACGGTAAATCTTTATTCTGCACCAGATTGGTCACTGGTACCTAAAACCGTATCGGATGCGACTGAGTTCATAAAGCAACCGATGGTTATTCAGAATAAGAATAATCAATTGTATAAAGTGTCAATTGTTAATAGTAATGATAATGATAGTTCTGGGCAATATGATTTAACTGCAACAGCAATTGATTCTAAAGGTAATGAAATTAAAGATAATAGTACAAATAAACCAATTACATATACCAATACTATGGCTATAAGCTCTGATTCAACTGAGTCAAATTATTACCCAACGGCCGTGTATAAAGATCCAAAATCTGGAAATATAGTATATACACATAATTTTGGCCTAAAAACTGATTCCAAAACTCCAATACCAGCTTCTGAAGTTCAAAATGCAGTATCACAATTAGGATATACAGTAACAAAGTCATCGTTATCTGATTTTGATTTTGCTAATAAAAACTTTAAAGAATATTTTGTTTCTAAAGATGCATCTACCAAAATAAACTTTAAGAGTATCAATGATGATTATTCAGAAAGCAAAACTTTGACTGGTAATAATGGTATGGATGTTCCACTTAGTGCACCAACTGGTTATAAGTTAGTAAACCCATCAGATAGTTCTCAAACTCTTAATGCTGATCAACCAACAAAGGATATTTATATTCAAAAATTAACTGATAGTGATAATGCCTTAGGTTATACGGTAACTTTCAAAGACAAGAATAATGGTAATCAAACTGTTGGTACAGAAGTTAAAGGAACAGGTAGCTTTGGTAATTATGTAAGCTTAACTGCACCATCAGGTTATGCATTTGCATCTATCCTTGATAATGGATTTATCTTACTCAAGAATAATCAAAACGTAACTAAGTATGTTGTAGTTGCTGACACACCATACAATATTTCTTATGTTGACCAAGATTCTGGCAAAGAAGTAGGTACACAAGCTGGTAAGGGAGCTAATGGTTCAACCATCGTTCTTAAGGCTCCAACAGGATATGCTTTTGTTAGTGCTGATGATGTAAACTACACAATCGATAAAGACACACCGAAATCAACTGTTTATGTTCAAAAATCTGACCAAACTGAGGACAATATTGTTTCTGGATATCCAAAAAATGGTTACATCAAGATTTATGACAAGAATGGTAAGTTAAATAACGATGTTGTTCTTTCAGAAGGTTCAAGCTGGATTATTGATCAACAAGTATCAATCAATGGATCTGAATACTATCGTGTTGCTACAAACGAATATGTAAAAGCTAGTGATGTCTACAAGTACACACCACTACAAACTGTAGCTACAACAAATGGTAAAGATGTCACACCTGTTTATAACAGTCGTGGACAAGTAATCATTGACCGTGCGCTAGATACAAATACTCCATGGTACACAGACCGTTCAGCAACAATCAAGGGTCAAAAGATGTATCGTGTCGCAACTGATGAATGGATTAGAGCATCAGATTCAACCTTGAAATAGTTTTTAGAAAATACACTAATTTAATTATTAGTGTATTTTTTTGTCTGCGCTTTCACAAAAGTGTACACTTGGTATTAAAGTAAAGGGGTTGATTGAATGCGTCAGATGATTGAAATGTTGGTTGTAGCGTTGGTAGCTGGGTTAGTGGTTGCTATCGTTTCGACTTTACGGATGAATGGCATTTTACAAAGTATTATTTATGCTGTTTTAGTCGGTCTGGTCATTTATGCAATCGCCTTGATTATGAGATTCAAAAAATAGGGGGAAACCCATGGACAGATTAACACAAGGGATGGTTTTAGGATTCGTTGCCTTTATAGTCATCTTTGGCTTGAGTATGTTTCACGTTAGCCAGACTGTTATTGGAGCAGCTTTGGTGATTATTTTGATTATTAGTACGATTGTTTTGAGAAGAATTAAGAGATAGAAAAAGCAGATACCGGGATATTTCTCAACTTTGATATAGAATATAAATAAACCAAAATAAGTGTGAATAGATCTTAGTAAAACGAAGGTTTATTCACATTTATTTTCGGCTTATTGAAAAAGTAATCAAAGTAGAGAAAAAATAATTTTTATTACTAATCTTTGATAACCTTTAAATTGCTATTGATGAATTAAATTTAACGTTGTTTTTTTTTACTGACAAAGTATAATTAAACATGATATTTAAGTGGAGATGATTCTATGAAAGAAAAAAGATTGACTAGCAGGGAAGCTGACATTATGAAAATCTTATGGGATTCTGAAGAGGCACTTTCATCACGTGAAATTTCAAAAAAAAAGGAAAATCTAACACTAAATACTGTTCAAGCAACAATGAGAACACTTTTAAAACGAAATCTTGTTATTGCTGATTCAATTGGCTACAGTGGAACTGTATTAACTAGAAAATATATATCTAACTTATCAGAAGAGGATTATTACGAATCCCTTATGACTAAGAAGGGTATTAGCAACTTCCTGACAAACTTTATTGGAAAAAGTGATAATGCTGAACTTGATAAAATAGAAGATATGATTAAGCAAAAGAAAAAAGAAATAAATGGTTTAGAGAAATGAGAATATCGATATCCTCGATAATAGTATCATTGCTACTAACACTAATTTTGATTTGTTTTCTTCAATTAATATTAAAGTCTAAAAAATTATCGCAATTAATTAGGACTGATTTTCTTCTCATATTAAGTCTACCTATTTTTTTGAGACTGATTTTGCCAGTTGAATTTTCTAATACAAGGACGATACGTTCCACAGTTATTTTACCAAGTTTGTATAAGATGGGAAAAAAAAGTTTTGTGGTATTATCTTTGTTCAAAATCGATATTTTTCAAATATTAATTTTGATTTGGTTAGTGGGAATTTTTGTTAGGTTACTATTTCTTTCATATAATTTTTTCAAAGTAAAAAAAAGTTTAAATAGTCTTTTTTCTAGCTCTAAAATAACTAAAGAAATTAGATTAAATGATAATGGGGATAGATTTACTATTTGTAAATTCAATTTTAATCATTCTCCTTTCGTTGCTGGAATAATAAAGCCTAAAATATTTTTACCAAATTATATTTCTAATAAAGACATCGAGAGAATCATCTTAAATCATGAAATTCAACATATAAAAAATAATGATTTGATTAAAAAATTACTATTAGAATTTATAGAATGCATATATTGGTGGTTCATTCCAATATACACATTTAAAAAGCAAGCAAATTTAATTATTGAAATGTCAGTTGATCAAAAAGTTACTGAAAATATGAACTCAAATGATTATTTTCAGTACGTAGAAAGTTTAGTTTCCGTTAGTAAAGCCGTAAATTCAAAAGAGTCTGTTACTAAATTTAATGAGAGTGGGCTAGTTTCCAATTTCACATTAAGTGAGAGCAGTTCTTTGGTGAATAGAATAAAGTTTTTACTTAATGAATATGATTATAAGCATACTTCGAAGTATATTTTGGCTCTAGTACTATTATTACCTCTTTTGTTAACTTCAACGATTTTCGAACCATATTATGCATCGCCTAAAAAAGTTGTATCTACTAGTAGTATTAAAAAGAGTGGTAATGATTATATTCTGAAAAGGGGAAATCATTATTATTTAATAATTGATGGTAATAATAGTGGTGAAGTATCAAATTTAAAGGACCAATCTATACGGGGATTACCAATAAAAAATGGAGAATAGTGAAAATGAAAAAAAATATAATGATTTCTTTAATTGTGGTTTCTTTGGTTTCGCCAATAACAACGACAATAGCACAGGCGGATACCGCGGATGCGTCTAATAGTGAGAACATTAATAAATCCAATCAAATTAAAATTCAACCGCGCAGTGCCATAATTGAATGGAGATTTAAAAATATTAATGGGCATGCATATAAGAGACAATTTAATTACTCAGCCGACAAGTGGGTGGGCGATTGGATTAGAATTTAATACTATTTGATTAAATTATAAATAAAAAGCAGACATAATTATCTTTGCGTTATTGACGTCGAGATAATTGGTCTGCTTTTTGCTTATATAACTTGTGTATTATTTTTAACTACGTAACTAGTTGCGTTAATCCATTCATTTGTTGATATGCGACAATAAATATTATCGTTATATTTTTTAACTTGATCTGTTTGCCAAACCGAATAATTTGATAATGTTTTATTTTTAATCAAAGCAAAAGAGCCATCGTTTTGAAGAGACATTACAGGTACATTGGTAGCATTTTTATTGTTGACTTTTATTGTATCTATATTCTGTTTATTATGATCGGTATTTTTATAAAAGTTTCCAAAATCTTGAATTTCCTGACCTACTTCTTGCATGCGCTTTGCATTTAATTTGAAAATATTTGAGGAATCAACAAATAGATTGTTACCGATTTTCCAATAGTCATATCCATTGATTTTTATATAATTAGCTTTCCAGAAGATAGCACGATGATTATTGAACTGACTAATTTTATTGCCAGTGTTTATCAAATTTCCGTTTTTCATTTTATATAAATCTATGCCACTTCTTTTCGAGTTAGAATCTAGGTCAATCATAATCATATCCTTGCCATTATAATTAGGTAATCGCTGATAGACATTCCCAGTTTCTTTTCTATTTTCAGAAGTAGAAACTAATTTGTCTGTGTAACCTGTGTTGTTACCAATGGATGCACTGACGATGTTTTCGTTTGCAAAAACGGTTGCTAATGTAAGAGCAGTGATTATTAAAATTTTTTTCATGCTTAACTCCCCCTCTTTAATTTGAACCAAGTTTAACATATGATATGTTGATGTAAAAGGACATTTAGAACTAAAAAAAAATAATAATGTAAAAAAATATTGTGTTAATAAAAAAATATTGAAAAACTCTGTTACTAAGTGTATGTTATTTGTATAGGAAAAAGAGGAATATAGATATGAAATTAGGAAGTATTTTAACAAGCACAGTTGCAATGGGGGTAGGGGTATTATTCATTGGCACTAGTACAACTGTAAATGCAGATACTATTAACTCAAATGATATTAGTAAAGAAAGCATACAACGTGATTCTGTAGATAAATCTGACATTGCGTTTTCTTATAATGATGTGGAAAATGATTCAGACTTGGTTAATGATAACGAAGTTGAAACTAATTCATTAAATGATTTCACTACCGATGAGTCTGATAATATAAAAAATGAATCAACTGATTATAATTCGGAATTAACGAAAAAAGATGATTTTGAAATTATTGGAAACCAAGATTCAAATAGTGAAAGTAATACTGCTTTGAACCAAAAAGAGAATAATAATACGGCTGACAATGATAGTAATAATGAAATTAAGACATATACTAGAATGATGGCTGCCAAAAAGTATACAATAACGATAATTGCACACCCTTATGCTCAAGTATATTCTTTTAATTCTAGGAACACATTGATGCCAGCAAATAAAGGGCTAGCACCTGGATCAAGATGGGGTGCTTATCTAGGTGATTCAGGAAACTATTGGAAAGTGGCAACAAATGAATATATTCAAAAAAGAGATGCTACGACACGATAATTTTTTAAGATGATATTTTTCAGTGCTATACGTTCGAATCTAGCTATTAATGAAAAATAAATGGAATCACAATGATTTTGAGTTGAAAATTGTTGTGATTCTATCTTTATGTAAAGAATTTTAATTATATTCTGATCTAGTAATACATATTTTATACAGAAATAATCATGTTAACAAAAGTGTACATTTTTGTAGAAGATGAATAAAATGTTGGAAATTTAGTAATTATTTTGATTGTTAGTACAATTGTTCTTAGAAGAATTAAGAGATAGAAAAGGGGCTGTGACATAACTCC